>CAZVYM010000032.1:17928-34950 GCA_964630935.1 uncultured Gemmatimonadaceae bacterium | reverse complement strand
GCCGAGACCAACGAGCGTCTCGGCGCCACGGTCACCGCGTCCCCCCCGAACGTGGACGACTGGGCACGCATGAGCCGGTCGATCGACGACATGGGGCTCGCGCGCCGGGAGACGGTCGTGCTCTCCGACGAGGGCGGCACCAAGTCGGCCCGCGGAGGGGTCGCCACCCCCGGGTGGTTCACCGTGCAGGGCGTCGAGCCCGAGCTGGGACGGCTGATGACCTCGGACGACCTGCCCGTCGGCAGCAACGACGTCGCGCTCATCAGCCACCGGCTCTGGATGGACCGCTTCGGCGGGGACCCGGGGGTCCTGGGCACCCGGATGACTGTGGACGGGCAGAACGTGCGCGTGATCGGCGTCTTGCCGGCCGACGCCTGGATCTACCGGTTCGGCGACGTGGACGTCTGGCGTCCGCTCACCTCGATCGTCGACGACTACACGAATCGTGGCTGGCGCGGCTTCTTCGTGCTGGGACGGATGGCCGAGGGGGTCACGCTGCAGCAGGCGCGGGAGGACATGGACCGGATCCATGCCGCACTGGTCGAGGCGTATCCCGACGCCAACCGCGCGTGGGGCATTCGGGTGGATCTGTTGCGAGACCAGGTGGCGGGCTCGATCAGAGCGACGCTCTGGATCTTTCTCGGAGCGGTGGGCTTCGTGCTACTGATCGCATGCGTCAATGTGGCGAACCTCCTGCTCGTGCGGGCCACCGATCGGACGGGTGAGTTCGCCCTGCGCGCTTCGCTCGGCGCGAGCGGGGGGCGCCTGGTGCGCCACCTGCTCACCGAGAGCGCCTTCGTCTCCGTGGTGGGAGGCGGCCTGGGTCTCCTCGTGGCCTGGTGGGGGACCGACGCGTTCGTCAAAGTGGCGCCGAGCTCCATCCCGAGGCTCTCCGAGGTCCACGTCGACCTGCGCGTGCTGCTGTTCACGATCGGCCTCTCGGCGCTGACCGCGCTTCTCTTCGGGCTGGCGCCCGCGATCCAGGCGGGACGGACGGACCTCGGGGGGAGCCTGCGCGCCGCGCACGACGGGGGTCGGACGAGGAGTCGTCTGCGGGACGCGCTCGTGGTGGGCGAGACAGCCCTGGCGCTCGTCTTGCTCATCGGAGCTGGCCTGATGACGAAGGGCTTCGTCGGGCTGACGAGCTGGGACCCGGGCTTCGAGAAGGCCGACATCGTAACGACCTGGGCCCTGGCGCCGCACGACAAGTATCCGCAGGGCGTCGAGGCGGTCGCGCTCTTCGAGCGGGGGGCCGAAGCGCTCCGATCGCTGCCCGGCGTCGTGGGCGTCGGGGCGACCTCGGCCGGACCGCTCTTCGGAGGTGTGGAGACCGGGGATTTCGAGATCGCGGGTAATCCGAGCCCGTCGGCCGAGGAGCGCCCTTCGGCGCGCTGGTTCGACATCGGGCCCGGGTACTTCGGGGCGCTCGGGCTCCCCATCCTCCAGGGACGCGACTTCACCCTGGGTGACGATGCCGGCAGCCTGCCGGTGGCCATCGTGAATCGGACCTTCGCGGATCGCTACCTGAGCGACGGCGAGGCGGTGGGGCGGCGAGTGACGATGCACGACCGGACGATGGAGATCGTGGGCGTCGTTCCCGACGTGCCCCCGCTCAGGAGCAGCGACGTCCTGCGAGCGGAGATCTACTGGCCCAAGGCGCAGGAGCCGCGGTGGGCCACCTACTACGTCATCCGGACCTCGAGCCCGGTGACCACCGCGTCCCTCGGATCCCTCTCGAACGCGGCCGAGGAGCGACTGAAGACCGTGGACCCGGACCTCCAGGTCTCCAGCTTCGTGCCCCTGAGCGACTACGAGGCGAGCCGCTTCGTATCGCCACGCTTCAACATGCTGCTCGTGGACGTCTTCGCGCTCCTGGCGCTCGTCCTGGCGGCCATCGGGATGTACGGCGTGATCGCGTATTCCGTGGCGCAGCGCGCCCGGGAGATGGCCATCCGGATCGCCGTCGGAGCCCAGCCCGCGGGGATGGTGCGGAACATCGTGGTGGACGGCATGCGGACCGCGCTGTTGGGCCTGGGCATCGGCCTCGTCGCGGCACTCGCGCTCTCTCGCGTGCTGCGGGGCCTCCTGTTCGGCGTTCCGGCGACCGACCCGGCTACGTACGTGGCTGTGGCGGTGGCCTACGCCGCGGTGGCCGCGGTGGCGTGCATCATGCCGGCCCGCAGGGCGGCCAAGCTGGATCCGGTGGAGGTGCTGCGGACGGAGTAGCGAAGATGGACTCGGTGCCGGGAAGGACGCCGGCGTCGGGAACGCCTTCGGCGCCAAGGGGTCAGAGGAGCGACAAAGAGCTCGATGATTCCGAGGTGAAGTCATATGTCCGCGCTGTTTACTCCTCTGAAGCTGCGGGACGTCGAGGCGCGCAATCGTGTCGGCGTCTCGCCCATGTGCCAGTACTCCAGCCGTGACGGCTTCGCCCGGGACTGGCATCTGGTCCATCTGGGGTCGTTCGCGGCCGGGGGAGCCGGCATCGTCCTCACCGAGGCGACCGCCGTGGCCGCGAACGGCCGCATCAGTCCGCACGACCTGGGAATCTGGGACGACGCCCATCTCGAGATGCTCTCTCGCATCACCGCGTTCGTGGCCGGTCAGGGCGCGGTGCCCGGAATCCAGCTGGCCCACGCGGGCCGCAAGGCGAGCACGCACCGTCCCTGGGACGACGTGCGGGGGACCGCCTCCGCCGAAGCCGGCGGCTGGCCCGACGATGTCTGGGCGCCGAGCGCGGTGGCGTTCTCGGAGGACTATCCCAGCCCGCGCGCGCTCGACGCGGACGGGATCCGGCTCGTCGTGGACGCGTTCGGCCATGCCGCCGGCAGGGCGCTCGAGGCGGGGTTTCGCATCGTGGAGATCCACGCAGCCCATGGCTATCTCCTCCACGAGTTCCTGTCCCCGCTCTCCAACCGCCGGGACGATGCCTACGGGGGATCGTTCGAGAACAGGATCCGCGCCCTGCTCGAGGTCGTCGACCGCGTACGCTCCATCTGGCCGGAGCGGCTGCCCCTCTCCGTGAGGATCTCCTGCACGGACTGGGCGGAAGGCGGCTGGGACATCGACCAGTCGGTCGAGTTGGCTCGCGTGCTCTGCGAGCACGGCGTCGACATCGTGGACGCGTCCTCCGGAGGGCTGGTGCAGGGTGTGGAGATCCCGGTGGGCCCGGGCTATCAGCTGCCGTTCGCGGCTCGCATTCGGCGGGAGGCGGGCATCGCCACCGCCGCCGTCGGGATGATCACCAGGCCGTCGGAAGCGGAGGCGATCATCCGGAGCGGAGACGCCGACGTGGTACTGCTCGGGCGCGCGATGCTCCGCCAGCCGCACTGGGCGCTCCTGGCGGCACACGAGCTAGGAGCGGAGGGATCGTGGCCTCCCCAGTATCTGCGGGCGCGGCCGTGAGCGCGCAGGCGGAGACCACCGCGCTGGACGGAGTCGAGCGTCGCGTCGTCCGCGTGTCTCAGCGAGGTGCCGCGCGTTGGACCGACCGACAGCACCCCTGGATCTACCGGAGTGACGTCATGGACGCGCCCGGCCCCCCGGCGGGTGCGCTCGACGTGCTGGGCCTTCGGGACCGGCCCATCGGCACCGCGCTCTGGAGCCCCCATTCGCAGATCTCGCTCCGGATGCTCACGACCGAGCCACGCTGGATCGATGTCGCGTTCTGGGCGGAACGCGTCGACCGGGCCGTCGCGTACCGGGACGCCCTCGCGCCGGACGCGACCGCCTACCGCCTCGTCCACGCAGAGGCGGACGGCCTTCCCTCTCTCATCGTCGATCGGTACGGCGACTACCTCGTGGTGCAGCTGCTGTCGGCCGGCCTGGAAGCGTTCCGCGGCGAGATCATCGATGCGCTGAAGGCACGGCTGGAGCCCCGCGGCATCCTGGCCCGCAACGACGTGAGCGTGCGGCGACGGGAGCGGCTGGACCAGGAGGTCGAGCTCCTGTACGGCGACGTGCCGGAGACGGTCGAGGTCCGCGAAGGCGACGTGCGTTGGCTGGCGGCGCCGTACACGGGGCAGAAGACGGGTGCCTTCCTCGACCAGCGCGAGAATCGCATGCGCGCCGGCGCGCTCGCGCGGGGCAACGCGCTCGATTGCTTCTCCTACCATGGCTCCTTCGCGCTGCACCTGGCGCGCAACGGCGCCCACGTGACCGCCGTCGACTCCTCCGCGGAGGCCCTCGAGCGCGCCAGGGAGAATGCCGCCATGAACGGGCTCGAAGATCGCATCGACCGCGTCGAGGCCAACGCGTTCGACCTGCTGCGTGAGCTCGAGAGCCGCGGCGAGCGGTTCGACGTGATCGTGCTCGATCCACCCGCCTTCGCCAAGCATCGCCAGAACGTCGACGCCGCGTTCCGCGGCTACAAGGAGATCAACCTGCGCGCCATGCGCATTCTGGCTCCCGGTGGCCATCTCCTCACGTTCTCGTGCTCCTATCACGTCGGCCCGAAGGCGTTCAGGACCATGCTGGAGGACGCCGCGGCCGACGCGGGAAGGCCCATGCGCTGGGTCGAGTGGCGGGGACCGGCGCCCGACCACCCGGAGATCGTGCAGATTCCCGAGAGCGCCTACCTGAAGGGTGCGATTCTGCAGGCGGTCTGAGCCGGGGCACACGCCGGCACCGCAGGCCGCCCCCTTGACGACGATCACCAGGGTGGGCACTCTGAAATCGTGATGTTGTGCACGAATTCTCGCGGCGCTCCTCCGGGGTCGCCACGGGATCGCCTCTGAGCCTGTCGCCGTCACCTTCGGTGACCAGCCGGAGATGCCATGCCCGTCCTTACGATATCGCGGGGGTCCGGAAGCGGCGGACGAATGCTCGCCGAGCGGGTCGCGGAGCGACTCGACTTCGACATCGTCAGCCGTGAGGAAATCGTCCACGAAGCGGCGCGTTTCGGCGTGCCCGAGGAGGATCTCCAGAAGGCCCTCCTGAAGCCGCCGGGCCTGTGGGATCGATTCCAGCACCAACGTCGTCGGTACCTGGCATTCGTCCAGGCGGCTCTGTGCGAGCGGGTCCGGGGTGGACGCGTCGTCTATCACGGCAACGCAGGGCACCTGCTCCTCCAGGGTGTCTCACACGTCGCGTGCGTCCGCCTGATCGCGCCCGTGGAGTTCCGCGTGCGCATGCTCCGGGAGCGCTCGGACAGGACCGAGGCCGAAGCGCTCGAGCATATCGAGACGGTGGATCGTCAGCGCGAGCGATGGACGCGGTTCCTCTACGGCGTCGATTGGCTCGATCCGCATCTGTACGACCTGTGCGTCAACCTGAGGACCCTCGAGGTGGACGACGCCGTGAGCCTGGTGGTGGCGCTGGCCCAGGCCCCCCGGTTCCAGCCCACCGACGAGAGCCGGCGAGCGATGGACGACCTGGTCCTGGCGAGCCGCGTCAACGCGGCGCTGGCGGCTGACGAGCGAACGAGCTCGGCCGAGGTGACCCTGCACGCCGACGGCGGGGTGGTCTCGATCAGAGGTCGCCTGAGGCCCGCGTCCCTGGTGGATGCCGTCATCGACGTGGCCGGACGCGTGCCCGGGGTGGAGCGGGTGGACCGGGAGAACCTCGCGGCGCCCGACTACACGGTCTAGCGAGTCGCTGAAGAGGCGGAGCCCCGCGTGCGCATGGGGCTTTCGCCGACCTGCCGAGACGTCACTTCGCCTCGGGGACGGGCTGCTCGCTCGTCACCTTCACGATCAGGTCGCACAGCGCCCGGATCTTGAACGGCTTGGGAATGAAGTCCACCGCGCCGCTCTTGAGCGTCTCCCTGGCCGTCTCCACGGTGGCGAAGCCGGTGATCACGATGACCTTGGTGGCCGGCGACTGCTCCCGGACGAAGCTCATGACCTCGAGCCCGTCCGGCTTCTGCATCTTCAGGTCCGTGACCAGCACGTCGAAGCGCTCTGCCGCGAGCCGGTCGACCGCCAGCTGGCTCTCCGTATACGACTCGACGTAGAAGCCGATCTTCTCCAGGGCCGGCTTCAGGCGCTCGCCGACGATCGGCTCGTCGTCCAGGAGAAGCACCTTCTTCTTGCTCTTCATGTCGCTTCCCTGTGCATGAGCTTGTGGGCCTTGCGGGCGGCCTTCCGGATCGTGGCCTCGAGCGTCTTCATGTTGAAGGGCTTGTGGACGAACTCGAACGCTCCGCCGAACTCGGCGAGCCTGGCGGCGTCCATCGACCCGTAGCCGGTGATGATGATCACCTGCGTGCCATGGCTCTGGTCTCGGACGAACCGAAGCACGTCGAGTCCCGTCGGGCCGGTCATCTTCAAGTCGGTGATGACCACGTCGAAGCGCTTCGCCGCGAGGCGATCGACGGCCTGTTGGCTGTCGGTGAACGACTCGACCCGATATCCCCTCTTCTCGAGGTGGTCCTTGAGCCGCTCGCTCACCACCGGCTCGTCGTCCAACACCAGTACTTCCGGAGCGTTGTCCACGGGTGCCTCCGTCGCGCGTTCGGGACGCTGGGGCGTCGAGGTGGGTAGGACCCGGCCCATGAACCGCTCCACATATTGGTCCACGAGCTGGTCGTTCCTGAGGAAGATGTCGAGCTGGCGGGTGAAGCCGATGAGCTGGCCGATCATGCGCATCTGCTCCACCATCCGCTCCGGCGAGAAGCCTTTGAGGCGGCCGATCACGAGATCCTCGCGACCTTCGGTCACGAAGCCGTGGTCTTCGAGGATGCGCTTGAGAAGCGCCGCCCTCCGCGAGCGACGCGTCAGCTCGGTGACGCCTCCCGCGAAGCGGAAGTAGACGTGGTTGTCCTCGGGACGGTCCGTCAGATGCGCGTCCACGATGTTGAAGTGGTAGCCTACGCGTAGGCTGAGGTGCAGGTACCGTTCCGACACGATCGCCAGATTCTGGGCGGGCCGCGCCGCCATCGGCCCGGTGAGCGAAGCGGCCCGTGTCGCGCTGGCCATGAAGCCATCGAGGTCCATGTCGGCGGGTGTCGTGTCCCAGGCCCCCTCCGCGGTGAGCGCTTCGAGCAGGGGTTTCAGGGGACGGCAGGAGACCTCTTCGAGCGTGACCGCCTGCGCGCCACTCTCGACCTGGAAGCCACCGCCCAGGTCGATGAGAACGAGGTCCAGAGGGATGGGCAGCTCCAGTGGGCGTGCGTAGCCCTGGTCGTCCGAGGGCTTCACCCATCCGATGTCCAGCAGCTCCTCGATCGCCTTCTCATGGGCGAAGCGGATGACGTCGTGGTAGGTGCGACAGCGATCCGGCGCGAATCCCGGCGTCTGCGGGTCCTCGAGGCCCAGAGGCGCGATCTTGCGGACGAGCCGGCGCAGCATCCGGAACTCGGAGGCGTCCTCGAAGGAGGCCCGCTTCAGGAGCTGATCGTGGAGAAGCTCGTCGACGCGACCCTGATAGACCACGTTCTCCTCCGCGTCCACCGTGACCTCCATGCCCTCTCGGAGGGTGCTCGTGGCCACCTCGGTGGCCACGATCGTGGGAACCCGAAAGTCCCGGGCCACGGCCGCGAAGTGCCCGGTGGCGCTCCCGAGGTCGGTGATCACCGCACCGACGCCGGCCAGCGCCCCGCCCAGTCGAGGCGTAGCCTTCCGCGCGACCAGCACGACCCCGAGGGGAAGGTCCTTCGGCGGACCGTCGTGGTCGTCGAGCAGGTGGACCCGTCCGGTTCCGATTCCCCGACATGCCACATCCCCCCGGCCCTCGAAGACGACCGGATGCGTCGCCCGTAGGTCCGAGAGGTCTCGATGCTCCGGCATGTTGGCGGGGGGGATGGTCAGCGGGCGGGTCTGCAGGATGTAGAGCGCGCCGTCCCCGTCCAGAGCCCATTCGACGTCTTGCGCCGCTTTCATGTAGCGCTCGATGCGGCAAGCGACCTCGGCCAGCTCGGAGGCCTGGGCCTCGGTGAGGGAAGGTCGGTCACGGTCGCGATTCGGAACGGCCAGGCGGAGGACCCCCCGTCCCGGCAACGCCATGTATCGCCAATCCTTCTGGCCGATACGGGCGCTCGAGATCGGATACCCGGGCCGCCGCAGGACCTCGAACCGGTCGACCGGGGCTTCGCCTTCCACGACCGCCTTTCCGAGACCCCACGCGGACGTGACGAGCTGGACGTCGGATGCCGGGTCCGACGGATTCAGGCTGTAGACCACGCCGCTCGCGCTCGCGGGGACCATCCGCAGGCAGCCCACCGCCATGAAGCCGCACCCCGGGGGGAGGTCGTGCCGACGCCGGTAGCGGACGACGCTCGGAGCGTACAGGCTCGCCACCACGCTTCGGTAGGCGGCGACCACCGCGTCGGCGTCCACGCCCAGGATGGTCTCGTACTGGCCCGCGAACGTCAGGTCCCCGTCCTCGTCGGTGGCGCTGGACCTGACGGCGAAGAGCGCATCGGGCCAACGGTCCTGGAGCTTGGCGACCTCACTCCGAATGCACTTTTCGAGCTTCTTGGGTATGCGCGCTTCGAGGATTCGAGCCTGGAGCTGGCGGGCTTCCGCCTCGATGGCCTCGCCCCCGTTCGTCCACCGGGTTCGGAGCGCCTCCGCGCCCACGCGCACACCTGCCGCATCCAGGAACTCCTGGCACGCCCTCGTCGTGATGACGAAGCCATCCGGGACGCGGCAGCCCACCCGACTGCCGAGCTCTCCGAGCCTCGCGAGCTTCTCGCCGGCCGCTTCGGCATGCTCCATCCGCACGTCCTCCAACGGCAGGAGGAACGGGGCCTCCGGCGCGGACGTGCGGCACTCCAGAGACGCCTGAACGCCCTCGTCGATCTCCGCGAGCGCCAGAAGCAGATCGGGATATCGGTTTCCCGTCAGGTCGTTGAGATCCTCCACCACGCCACGCACGGTGGTCCGCAGGTCGCGGACCAGATCCTCCAGGTACTTGCGGTCGAAGACGTACTCGCCTCCCAGCTTCTCACCGGCGTCGGCGATGAGCTCGAGCACCCGGTCGTTCTTCTCGACCAGATCGCGGAAGACGCCGAGCTTCTTCCGGACGCGCGCGGCGCTGTCTTCGCCGCGCCCCCGGAAAAGTGTCTTCAGGCTGCTCAGCATCGCTCTGCCCTCAATGCCCGTGCTTCGAGCCCATTCCGAAGAACAGGCCCGTCAACAAGCCGACCGCGACGGCAACCAGCGCCGCCATGATCCCATAGACCGTTCCGTGCCGGACCGCCAGGGACACGATGAATGCCGACATCCCGACTCTCCGGATCGGGATCTCCGCGCTGCCGACCAGCTCTCGACCGCCGCTCGCGAACGTGTAGACCAGGATGCGATAGACGCCGGGCTTGGCCGTCGCAGGGAGGCGGATGTCGGTCGTGGCGAGCGCCGTTCCCTCCTCCGCCGGCTGCAGGTGCACGACTCCTTCCGCCACGCCCCAGAGCCCGTCACTCTCCTTGAGCCGCACCAGCTCGTCGAACATCGCGGCACCGGCCGAGTCGGAGCCGCACTCCCGCGCGAGCGCGTCGAAACCCACGCCGGGCTCCTCGACCGTCGACTCCAGGTCCGCCAGCGGCTCGGACGTACGCACCAGATACACGCCCGGCACGCTTCGGAACGAGACCTCACCGACGTTCATCCAGAGAAGGCCCAGCGCCCGCCCCTTCCGGTTCAGAACCAGCGGCTGTGATTCTCCCGTGCAAACCACCGCGACGCCGGTGCCTTTCGGCACGACGGCGCTCACGCGGATCGTGGCCCCATCGTAGAACATGCCTGCGAGGACCTCGTCGGGCTCCACCGCGATCGCACCCTGAACCAGGTCTCCGGATTGCTGGCCGCCGCTCGCGCTCGCGAAGGCGAGCGTGCCCACGAACGCTACCGCCAGGGTGATCCACGCTCGACGCCGGTGTCGCATCAGTGTCCCCCCACGTAGCCGAGCAGGAAGGTGGGCGCGAGCAGGAGGTCGAGCAGCATCTTGGAGGTGACCACGAGGACGATGAGCGCCATCAGGATCTTGAGCTGGTCGGCCTTGAGTCGCTTGCTCGCGGCCGCTCCGATCTGCGCCCCCACGACCGAGCCGAGCAGGAGGAAGAGCGCCAGCACGAAGTCCACGGTTCCGTTCACCGAGGCCTGAAGCACCGTCACGTTGATGCACGTGAATAGGATCTGGAACAAGCTCGTTCCGACGACCACGTGCATCGGCATGCGAAGCAGGTAGACCATCACGGGAACCATGATGAAGCCGCCGCCCACGCCCATGATCGCGGCCAGAACGCCGACGAGGGCCCCGAGAAAGAGCGGCATGAGGACCGAGAGTCGCACGTTGGATCGGCGGAAGTGGATCTTCCACGGCATCGCCTGGACCGTACGCGCATACCAGGAAGGCCTCGCGGCCGTCTCGCGAGGCTGCTTCCCGACCCTCATGCTCCGGAGGCTCTCGACGAACATGTAGGAGCCGATTCCACCCAGCATCACGACATACGTCAGCGTGATGACGAAGTCCGCGTTGCCCATCATCCGGAGCCACCGGATCAACACCACGCCGGCCGACCCTCCGACGATCCCGCCGAGAAGGAGCAGGATGCCCATCCCGAAGTCCACCGACCCGGCCCGGGCGTGCGCATACATTCCCGAGGACGACGCCGCGACGATCTGATTCGAGTCCGAGGCCGCGGCCACGGTCGGCGGGATGCCGATCATGATCAGAAGGGGGGTCATGAGGAATCCCCCGCCGACACCGAACAGACCCGACAGGAAGCCGACCAGGCCGCCGAGCGCGAGGAGCAGCAGGGTGTTGACCGAGCTTCCCGCCACGGGGAGATAGATGGAGAGGGGTATGACGTGGTTCATGCGACTCAGTCCGGAAAGCTCGATTCGAAGTGGCTCATATCGACCCGCTCATCCCCACTCCTGCACCCGAATCCGTCTTGGAAGGGACGCGGACGGAGAACGTGGTGCCTCGCCCGGGCTCGCTCGTCACGGAGATCCCCCCTCCGTGTTTCTCGACCAGGCCACGGCTCACCGAGAGCCCGAGCCCGGTGCCCTCGCCCAGGTCCTTGGTGGTGAAGAAGGGATCGAAGATCTCCTCGAGCCGCTCGGGGGGGATTCCGACACCTTCGTCCGACACGTCGACGCGCAGGTAGCCGTCGTCCTCGAGCGCCGCCGAGACGCGGACCACTCCACCGTTCGGCATCGCCTGGATCGAGTTCAGGAGGAGGTTCAGGAAGATCTGCTGCAGGTCGTGGGGATTTCCCCGAACGGGCGGCAGGGTGCCGTTCAGGCTCAGCTCGCACTCCACGCCCGCCAGCTTGGCCTCGTTCGCGACCAGCCGAAGCGCGGAGCGGACGGCGTCCGAGAGCGAGACGTCGGTGAAGGCGGAGCGATCCTTGCGCGTGAAGTCGAGGAGATTGCGGACGGTCGTGCTCGCCCGCTCCACCTGTGTGTAGGCCTGCTCCAGCATCCGCTGGCGCTCGTCCTTCGTGTAGGCCTCGAAATCGTCGAGGAGCGCCTCCACCGTCAGGCCGATGTTGTTCAGGGGGTTGTTCAGCTCGTGGGCGATGCCGGAGGTGAGCGTGCCCACCGCGGCCATCTTCCCGGACTGTACCAGCTGCTCCTGACGGCTCACGATCTCGGCGAGCATCCGGTTGAACGCGAGCGCGAGCGACGAGAACTCGTCGCGGTACCGCCGGACCGGTTGGATCGGCTCGTAGTTGCCCGCGCCGATACGCGATACGTACTTCATGAATCGATCCAGCGGGCCCACCACCGCGCGCACGACGAAGCCCCCGAAGAGCACCATCACGAGCAGCATGAAGCCCAGGAAGCCGAAGGCCGCCACCATCGCGGTGCGGAGCATGGAGGCCACCGCGGTGCGCTCCTGGTCGATCATCTCCTCCAGGTCGCTCAGGAGCTGCGCGCCCTCCGTGCGCAAACGCACCTCGATCTCTCGCCGGCCGGCCTCGCCTCGCGAACCGCTCGTTCCCACGGTGTCGACCAGCCGTTCGAGGAGCTCCCGATATCGGCCCAGGCTGCTCCGCATCTCTTCGTATTTCGTGGCTCCGACGGCGGATCGAAGCTGACGGGCGTTCCTCTCCAGGTGGTTGGTCGCAAGGGTCGCGCTGGCCAGTGCCTCGGGCAGGCCTGTCCCGTAGAGGAAGAAGTTCTTCTCGTTGCGCCTCGCTTCCTCGATCTCGAACGAGTAGCTGCTCGTCCGCTCCAGGAAGTCGATCTTGGCCTCGAAGCGGGAGAGGAGCACCACCGCGGCCACGGTGATGCTCGAGCACAGGATGAAGAGGAGGACGAACACGACCGTGATGCGCGTCCGGATGCTCAGCTCCGGCCGCTCCATGAGCGCCTGCTGAGCCCGCCGCGCACGCTCTTCGCCCGGATTAGGTCCGGGAGCCGATCCCGGCGCCACGGTATCCTCCTGTCGGCCGCCTGGCCGATCCCGTGCTCATCTCCACGATCCGGCGGGCGCAACCCTTGACCGTGCTCGAGCGGGTGAGGTGCGGGAGCCAGGGAACGGCAGGTGAACGTTGCGCTGATGCGGGACAAACCGGCGCAGCCAGGTACCACCGGCCCGCCGGACCGGGCTTATCGTGCTAAATTTCACGATTGCATGCTGCGTGCGCCACGTCAACCCCTCCGGCAGTGTGTCGCAGCTGGGATGGGAAGGGAGGTGTGGGGACGGGGCCCGGCGACTTTTTGCGGGCTTCCGTGTACGTGGGGGCGGCCAAACGCTCTCGGATCGCCCGAGGCGATTTCCTTCATGACGAGTGTGCTCGAATGGCGAGCCATCCACGGATGGACGATCGAGGCCGGGAGGCGCCCCCCGCCAGGTGCCGCATCGATCTCCCGAGGCACGTCTGGCCGGCGTTCCTGTTCTTTCTGACCCTGTCCGCGTGCGGTGGGAGCTCCGCGGACGAGATGGCCCGGGGCAAGGACATCTACACGACCTGCGCCACATGCCACGGCCAGAACGGGCAGGGTGACCGGAAGCTGGGAGCACCCAACATCGCGGGGCTCCCGGATTGGTACATCGTGCGGGAGATCCGGAAGTTCCGGGCGGGTCACCGGGGCTTCGCGCCGGCCGACACGGTCGGGCGTCGCATGGCCGTCATCGCCGGCACGCTCGACGGAGACGAGGCGATCCAGGCGGTCGCCGCCTACGTGTCCCGGCTCCCCCCCGTGCGCATCGGCTCCACCGTCGACGGAGACCCGGAGAAGGGCAAGGTCGAGTACCAGGCCTGCGCCTCGTGCCACGCCAACGACGGGGCGGGCCGCCCCGGCCTCCCCGGCGAGCGTGTGCCTCCGGTGGCCGGCCTGGCCGACTGGTACGTCGTCTCCCAGATCGAAGCCTTCAAGAAGGGCTGGCGCGGGGTGAGGACGAGCGACGTGCCGGCCATGCAGATGCGCGCCGTGGTGATTCCGCTCGACAGCGCGGCCACGCTGAACGTCACGGCCTACATCAGAACGTTCCAGTAGAGCGGCACCGGCGTCCGGCCGCTCCGGGTACGCTTGCGCCGAGGCGGCGTGGTCGACCGGGCGCTCACGGCCGTTGCTTCCGAAAGGTAGAGCCGGGTCGGCCGTCTCCTCCTACGCCCTCCGCGCCTTCAACTCGATCCGGTAGCGGCAGCGCTCCCCGCCGCGAAGAATGGACTCCGTCACCTCGGCCCGCACGGGCGCTCCCGTGATCGCGGAGAACATCCGCTCGGCGAAGCCTTCGGAGCAGGAGCAGAGCATGCCCAGGTCCGACCCGTGATCGGGGGAGATCAGAGGGCAGACGCACGCGACTTTGTTCTCGTTGACGACCACGACGCCCGAGACCGGATCGAAGTCCACGATCCAGCCCCATTCCGTGCGCAGGAAGTCGACGAACGACGAGACGTCTCCGTGGAAGCGGGACACGGTCTCGTCCATGGCCAGGTCTTCGTAGTGTGAGGACGAGCAGCGCTTGAGGATGCGTCGGGCCTCGTCCGGGTCGATCGTGGCCATCAGCGGCAGGAGTGTCGCGATCCACTTGCGGGGCATGCCCGCGGGAGGCCGCTCGCCCTCGCTCTCCGCATGCGCGCCCGCCTCGCCCTTGGCATTCGGAGCGGCACATGCACAAAAGCCCATGAGACAGGCCGACCTGAGAAACGACCGGCGCGTCGTCCCGCCGGTGGCATCCGAGATGTCCATTCAGCCTTCAGTCCGCGTAGAGATCCGCCCGAGTCGGGGGCAGGGGCAGCGAGCCGTCGTCGGCGGGCTTACCCCAGAGCGTCTGGATGACGCCGATGTCGCCGGACGTGAAGTAATGGGCGCAACCCGCCATGTAAAGACGCCAGAGGCGGTAGGTGCTCTCACCCACCAGACGGCGGGCTTCGTCCTCGTGGTCCTCCAGCCGCCGGATCCAGTGCCTGAGGGTCCGGGCGTAGTGCTCCCGAATGCTCTCGACGTCCCTGACCTCGAGGCCCACGCGCTCGCCCGGGGCGGTCACCTCCGTGACGCTCACCAGTTCGGAATCGGGGAAGACGTAGCGCTGGATGAACGACACCACCGGTCGCGTCACCAGGATCCGGAGGCGACGCAAGACGCCGGGAGGCCCGTCCAGGGAGACGATCCCGTGGTTGAGGAAGAGACCGCCCTGCTTCAGATGCCGCTCCGCGACCCGGAAGTAGGTCTGCATTCTGCGGCGTCCGACATGCTCCACCATGCCCACGCTCGCGATCTTGTCGAACAGGGCATCCTCCGGGAGATCCCGGTAGTCGATCACCTCGACCTTGCAGCGGTCCGAGAGACCAGCGGCCGCGATGCGCTCGCGGGCCAGCTCGGCCTGGTGCTGGCTGAGGGTGATGCCGAGCGCTTCCACCCCGTGATGCTGCACGGCATGCAGGATCAGTGCGCCCCACCCGCAGCCGATATCGAGCAGTCTCTCGCCCGGACGGAGACGGAGCTTGCGACAAACGTGCTCGAGCTTGGCCTCCTGCGCGCGGTCGAGGTCGTCGGATCCCTCCTCGAAGTATCCGCACGAGTACACCATGCGGCGATCGAGAAAGAGCCGGTAGAAGTCGTTGCCGACGTCGTAGTGGCCGCGTACCGCCTGCGCATCGCGCTCGCGCGAATGCCGCGATCCGCCGGGCGTCCCGGAGGAAAACGGACCGATGCCGAGCGAATCGGAGCTGCGTGGTAGCCGCGCGGCGCGGCCCAGGAGCGACAGTAGGAAGGCGGGGCTGCGGAGCCGTTCTCCGATGAGGTCGCCCAGGGCCGCGGCGGCCTCGATGTCTCCCTCGATGTCGATGTGGCCCCGCGCGTAGGCGGCCCCCATGGCGGCTTGGGTCGGCGGGAAGAGCACCTTCCGCAACGCGCCGGCGTGATTCAGGACCAGGACGAAGCGTGGATCCGCCGCGGGCCGATCCTCCATGCCGTTCCAGAAGCGAACGGCGAAGGGGCGTGACTCCACGGCTCCGAAGAGGTCTTCGAGGAGCCGGCGCGTTCGATCCAACGCCGGGTCGGCGCCGGGCTCCGGCGCGGGGGGAGGAGGTGGAAGACGCTTCTGGCTCGGAGTCCTCCCGTCCGGCCGGGGCCGCGCGTAGCTCCGGCCGGTCTTTCGCTTCTGCTCGCTGCTGCGCCTCGAGGTCACGATCCACCACCCCGTTGCGGTCGAACAAGGACAAACTGAAGATCAATAACCTCGGGTTTCGCCGCCACCCCCGGAGGTTCGGCGGAGCTTCGTGGCCTGGCCGGGTGCTCCGGTTGACACATGCGGGATCGCACCCCGAAGCTCCTTCGCGACATCGATTTCCTCGAACGGTCGGAGCGGGCAACCGCAGCGGAGCGGACGGCATGGCACGAGAAGACGGCAAGATGGGCGTGGTCAGCCTGGCCGCGATCGGCATCGGTGGCATGGTGGGCGGCGGGATCTTCGCGGTCCTCGGGCTGGCGGTTCAGCTCGCTCGCGGAGGCGCTCCCGTGGCCTTTCTCCTGGCGGGCATCGTCGCGCTTCTGACGGCGTACGCGTACGTGCGGCTCACGGTCTCGCTCCCCAGCCGGGGGGGCACCGTGCGGTTCGTGAACGCCGCCTTCGGTCCGGGCATCTTGAGCGGTACGCTCAACCTCCTTCTCTGGATCAGCTACGTCGTGATGCTCGCGCTGTACGCCGAAGCGTTCGGGTCGTACGGAGCGAGCTTCTTCTCGGAGGCGCACCACGCGCTCGCGAAGCACGCTCTCCTGAGCGGGGTGATCGTCGCCATCACCGTCCTGAACGCGTTCTCGGCCGACCTGATCGGAAGGGCGGAGGACTTCATCGTCGCCGTCAAGCTGCTCATCCTCCTGGTCTTCGTGGTCGTCGGCTTCACGCAGGTGAGCGCGTCGTCCCTGGCGCCGTCGACGTGGGCCTCGCCGGTGGGGTTGATCTCCGGGGGCATGATCATCTTCCTGGCCTTCGAGGGCTTCGAGCTGATCGCCAACGCGGCGGAGGATTGTGCCGACCCGGCGCGTGACATGCCTCGTGCCTTCTTCGGCTCGGTGCTGTTCGTGATCGTGCTCTACGTGCTGGTCGCGATGGTGACCGTCGGGAGTCTTCCGGTGTCGAAGGTCGTGGCCGCGCGCGACTACGCGCTCGCCGAGGCCGCCAAGCCGGCCATGGGGCAGGCGGGCTTCGCCACGATCGCCTTCGCCGCGCTGCTGTCGACCGCCAGCGCCATCAACGCCACGCTGTACGGTGCCGCGCGCCTCTCGTTCACCATCGCCAAGTCCGGAGAGCTGCCCGAGGTGTTGGAGAAGAACGTCTGGCACAAGCCGCTCGAGGGGCTCCTCGTCACGAGCGTCGTCACGCTCGTGGTCGCCAACGCGTTCGACCTCACCAGCATCTCCCTCATGGGGAGCGCGGGTTTCCTGCTCATCTTCGCGGCGGTGAACCTGGCGAACGTGAAGCTCGCGTCGAAGACCGGGAGCCGATCCTGGATCTCGTGGCTGGGAGCAGGCGCGTGCGTGGCGGCACTCGGGGTGCTCGTCTGGCACGTGCTCGCCACGGACCCGGTGAAGGTGCTGACGCTGGTGGCGATGCTGTTGCTCTCCCTCGCGGTGGAGATCAGCTACCGCGCCTGGCGCGGCAAAGGAATCCAAGTGCATCAGG
>CAZVYM010000032.1:0-17828 GCA_964630935.1 uncultured Gemmatimonadaceae bacterium | reverse complement strand
CCGCCGTCGCGGATTGAAGAGAATCGTTTCGGATTCAAATGTTTGCGCTTATAGTGCTACGTACGCGCTTTCCGAACGCTACGTCCTGATGCGTATGGGAACGGGATGGTGCGCGTCGCACCTTCCCGTTGACAATTGACCGCGGGTCTCCTGCCCACCCCGTGGATCACCAAGGCCCTCGAGTTGGAGGGACCACCATGCGCGGTGTGTATCTGGGCGTAGACGTCGGCTCCACCACGGTGAAGCTCGTAGCCCTCGACCCCTCGGGCGAGCTCCTCTCCCACGCGTACGTACGTTCGAACGGCCGACCCCGATCGACGCTACTGGAAGCGTCTCGGGCCGTCACGGAGCACTTCTCACCGGACGAGATCCTGGGGGTCGGTTTGACGGGATCGGGAGGCCGTCCGATCGCTGAGATCGTGGGCGGCATCCACACGAACGAGCTGGTGACCCAGACCCGGGCGGTGGGCGCCTACCACCCCGAGGCGCGGACGGTCATCGAGATCGGCGGACAGGACAGCAAGTTCCTGTCCGTGCAGTGGGACGAGGGCAGCCGCCAGATGATGCTGGTCGACTTCGCCATGAACGCCCTTTGCGCAGCCGGCACCGGATCGTTCCTGGATCAGCAGGCCGAGCGCCTGGGCATCGCGATCGACGGGGAGTTCGAGCGCATCGCGTTGGCGTCCGAGCACCCGGCCCGCATCGCGGGGCGGTGTACCGTGTTCGCGAAGTCGGACATGATCCACCTCCAGCAGGAGGGGACGCCGTTGTCCGACATCCTCATGGGGCTCTGCCACGCGCTGGCGCGCAACTTCCGTAGCGTGATCGGCAAGGGAAAGAGCTTCGCCCCGCCGCTCCTCTTCCAGGGAGGCGTCGCGTTCAACGCCGCGGTCGCGCGCGCGTTCGTGCACGAGCTGGGTCTGGAGGACGGGCAGCTCGTCGTCCCGTGCCACCACGACGTGATGGCCGCCATCGGGGCCGCCCATGTGGCGATGGACGAGGAGGCCGAGGGCCGCCACCATCCGTTCCTCGGCTTCGATACCCTCGAGGAGTCCATCCGGTCGGGCACCACTCGGGAGCGGACGCTACCCGTGCTCGTGCCCCGGCCATGTGCATCGTGTCACACGGTCCCGCTTCCGTCCATGAACGGTGGCCGGCGGCACCGGACCTGGCTCGGCGTCGACGTCGGCTCGATCAGCACGAACGTGGTGCTCATAGACAACCAGAATCGAGTGGTCTCGCGTCGCTATCTCCCGACCGCGGGCAGGCCGCTGGAAGCGGTACGCCGCGGACTGGACGAGGTGGCCGCCGAGGTCGGCGACCGGGTCGAGGTGGTCGGGGTCGGCTGCACCGGGTCCGGCCGCTACCTGACCGGCCACTACGTCGGCGCGGACGTCATCCGGAACGAGATCACCGCACAGGCGCGTGCCGCGGTGGCGGTCGATCCCGAGGTGGACACGGTCTTCGAGATCGGCGGGCAGGACAGCAAGTACATCCGACTGGATCGCGGCGCCGTGGTGGATTTCGCCATGAACAACGCCTGCGCGGCGGGCACCGGCTCCTTCCTGGAGGAGCAGGCGGACCGGCTGCGGATCGAGATCCAGGGCGAGTTCGCCGACAAGGCGCTGTCTGCGCGGGCCCCTTCCTGGCTGGGCGAGCGGTGCACGGTGTTCATGGAATCCGACCTCGTCCACCACCAGCAGCGGGGCGCGAAGGTCGAGAACCTGACGGCGGGCCTCGCGTACTCGATCGTCCACAACTACATGAACCGGGTGGTCAACGCCCGGCCGGTCGGCCGTCGGGTCTTCTTCCAGGGAGGGGTGGCGCACAACCGCGCCGTCGCCTCCGCGTTCGAGGCGGCGACGGGACGCAGCATCACGGTTCCGCCGCATCACGACGTGACGGGAGCGATCGGCGTGGCGATCCTGGCGCGCGAGGAGCTGGAGCGCAGCCCCGGCCGCATCTCGCGGTTCCGAGGCTTCAACACCACGCGGCGCACCTATGACGCCACCTCGTTCGTCTGTCGGGCGTGTCCGAATCTGTGCGAGGTGAAGAAGATCACGGTCGAAGGCGAGCCTCCGCTCTTCTACGGGGCGCGCTGCGAGCGCTTCGAGGAGGCCGGTCGCGCGAAGAAGGCGTCGGACGACATCCCCGATCTCTTCGAGGAGCGCACGCGCCTCCTGTTGGACGGCTACGTCGAGCCCGAGGCCAGAGTCCCGGGCCGACCCCGCATCGGCATCCCGAGGGCGCTCGTCTTCCACGACCTCTTCCCGTTCTGGCACGCGTTCTTCCGTCATCTCGACATGGACGTGGTGCTCTCGAGCGCCACCAACTCGGAGATCGTACGCTACACGTCCCGGACCGCGGCCGCCGAGACGTGCTACCCGGTCAAGCTGGCGTTCGGGCACGTGACCGAGCTCGCCGGCAAGGACGTGGATTGGGTCTTCATGCCCAGCATTCTGGACCGCGAAGACCCCGGGCCCGGACAGGTCCACAACCACTACTGTCCGTTCATCCCGGCGGCCGCGCATATGGTCGCCGCCCATATTCGAGAGGACGCCAACGGCATCCGCTACCTGACGTTTCCCTTCCACATGCAGAGGACGGGAGCCCGCAGGAAGGAGCTGGCGGCCCTCGCCCGCCAACTGGGCGTTCGCGTGGGCCGCGTGGTCGCGGCCGCGCGAGAGGGTGACCGGGCGCAGGCAGCGTTCTACAAGGCGATCCGGGCGCGCGGACGGGAGATCCTGTCGTCCCTCGGCTCCGGCCGGACCGGCGTGGTGGTCGTGGGGAGGCCCTACAACACCTGCGATCTGGGTGTTTGCCAGGACCTGCCGCGGAAGCTGAGGAAGCTGGGGGTGGTGCCGATCCCCATGGACTTCCTCCCGGTGAGAGACGTCGACCTGACCGACGCCCACGCGGACATGTACTGGCGAAGTGGCCAGGCGATTCTCGGGGCCGCCCGGCTGGTGGCGTCTCATCCGGACCTTCACTGCGTCTACCTGACCAGCTTCCAGTGCGGCCCCGACTCGTTCCTGCTGTCGTTCTTCCGCAAGGCGATGGGCGGGAAGCCCTTCCTCGAGCTCGAGGTCGACGACCACACGGCCGAGGCGGGAATCGTCACCCGCTGTGAGGCGTTCCTGGACAGCCTGAATGTCCGGAGGGAGGGCGTAGCATGAGCACCTCGACCGCAACCCGCCGGGTCGTCTATCTGCCCCACATGTCCGACCACGCGTGCACCGTGGCGGCCGCCATGAAGTGCTTCGGTGTGGACGCCTCCGTCTTGCCGCCGCCGGACCGGGAATCCATGTCGATCGGGCTCGGCCTGTGCCGGGGACGGGAGTGCCTCCCGTGCTTCCTGTGCACCGGCGACATGCTGCGAAAGTGCAGAGAGCCCGGATTCGACGCTGCCACCGCCGTGTTCTTCATGCCCAAGGGCCCGGGACCGTGCCGCTTCGGCCAGTACAACGTTCTCCAGAAGGAGATCCTGGCCGGCGAAGGATTCCCGGAAGTCGAGATCGTGTCGCCCACGACCGAAGACTCGTATGCGCTCTTCGGCGATGACCCCACCGGCCTGCGCAAGCTGGCCTGGCAGGCGATCGTGTCCGTGGACCTGCTGACGCGGGTGCTTCACGAGCACCGCCCCTACGAGGTCGTTCCCGGGACCGCCCAGGCGGCATACGAGGAAAGCCTGAACGACCTCGTAGAGGCCGTCGAGGCGGGAGGGGGCGACGCGGTGGTCGAGGCGATGACGAGGACGGCGGAGCGCTTCTCCCGTCTGGAGATCGATCGCCGTGTCGAGCGTCCGCTCGTCGCGGTTCTCGGTGAGCTCTACCTCATGCTCAATCGGCAGAGCAACTCGGAGATCGTGCGGGCCGTGGAGGAAGCCGGGGGCGAGGTGATCCAGGGGACCTTCATGGACTGGCTCCACTTCGTGGACTGGCGACGCAAGAGCCTCTCCTGGCGGTTCGGGGAATACCGGGACTTCCTCGGCGCCTGCGTCTCCGACTGGTATCAGCGCAGGGTGGAGCGGAAGTTCAGCGAGCCCCTGCGCTCGGTCCTCCGGCACCCGGACGAAGCTCCGGTCGCGAGCGCGGTGGAGCGGATCGAAGACTTCTACGAGCCGCTTCTGGGCACGGAGGCCGTCCTCACCATGGCCCGCTCGCTCGACCTGGGGGCGCACGGCCTCGCGGGCGTGATCAACGTGCTTCCGTTCTCCTGCATGCCGGGCACCGTCGTGTCGTGCATGGCGCCGCGACTTCGCGAGGAGATGAACGGCATCCCCTGGCTCGACGTCGCCTTCGACGGACAGGAGGAGACGAACCTGAACACGCGCCTGGAGGCCTTCATGCACCAGGCGCTGCAGTATCACAGGCGCGCGGCACATGCGTAGCGAGGCGGAGGTGCCCGCCCGGGCGGCCGCGCCGGAGCGCCTGCCGCGGACCGAGCCGCCCCCCGCCGGACTCGTGCATTCCCGGTTCGGCCGCGGCCTGATGTGGTTCTTCCTGCTGAGCGCCGGAGGGTTGGGCGTGCTCTTCGCCTTCACGTTCAAAGGAAGCGCGAGCGCCGTGCTCGGGAGCCTGAGCCCGACGTTTCTCGCGCTCGCCGCGTGCGGCGCGGTGCTGGATCTCCTGATCGGCGCCGTGCGCTACCAGATCTTTCTTCGCCGGATCCGCCCGGGGACGCGTCTCTGGCTTCCGATCAAGGCCGACCTGGCCAACCGCTTCGTCGGGGCAGTCACGCCGTCTCAGACGGGGGGCGGGCCCGCCCAGGTCTTCATCCTGTGTCGGGGCGGCATTCCGATGCCGGACGCGCTCTCCTTTCTTCTCATCAACTTCATCTCGACGCTGCTCTTCTTCCTCGTCGCGGGAGGATTCAGCGTGTGGGTCTTCCACGCGCGCTTCTCCGGGGGCTCGATCCGGCTCCTGATCGAGTACGGCTTCGCCGCGTTCGCGGTCTGTTTCGCGATCATGATGGTGGGTCTCTTCCGGCCGGATCTGGTGGCCCGCTTCCTGGAGGCGTCGGCCGGGCGACTTCGTCCGATGAGCGACCGGAGGTGGGCGCGGACGCTCGTGTGGGTGTTCGGGAGCGTCGCATCGACCGTCGATCAGTACCGCCTGGCCTGCAGGCGCTTCATCCGCGAGGCCCCCCTGCTGCCCGTGGCGAGCTTCGTTCTCACGGTCGTCCTCTACCTGAACAAGTTCACGTTGGGCTGGCTGGTCATGAGGGGACTCGGCGTGCACGGCTCCTACGTCACGACGGTCGCGCTGCAGGCGCTTCTCCAGTTCATCCTCTATGTGGCGCCGAGTCCGGGCGGAAGCGGGATCGCCGAGCTCAGCACGGGTGCCGTGATGGCGCTCCTGATGCCACCCCAGCTCCTGGCTCCCTTCACGCTGGCGTATCGGTTCTTCCTCCTCTACCTGCCGGCGGCCGTGGGCGCGTTCGTGCTGATGGCGGAGCTCCGCCCCCGCGAGCGATCGCGGTCCATGCCGGAGGTGACGAGGAGTGAGGTGTCCGTGGGGCCGCTCGGACCGCCGCCGTCGCGCTCGCTCTGCTTCTGGGAGGGGTCGCCCACGGCCCGTCGTGCGCGGCCTCATGGCGCCGGAGCGCGAGACAGCCGACTCCATGTTCGCGCGCGGTAGCCGTCGCGCGGACTTCGGTGGAGACCGCACCCGAGAATGCCGAGGCTCACGATGCCCTCGCCCTCGGCCATTACCTCGAGCACCAGGGGCTGCGTGCGAAATTCCGGCTGGCCGCGGAGGTCCGGCACGAGACGGAGCGGACCCTGTAGCTGGACTTCCTGCACGCGGGCGCTGCTGGCGGAGTCGCCCGGAGTTGAGGGGGCACGACTCCGAAGTCTCGCCAGGCCCGTCGGAGGCGTCTACGTTGAGGAGGCGAACTGCGATTCCCGCTCCCCAGGGAGGCTCGAACGCGCTGTTCGCGCTCACCGGAACACGGATACGCAAGCTGCCGATCCGCCTCGACGGGCTGGCCGCGACGTGAACCAGGATCGAGGAGCCCATGGCCGTACGAGTGAACGGTAGCCTGATCGACGATGCGGACATCGAGCGCGAGGCCGAACGTCTCCGTCCGCACTACCTGCGCTACGTGGCGCAGACCGGGGCTCGGCTGAGCGACGAGGAACAATCCGCGCAGCTGCTCGAGTGGGCCGAGGAGAACCTGGTCGAGACGGTGCTCCTTCGGCAGGCGGAGCGCGAGGACCCGGTCGACCTGCCCGATTCGGACGTCGAGGCGGCGATGCGCGACCTCGAGGCCAGCTACGGGGGGCGCGAGAAGCTCGAGCAGTCCATGGCCGCGGCGCCCGACAACCTCGAACGACTTCGCCGGGACGTGGTCGACGGCATGCGCACACAGCGGTTCGTCGAGCGACTTACGCGGGATCTCCGTCCCGTGCCTGGCGAAGAAGTCGAACGTTTCTACCGGGCCAATCCGGAGCAGTTCAGGACGCCCGAGGTGATCCACGCGCGCCACATCGTGAAGAACGCGGTCGACGCGCCCGACGAGGCGTCGATGCTGGAGCCGCTCCGAGAGGCGAAGCGAGAGCTCGATGGTGGCGCCGATTTCGGTGACGTGGCGGATCGCTTCTCGGATTGCCCCGGCGACGGGGGAGACCTCGGCTGGTTCCCCCGTGGCCGGATGGTGGAGTCCTTCGAGACGGTCGTGCGCCGCCTGCAGCCCGGCGAAACGAGCGAGATCTTTCCGACCGAGTTCGGCTACCACATCGCACAGCTGCTCGACCTGAGGCCTGCCGGAACCGCGCCGCTCGAGGAAGTGCGCGAGGGCATCGCCGGGCGGCTTTTGGAGGAGCGCAAGAGGACCGAGGTGGAGCGCTTCGTGGACGAGCTGAAGGAGCGGGCCGTGATCGAGCGGCTGGAGGCGAGTCCCGGGAAGACGCCGTCGGTGTGAGGGGCCGTACCGCCGGTCGTCTCGATCGTCACCGACGAGTGGAAGATGCGGCGCTATCCGCACGACGGAGACGAGGACCTGTAGATCTGGCGGCCGACCGGTTCGAGGTGCACAATGTCCTCTCGGATCCTGCCTACGAAGCCACCCGCGCGACGCTCACCGAGCGCATTCCGACACTCCCACCCCGGTGGCCGCCGGCGTGGCGCGTGAGAGGCTGAACTCCACCGCGAGCGACGACACCATGAGCACGCGACCCCTCCAGACGTCCCGTCGCGACTTCCTGAGGATGGCCGGCGCGGGGGCGGTGGCGCTTAGCGCGCCCCGCTGGCTCTGGTCGCGGCGGCCGGGGGCGGACGGTCCCAACGTTCTGTTCATCTCGGTCGACGACCTGAACGACTGGCCCAACTGTCTGGGCGGCTACAAGGGCAAGATCTCCACCCCCAACCTGGATCGCCTGGCGGCCCGCGGCGTGCTCTTCACCAACGCGCACTGCGCGGCGCCGTCGTGCAACCCGTCGCGCACCGCCGTCATGACGGGGGTGCGTCCCGACATCTCGGGGGTCTACAACAACAACCAGAACTGGAAGCACTCCCCGGTCCTCGAGGGTGCCGAGACGATCCCGCGCCACTTCCGGGCCGGCGGATACCGGGCCGTGGGTGGCGGCAAGATCTTCCACGCCCTCTCCTGGATCCAGACCACGTACGGTCTCGATCTCAACGACTTCGACGCCTGGGACGAGTACTTCCCGTCCAAGCACCGCTCGATGCCCGAGACCTCGTGGCCCGCGGGCGCCACGGAGGACTCCGTCCACACCTGGCGTTGGGACCCGGTGGCCAAGGGCAACGTCGGCCGAAGGCCGCCCTACTACTTCGACTGGGGAGCGATCCCCGTTCCGGACGACCAGGTCGGCGACTTCAAGGTGGTGGACTGGGCCATCGGGGAGCTGAAGAAGGACCACGACGCGCCCTTCTTCCAGGCGGTGGGGATCTTCAAGCCGCACATTCCCTGGTTCGTGCCGCAGAAGTACTTCGACCTCTACCCGTTGGACGAGATCGTCACCCCGGACGTGCGCCTCGACTGGGAGCGGGATACGCCGCCTCAGGGGATCGACATGGTGCGGCGCGACTGGCACAAGTGGGTGCTCGAGAACGGCCAGTGGCGCCGGGCGATCCAGGGCTACCTCGCCTCGATCAGCTTCGCCGACGCGCAGCTCGGGCGGCTGCTCGACGCGCTCGATGCGAGCCCGTACGAGGACAACACGGTCATCGTCCTCTGGTCCGACCACGGCTTCCACCTCGGAGAGCGCGACCACTGGGAGAAGTTCACGCTCTGGGAGCGCTCCACCCGGGTGACGTTCATGATCACCGCGCCGGGGGTGACGACCGCGGGCACGCGTTGCGGCGAGCCGGTCAGCCTGCTGGACGTCTATCCCACGCTCAACGAGTTGTGCGGGCTGCCGAAGATGGATCAGCTCAGCGGGCTGAGCCTCCTGCCGCAGCTCAGGGACCCGACCACCCCGCGGCCCCGTCCGATCGTGACCACGTGGAACGGCTCGCACGCGGTCCGCGACACGCGGTGGCGCTACATCCTCTACGGCGAAGGGGGGGAGGAGCTCTACGATCACGCCAAGGACCCCGGCGAGTGGAACAACCTCGCCGACGACCCGGCGTACGCCGACAAGAAGGCGGAGCTCGAGGCGTGGCTGAAGAAGATCGTGCCCTCGAGCAGGGCGCCGGTGCGCAGGGGCTGACCCAGGGGGGGCGAGCGTGACGAAGGGGCGCCCGCGTGCCACGCGGGCGCCCCCTCGTTCGTGCCACTCCCCGACGCGTACCCCTACGTCCCGTGAAGCCCGCGGTGGGGGCTCTTCTACCGGAGCGATCCCCCCAACTGATAGGCCACGTCGTTCCAGCGTAGCTCGTTCCTGAACTGGCGCAGGTCGGTCGCGTCGTCGATCAGCAGAAACTCGATGCCGGCCATGGAGGCGAAGTCCTCCAGGTGCTCGGGTGTGAGCGCTAACGAAAGGCCGGTATGGTGGGCGCCGCCTGCGTAGATCCACGCGGCCGCCGCGGTGTCCAGGTCCGGCTGCGGCTTCCAGAGGGCACGGGCGACCGGGAGGTTGGGGAGGTCCTCGAACGGCTCGATGACGTCCACGACGTTCACGACCATCCGGAAACGGTTGCCCATGTCCACGACGGTCGCGTTCACCGCCGGCCCGGTATTCGAGTCGAACACGAGGCGCACGGGATCTTCCTTGCCGCCGATCCCCAGGGGATGCACCTCGCACGACGGCTTGCCGGCCGCGATGGACGGACAGATCTCGAGCATGTGCGCGCCCAGGACGCTCCGGCCCGCCGGGTCGAAGTGGTACGTGTAGTCCTCCATGAAGCTGGTGCCCCCCGGGAGCCCGTGGGCCATGACCTTCATGGATCGCACGAGCGCCGCGTGCTTCCAGTCGCCCTCCGCGCCGAAGCCGTACCCATCCGCCATCAGTCGCTGGGCCGCGATGCCGGGAAGCTGCTTCAGGCCGTGCAGGTTTTCGAAGGTGTCGGTGAATCCGTGGAATCCCCCCTCCTCCAGGAAGGCACGCAGGCCGAGCTCGATCCGCGCGGCGTCCCGCAGCGACGCGTGCCTCGTCCCTCCCTTCTCCAGACCTTCCATGAGCATGTACTCGGACGTGTACTCGTCGCAGAGCGCATCGACCTGCGCTTCCGCGACGGCATCGACGTGCGTGACCAGGTCACCGAGGCCGTAGCCGTTGACCGCGTATCCGAGGCGGCGCTCGGCCTCGACCTTGTCACCCTCGGTCACCGCGACCTGCCGCATGTTGTCGCCGATGCGGGCGATCTTCATCGACTGGCTGTCGTGCCAGGCGGCTGCCGCACGCAGCCAAATCGCGACCTTCGCCTGAACTCCGTCCTCCTTCCAGTGGCCGACCACGACCTTGCGGTTCATGCGCAGGCGGGAGCAGATGAACCCGAACTCACGGCCGCCGTGCGCGGACTGGTTCAGGTTCATGAAGTCCATGTCGATGGTGGACCACGGAATGTCGCGATTGAACTGGGTATGCAGGTGACAGAGCGGCTTGCGCAGCCTGGTGAGCCCTCCGATCCACATCTTGGACGGGCTGAACGTGTGCATCCAGGCGACCAGGCCGATGCAGCTGGGCGCCGCGTCGGCTTCCCGAAGAACGGCGCTGATCTCCTCGGGCGTCTTGAGCACGGGCTTGAACACCAGCTTGACCGGCAAGTTGCCCGACGCGTTGAGACCCTCGACGATGGCCTTGGAGTCCTCGTCGACCTGCTTGAGGGTCTCGGGTCCGTACAGGTGTTGGCTACCCGTGACGAACCACGCTTCGAGCGGTGAATAATCGATCATGGCGTTGGATTCCAGGCGTGGGGTTCGTACACCGGGGCGAATGGATCCCCAGAAAATACGGACGGTAGGACAGGCCGTCGGTAGGTGCAAGGTCGAGGTGTGCGCGGCGCGGCGGCGCCGAGATCGGCACCGGCTTGGCACGAGATCTGCAAGCCTTCTCGACCCGACTGAACACGACCTTATGGCGGGGAGGTTCCATGAAGATGGCGCGAAGCACACCCTACATGATGCTGGCTGGCCTATTGCTTCTGGCTTCGGGTTGCCAGGACGCGACCGGTGCGGGGTCGGCGGCGAACACGAAAGGCCTCTCGCTCTCGGTGGTCCGGGCCAACACGGACTCGAGTGGGCTCAACATCACGTCCACGGGCAGCGAGATGACACTCAGCGACAGCACGGACACGCTCGTCCTCTCGAGCGTGCAGCTCGTTCTCCGCAGGATCGAGCTCGCCCAGGCCGACACGATGTGCTCACCGCCCGCCGACAGCACGGAGAGCTCCCACGACGGACCCATGACGACGGACGGGTGGCACCGGAACCGGTGGGGTGAGTGGGACCGGAACGACTGCGAGGAGCTCAAGGTCGGGCCGATCCTCGTCGACGTTCCCCTGGACGGGCAGGTGCAGAAGGTCTTCTCGGTCGACATCCCGGAGGGCACGTACAACGGAGCCGAGTTCTGGATCCACACGCCCTCGTCCACGGACTCGACCGACCTGGCGTTCGTCGCCGACCATCCCGATTTCGACAGCGTGAGCGTGCGCGTCGAGGGGACGTTCAACGGCAATGCCTTCACCTACACGCACGCGATCAGAGCCAGGCAGCACAGCCGGCTCGACCCGCCGCTGGTCGTCTCTCCCGATTCGGGAGCGACCAACCTGACGCTACGGGTCAACCTGGACAAATGGTTCGTCGGATGGCACGGCACGCTGATCGATCCCTCGACGGCGAATGTCGGAGGGGATAACGAGTGGCTTGTCGCCTGGCACATCATGCGGTCGTTCTGGACCTTCAAGGACCGCAACGAAGACGGCGAGTGCGACCGGCACTGATCTGACGGCTCGGGAGCCGACCTGTGGGGTCGGCTCCCGGGCGACGGCGTCCGGGCGGATCGTTCCCTGCCCGCCCGTGCGCCAAGCGACCTGCTAGAGGTGTGCCCCGAACGCCATGCAGACGATGGCAACCGAAAGGGTCAGGGCCACTAGCCGCGTGGAGAGCCTCAGACGGCCTCGTAGACGCCCCATCTCCGCCAGATCCTCCGGCGTGGGTGGGGCGTTCGTGGCGGCGACCCGCTCCCCGACGGCACCGAGCGCCTTCACGGCCGGGCGCGTCACATGAACCCCGAGCAGCAGGGCGATCAAGCCGAAGAGGCCCCCGGTGCTGATCAGGATGCCGTGAGGCGAGCCCATGTATGCGCTGGCGAAGTGGGCGGAGCGGACCCACAGGAGGTAGAGACCGGTGAGGACCGCGAAAAGGCCCACGAACGTGAGGATCCTCGGCATGCCTCGGCGCACCAGGGACTGCATGACGGCCCCTCCGGCCGGGCCGGCATCCGTGACGGCGGGCTCGATGAACAGGGCCAGCAGGAGGGCCCCGCCGAACCAGAAGGCCGAGAGGAAGACGTGGATGACGCGGATGCTGAGGTGCAAGGCGGTCATGGGAGGATCCTGGAACGGGTTGCTCCGGGCGCCCTGACGTGGCCCCGGCCGGGAGCACGCTAGAAGGCGCACCCGGCCGGGGCAAGCTCCGGCGTCGGACGGCTCGGCCCGTCTACTTCATCGAGACCCTGAATCCGACGAAGATCTCGCGCTCGGGGCCCGGCTGATAGGAGTTTCCATCGGGATCCGGCTCGGTGAAGGCGATGTACTTCCGGCCGGCCAGGTTCCTCCCCTGGAGCGAGAGCTCTCCGTCCATCCCCATCAGCGACGACCTCCACACGATGCGCGCGTTCAGAAGCGTGTAGCCGTCGACCGAGGTCGCGTTGCTCGCGTCGACGTACCAGCGGCTGAACGTGTCCGTGCCGGCGCCGAGCATGACGTCGGGCAGGACCTGCCAGGTCACGTCCGTGAAGAGCTGATGGTCGGGGCTGTTCGGGAGGCGATTGCCCTCGATGTCCCCGTAGAAGCTGGTGGAGCTACGGTACACGAAGTGGGACCAGGTGTACGCGACCCGCACCCACACCGGGTCGATCGGGTTGGCGTTCGCGTACATCTCGGCGCCGAAGCGGCGGCTGTTGCCCCCGTTGCGGTAGAACGTCTCGAGGGGCCGGGTCGGGACCCTGTAGCGGTCGAAATCGCCGCGGGTCTCCAGGTGGAAGACGGTCACGTCGTAGAAGAGCCGACGGCTCGCCAGCCCGCGCATGCCGAGCTCCTCTCCGTGGGAGACGGCCGGCTCGAGGGAACTGTTGAACCCGCCCTGCGCAGCGGGGTTGTTGGCCAGCTCCTCCGTCGCGGGCGGAAGGAAGCCCTGGCCCCAGTTCGCGTACACGCTCCAGGTCGTCGTCGGGCTGTAGGCGAGGCCCACGCGCGCCGTGGCACGGTCGAAGTCCGTCTTGCCCGAGAGGTCCACGCCGTCGAGGCGAAGCAGGTCGCTCAGCCGGTTCGTGATCCGGTCGTAGCGCACGTTGAGCATGCCGGACCAGCCTCCGCCGAGCTCGACGCGATCGAACAGGAAGACGCCCAGGCCGGTCTGGTGGATCGTCTCGTCGGACAGGAGGGTGGTCCCCTCCTCGGCCAGACCGAGGTTGGGGAGGCGGAATTCCCCGATCCGCTGCCACTGCCAATCCACGCCGCCGCCTACCGTATGGCGGATGCCACCCGAAGACGCATGGCCGGTGAGTTGGACCGTTCCTCCGGGAGCGAGGAGCTTCCGGTGCTGAACGGAGGATGGCACGGGCTCCAGATACCGGGTCGAGCGGACATACCCGTTGAAGTCCAAGCTCGTCGACTCGCTCACGTCCCAGGCTCCCGTGAAGCCGCCCGTGAACCGGTGCGTTCTCTGGAACTCGTTGTACGTGTTCGCGTCGGGGTTCGCCTGACGGCGGTTCTCGGCCAGCCAAGCCAGGTTGAGGCCTTCCGCGTTCTGGTTGAAGAACGCCGTGTACGCCAGGATGGGGTGCAGACGCAGCCGATCCGAGACGGTCCAGTCCCCCTTCGCCCGCACGTTGGTGGCGTTGAACGCCGTGTGCTCACGATAGCCGTCGCCGAGGGCCCGGCTCACGGTCAGGGCGTAGCCCACGCTCCCGGTCCGGCCGAGGTTCTGGGCGGTCGCCTTCCAGAATCCGTGCGATCCCATGTGCGCCTCGGCCATGGGCTTCACCAGCTCGTCCGTGTCGGGGGGATCGGTCGTGAGGATGTTGAGGACGCCGGCCGTTGCGCCTCCACCGTAGAGCGAAGCGCCGGGACCTCGCAGAACCTCGATGCGGGACACGTCCGCCCAGTCGACGTCGTAGAGGTCGGCGGCGAAGCCGCTCGGGTCGTTGAGCGGAAGCCCGTCCTCCAGGATCTTGATGCCCCGGATTCCGTGCTCACTGAGGATCCCCTGTCCACGGATGGACATGTGGACCCTCTCGCCGTCCGCCTGGTTGTCGACCTTCAGTCCGGGCACGAGTCGAACGGCCTCGTCGACGGCGATCGACCGGGGCAGATCGGCGAGGTCGCTTTGCTCCACGACACTGGTCGCGCTCGGATTGACCCTGAGCGGGATCCTGGTCCTCTGGGCGGTCACGGTGAGGCCCATCAGTTGATAGACCCTCAAGGTGTCCGGGAGCGTGTCGCTCGGGTGTGTCTGGGGAATGACGGAGATGGAGGGATGGATTCGGGGGGCCGGCGCAAGCGCGGCGCTCCCCAGAAGGGCGAGGCATACGAGCGTACCGAACATCGGGTTTGCCCTCTCGATGAGGCAGGCGTACCCGGCCCGGGGATCGGTCGAGCAGTGTCAGTATGGCGGTGCCGCGAAAGCTCCGGTGCTCGACGGACTTCCACGTCACCACTCGAGCGTGCTCGGGCGCGGATACGCCCGTGCCCGCCGGCCGACGGAGGAGGGCAGGAACCCCCGCAGTGAGCGGGCAGGTTCACATGGCAAGGAGGCGCCGAACGCCATCCTTATCCTCTGAGTTCACGTCGCCGAAGCGACTTGTGCGGAAGCTAGGGGCTTGTACGGGCCGCGCAATGGCTCGCCACTCTGCCCGGTGCGCGAGGAGTCAGAGCACGCCGCGGTCGAAGCGACTGTTGACGGCGTTGTTGAAGATCGAGCCGAAGCTGTAGCTCAAGCTCAGCTCCAAGCTCGTCTGGGAGTTGGTGGGCAGCCTCCTGCGCCCGAGAAGGATGTCTTCGTCCGACAGCTCCGCCTTGGGCAGATACCGCTGGTCGCGGATCACCTGGTAGTCACCGTTGACGTTCACGCTGAAGCCGCGGAAGAGCCGGTAGCGCACGAATCCCCGAACGTTCACCGAGTAGAGCCTGGTGCGGTCCAGGTACTGGTTCAGGCGCACGCCGATGTTGGCGTTTCCCCACTCCTCCCGTGCTTCGTAGCTCAGGCTCACCGCATGTTGGTAGGCGGTCTCCTGCAGCAGATCGTAGATCGTGGTGTCCTGGTAGCGGACGTCCTCGAACGAGATCACGTAGCGCGCCTGGAGCAGGCGACGGCTCGACTCGGAGTACGGGAAGAAGTTGTACTCGACGCCCGTCCCGGCGGACAGGAGAAGCTCACGGTTGAGACGCGTGGAGTTGTTCGCGGCCACCTCCGCGCCGACGCCCCAGTGCTCGCCGAGGCTCTTCACGGTGAACGCGGTCGTGCTCCAGTTGTCCTGGTTGTTGTGGACGATGCTGTCGGTCAGGTCGTACCTCTCGCGCTGCCAGTTCCCGCTTGCGCGGAAGTCGAATTTCCATTGATCGGTGGTACGGTTCGCGCTCGCGCGCAGTCGGAGCTCCTTGGAGCTTTGGCGGTCTTCTCGATCGACGCTCCCGCCGGCGTTGATGTCGAAGACCCAGAAGTTCCAGGGGTCGTTCTCGGATGTCGCGGCTGCTGGTCGGTTGGCGTCCTGCGCGGAGGGAGCCGACTCCACGTCGACGGCGTCGCCGAAGCCGGCCTGGGCCAGGTACCGGACCAGGCCGAGCGAGAGAGTCCGGGACAGCCCGGCCACCGTCTCTTCTTCCACGTCCGTGGCCAGCGACGTGTACGTGAGCTGGTCGGTGAGGCCTTGCAGGTCCTCCCGGCCCACGAAGTCCAAGGTGTAGCGCGTGCCGCCACCCCCCGATCCTTGCGATGTGAGGATTATGTGCACCTGGGCGTCCTGTGGCTGCCTCACCCAGTTCACGTAGCCGATGTGCTGCCGGAAGTACTCACGGTCACAGGCCCCCCGCCACCCCCCCTGACAATCCAGGAAGACACGCAGGGCGTCCGCGCCGGCCTGAGCGGGCCGTTGCTGGGCACGGAGCGCGGCCGGGTGGCCGAACGACAGGAAGAGGGCGAGCAGCGCCCCCAATGGGCGAATACGGGACGAAGAGGGCATGGGCACCTGTTCTATTCGACAAAAAAGCGCGCACGACCGACCTCGGGCCGCCGCACCGCGACGTGTTGATCGAACTGAGTTGTACCGCTGCAATTGTGCGACACGGGAAGATACACGGGCGTTGAGAAACGGGGCGTCGGCCGGCGATCGCCACCGGCCGGCCGGGCGACTATCATGATCGAGCGGCCATCCCCGGAGCATGCCATGTCGAGCCAACCGTTCTTCATCCCCTCGCTGATCTTCATCGTGATCTCCGTCCCGATCGTGCTGGGCCTCGTTCCCCGAAACCGCATCTACGGCGTGCGCACCCGCACGACGCTCTCCTCCGACGAGATCTGGTATCCGGCCAACCGACACGGAGGCATCGTCATCATCATGGCGAGCGCAGCCTATCTCCTCTTGGCCGGTCTCGCTCCGTACCATCGCGGGCCGCCGGACGACTTCGGAGTCTGGCTGATCCATGTGACGGTCTTTGCCGGCTCACTCGTCCTCGCTCTCTTGTCGATCAGGCGGAAGATCCGATCGCTGGATGGGGGTAGGCCGGCGGGCCGGAGCTGAGCGGGCGGAGCCGACCGGCGAATCCGTCTTCGCCGTCCGTCCGGGGTGCCGTCCCGGCCCGCACGCCAGATCACCGGGCTCGTCCCGGGCGGTTCCCATCAGCGCGAGCGGAGGCGAAGAAGCGCGCTCGCATGCGGTGCCAGCCGAATGCCGACGGAATCGTCCACCGGCTCCAACTCGCGTCCTGTCCACAGATCCGTCGGTGTCGCACGCTCGAGACCGAGGGCCGAGAGCGCCACCACTACCGTCGCCGAGTCTGCCGGTTGTCGCGGCTGTGCCGCCGCGACGAGACGCCGCGGGGTGGGAGCCTGAGCCGCGAGCGGAGCGATGCCGGCGAGCGCCAGTGCAGCGCCCGACAGAAGGAAGAGGGCGGCGCCCGCGAGGAGGGGTTTGCCGTAGGGAGAGGAGACGCCGAAAGCGGCATCCACGGTTCGCTTCATGATCCGATCGCCTTCTCGAGCGCTTGCGAGAGATCGTCCCGAATGTCGGCGGGATCCTCCAGGCCGACGGAGATCCTGATGAGGCCGGGCGTGATGCCTACCGCCGATCGCTCCTCCTCCGCCAATTTCGCGTGCGTGGTCGACGCGGGATGCGTGACGATCGTCCGGGTGTCGCCGAGGTTGGCCGTGAGCGAGCACATCTCGATCGCGTCGAGGAAACGGCGTCCCCGCTCGATGCCCCCTTCGATGGTGAAGGTCACGACGCCACCCCCCGCCGACATCTGGCGCTTGGCCAGCTCGTGCTGCGGATGGGAGGGCAGGTACGGGTAGCGGACCGACGCCACCCCGGGCCGGCCTTCCAGCCACTTCGCCAGCTCGAGCGCGGTCGCGCTGTGCCGCTCCATGCGCAGGTGCAGCGTCTCGAGGCTCTTCGACAGCACCCAGGCGTTGAACGGTGAGAGCGCGGGCCCGGTCGCCCGGCAGAACGCGAAGATCTCCCCGACCAGGTCCTCGCGACCCACGACCGCCCCGCCCAGCACCCGCCCCTGGCCGTCGATGAACTTGGTGGCCGAGTGGATCACGAGATCGGCACCATGCTCGATCGGCCGCTGCAGCACGGGCGTGCTGAAGCAGTTGTCGACCGCGAGGATCAATCCCCGACGGCGGGTGATCTCTCCCAGCCACGCCAGGTCGACGAGGTCCAACGCCGGGTTCGTCGGCGTCTCGACGAAGACCATGCGGGTGTTCTCCCGAACGGCGGGCTCCCACGCGGCGGGCTCCCCCGCGTCGACGTACGTGTAGGTGATCCCCAGCCGGGGCAGGATCTTCGACACGATCCGATGGGTCGATCCGAACACGGAGCGGCACGCCACGATGTGGTCACCCGCGCTCAGGAGCGCCGCGAAGGTGGCGAAGATGGCGGCCATCCCGGACGCGACCGCGTGGCCGGCCTCGGCGCCCTCCATCAGGCGGAGCTTCTCCGCGAGCTCGGCGACATTCGGGTTCGTGAAGCGACTGTAGATGTT
>CAZVYM010000031.1:27033-35305 GCA_964630935.1 uncultured Gemmatimonadaceae bacterium | reverse complement strand
GACGCCCCCCGAGCTGCACCAGCTGCGCGCCGTAGAGGAGCCGTTCACCCACGGTGACGCTCTGGCGGGTGCTGAAGCTGACGCCGCCGGCCATGGCGCCCAGAACCTCGGGTCGATGCCGGTGGTTCTCCACGAGCCCCATCCGTGAGGCCGCCACGTAGGAATCGCCGATCACCACACCGCTCGTGTCGATGATCGTGACCCGGTACCCCACCTTCGCCCCGAACGCGCGTGCCACGGAATCCGGGTCCGCGTTTCCGGCCTGACCGAGGATCCACTCGCCCAGCGAGAGCTCGCGGCTGAGCTCGGTCTCGTACGTGCGCTCGAGATGACTGCGCACGCCACGCCCGACGAGCAGGACCACCAGGAGGACCAGGAGCCCGATGACGCCGAGAAACCCGGCGAACAGTGGGTTGTGGATCCGGACCCGCACGACGTTTGCTCCGGGCTCGCGGTGGCTAGTCGGATCCCTCGGGGACCCTCAGACGGTAACCGAAGCCGCGCACGGTCTCCACCCACTCGCCCAGATCACCGAGCTTGGCGCGGAGCCGACGCACGTGCATGTCGACCGTCCTGGTATGGATCCGGTCGATCACCCCCGCGTCGAGATCCCAGGCCCGCTCGAGGAGCTGCTGCCGGCTCTGCGTACGACCCCGGCGGTCCACGAGGACCTCCAGCAGGCGGAACTCCGTCGGCGTCAGCTCGAGCTCCTCGCCCCGGAGGGTCACGTGATGGGCATCGAGATCGAGCCGGAGGGGACCCGCGCGCAGGACCCGTCCGCCGGAGGTGCGGCCCGCCTCGCGGAGGCGACGCAGGATCGCCTGGACCCGCAGCACCAGCTCGCGGGGGCTGAAGGGCTTGGTCAGGTAGTCGTCCGCACCCAGCTCGAAGCCCTGGATGCGATCTTCCTGCTCCCTCCTGGCAGTGAGCACGAGCACCGGGATGGTCCGCGTGGCGGGCTCCTCCTTCAGCCGGCGGAGCACCTCGTCGCCGCTGAGCTCCGGGAGCATCCGATCCAGAACGATCAGATCGGGAATCTCACGGCCCACGGCCTCCAGAGCACCGGTCCCCGTGCCCGTCGTCTCGACGCGCAAACCCTCGCGCGTCAGCTGATAGGCAACGAGGGCCGCGATGTCCGGCTCATCCTCGACCACGAGGATCCGGGGGCTCGGAGAGGGCTTCGTGGAAGTGTCCATGACGTTCGGTGCGGCGCCGTCCTTCATCGGGGGTCTCGTCGGATGAGCTTCCACCGGGTTTCCACTCGTCGATAGCCCTCGCCTCGCCTGGGGGAATCGGCTCGATGAGCGCCTGCCGCGCTAAACATAGTGGAGGCTACCCGACCGACGTAACGGCTTCGTCGCGATCGTGTAACGGGATGGCCAAACCCGCGCCGGGGCGGCGCGTTTGACGTGGCCTCGCGCCGGGCGCAGCTTCGGAGCGTCATCGGCCGGTCGTCGAGAGGTCTGCCTTCCGGCCGTACCAGGTCACTCCTCCGGCGACCGGCCAGGCCCGGGAACGGCAACGAAACCCGTGGAATCGACCGCATCTCCCCTGCTCGACGACCCCCGGGTGGCCCGCGCGGCGGCCCACGCCCGAGCCACCGACGAGGAGACGCTGGCGGACCAGGTCGCTCTCACCGAGATCGCGGCTCCACCGTTCCGCGAGACGGCCCGAGCCGCCGCGATGGTAACGCTTCTTCGACGATCCGGCCTCACCGGGGTGCGCATCGACGAGATCGGTAACGTCCTGGCGCTCAGGTCGGGCGCCGAAGCCTCGGCGCCGGTGGTCCTCTCCGCCCACCTCGACACGGTCTTCCCCGAGGGCACGCCGGTCGCCGTCGCCCGGGTCGGTGATCTTCTGAAGGGGCCCGGGATCTCCGACGATGGCCGGGGGCTCGCCGTGCTTCTCGCGGTGGCCCGCGCGCTGGAGGCCGGCGGCATCGTGACGCGCCGGCCGATTCTGTTCGCGGCCACGGTCGGCGAGGAGGGACTCGGCGACCTCCGGGGGGTGAGACATCTCGTCGGCCCGAAGGGCGCCGGCCATGGAAGCGCCGCGTTCATCTCGGTGGACGGGGCGGGTCTGGACCGCGTCGTTTCGAGAGGACTCGGATCCCGTCGCTTCCGGGTCGAGATGCGTGGACCCGGTGGCCATTCCTGGCAGGACCGCGGAACGGTGAATCCCATCCACGCGCTCGCACGGGTGGTCACCCGGCTCATCGAGGACCCGCCCTCCCCCGAAGCGGAGACCTCCCTCGCCGTGACCCGTTGCGGGGGTGGACTCAGCATCAACTCCATCCCCGGCGAGGCCTGGGTGGAGATCGACTGCCGTGGTACGGACGAGACGGACCTCGAGCGCTCGGAACGGGAGCTGAGAGCGGCCGTGCAGCAGGCGCTCGCCGAGGCGAATGCGAGAGGGAGAGGGAGCCTGGAGACCGCGATCCGGCTGGTCGGATCGCGACCCGCCGCCGCCACCGAGCCGGATGCCCTTCTGGTGCGCGCCACCCGAGTCGCGACCGAGGCGGTCGGCTCGCACATCATCCTGGCGCTCTCGTCCACCGACGCCAACGCGGCCATGGCGGTGGACATCCCGGCCGTGACCTTCGGAGGAGGGGGACAAGCCGGGCTCGCCCATACCACGGGGGAATGGTACCGGAACGTCCAGGGCGTGGAAGGCGTGCTGCGGGCGCTCTACACCGTGGTGCTGGTCGCGGGCGTGGTCGAGCCGGCGGGCCGTGGGTGAGTCGGTCTCCCGGAAGCTACGCGCCCTCCACCACCGAGTGATCGGTCACCGACAAGGAGCCCGTCACGTTTCGGATGACGGCGTGTCCACCCACGAGAGAGTCGCTCAGATTGGATCGCTCCAGCACGGCGTTCGGTCCGATGACCACGTCCCTCAGCTCGCAACCCTCGACCCGGCTCCCCTTCTCGATGGTCACGTTCGGTCCGATGCGCCCTCCTCGAATCACCACCCCCGCCTCCAGACGGACCGGATCCACGATGTGCGCCCCGTCCACGACCGCCGACTCGTGAACGCCGCCGCGCCCCGTCTCCACCAGATGCCGGTTGGTCTCGAGCAAGGTCTCCGGCTTGCCGGCATCCCACCAGCCTTCGACGGTCGCCGTGAGGATGCGGGATCCGTGGTCCACCATGTACTGGAACGCGTCGGTCAGGTAGAACTCGCCCGACGGGCCCGGAGGCGACTCGAGCGTGTGGTGGATCCCTTCGTACAGGAGCCGGTGGTCCCGGATGTAGTAGAGCCCGATGTTGGCCAGATGGGAGATGGGCTCGCTCGGCTTCTCGACGATGCGCTCCATCGTGCCGTCCGCGTGCGTCGTGATGACTCCGAAGCGCTGATAGTCCTCGACCTCTTTGGCCCAGATCACACCGGCGTAGGACGCATCGAGGGTCCGAACGAGATCGTAGTCCACCTCCAGCACGGCGTCGGCGAAGACGATGAGAACCTCCTCGTCGACGAACGGCTCGGCGAGCGCGACGGCGCCCGCGGTACCGTCCTGGACTTCCTGGAGCACGTAGTGCGGACGGAGCTCCGGGTACTCGGCGGCCATCCACGTCTCGATCTCCTCACGGAGGTGCCCCACGATGAGAACGAGCTCCTCGACCCCCACTGCCTTCAGATCGTCGAGGATGTAGCTCAAGACCGGCTTTCCGGCGACCTTGAGAAGCGGCTTGGGGGTATGGTGCGTGTGGGGCCGGAGACGGGTCCCTTTCCCAGCCAACGGAATGACGGCTTTCATCCTTCGGATCCCTCGCGGTGTGGCGTGGTGGGCGTTGGACGGCGACACTATACGCGGACCCGGTGGGCCGGGAAACGTTCCGGCCCACGGCATGGAACCGCCGTCGGCTCCAGCCGGAGCCTTCAGGAGCATCAGCCATGAGACTCTTTGCACGGACCGCCCCCGTTCTCGGGCTCCTCGTAAGCGCGGGATGCAGCCCCGCACACGGTCAGGGCCCGGCCCTTCCGCAGCCCGCCGTCGTCGGGGCGCGGGTGGCGCGAGGAGCGAGCCAGGACGTCGCGGAGCCGCAGGAGGCGCCCCGAACGATCGTGGTGACGGGCACGGCCTCGTTGGACGTGAGCACGGATCGAGCGCGCGTGAGCCTCGCCGTGGAGTCCAGGGAGAAGACCGCCAGCGAGGCGGCCCAGGCCAACGCTCGAGCCATGAGCGCCGTCCTCGCCGCGATGCGCTCGAGCGGCTTCGAGGGTCTCGACATCGACACCTACGGCTACTCGCTCTCGCCCGTGTACACGAGCGTGGTGCAGAACGGGGCCCGCGTCCAGCGCATCGAGGGCTACCGGGTTCTGAACAACGTGCGGGCGACGCTCACCGACATGAAGGCGGTCGGGCGGCTCATCGACGTCGCGACGGGCGCGGGAGCCAACCGGGTGAACGGGATCTCCTTCGAGGCGTCCGATATCGAGCCGGCACAGCACCGCGTCCTCGCCGAGGCCGTTCGCCGAGCCCGGGATCAGGCGCGCACGATGGCCGATGCGCTCGATCGGGAGCTCGGGCCGCCGCTCAACGTGCAAGGCGGCGCCCAGAGACCTTCGCCGCGGCAGGACTACGTCCGCCTCCAGGCGATGGCCGCCGAGGCGGAGACCCCGATCGAGGCGGGTGACCAGACCGTCAGCGCCAGCGTCACCATCACCTTCCTGCTCGGGCCGGAGAAGGGCTCCCGTTGAGCTCGTTGCTGACCCGGCTCACGGGGACGCAGGCTCGAACGTTCCCCACGTCGCCCGACCCACGACTGCGCGGGCGAACGTACGCGATTCCGTTCGACCGGGTGTGGACGGCCGCGCTGAGTCTGGCGGGAGGCGGGCTGGCGCGATGGGAAGTGGTCGACGACGACGACCAGACGGGAATCATCCGCGCCGTCGCCACGACGTGGCCGCGCGGCAAGGAGGATGACGTGCGGATTCAGGTCGGACTGGATCCGAACGGACAGACGCGCGTCGACGTCGTTTCCACCGCCCGGGACGGAAAGCGTGATCTGGGCCGAAACGCACGCAGGATCGGCTCGTTCCTGAGGAAGCTGGACGCGCGCCTGGACGCGGGTCCCGCGCAGATCCTGGATCCGACCCACATGCCTACCTGGACCTCGTGAGCGCGTCCGCCCGGTGGCTCGCAGCGCTGGCCTCGGTCTGGCTCGCGGCGTGCTCGGGCTCCGAGCCCCGACCGTCCGGCTCCGCCAACCAGGGCAACGAAGCAGCCCCGGCCAGAAACTTCCACGGACGTTTCTACGAACGGGATTTCGTGTTCACGACGCTCGAGGGCGACAGCACGTTCCTGGTGCCCTGGCTCATCTCGACACGGACCCGACCGGGCGGTGTCGAGCGCGAAGCCCATGGATTCCTGGCGCGTAGTGGCACATGGGAGGAGTTCTACTCGGAGCAGTGGGAGACGCCACAGAGTCGCGCGCCCTGGCGAATCATCCCCCACGGCAGCCTCCGCATCGTCGTGGGCGAGGGCGACGCCATCGACGGGATCCTGTTCGAGCAGGGATCCCGGAACCTCGAGTTGGAGATGGACAACGTGCTTCAGGAATGGACGGGGCCCCGCGGAGAGACCTTCCGGGTCCAGAAGGCAGCCGCCTATCTCGCCGGCCGTCGCCTGGACGGTCTGGTGCTCGACGTGGCCCGGGGGCATGGCGCCGACGAGCCGCAGCCGGGAGACTGGGCTTTCCTCACGTCCGGAGATTCGCTCCAGGTCGTGTTCGAGAGCCCGGAGCTCGCCCCTCCGGGGAGGGCCGGCGCGTTTCGTGGCTGGGCCCGTCTGGACTTCCGGGATCTCCAATGGCCCTCGGTCACGATGGACTGGACGGAAGTGCGCGCCTTCCAGCCGGCCCGCAGGGACGTACCGGTCGCGTGGACCGTCTCCAGCGAGGGGAACCAGGTCACCGGGAGGCTCGAGGTGAAGACCGCCCAGATCAGGGCGGGCTCGGGTCCGGGTCCGGTCCTGCCCGTGGACGCGCTCTTCGAGGTCACGGGTACGCTCGACATCCAGGGAGCGACGTACCCGGTACGCGGTCTCTTCCGTCACTACCGCTCCTGACCGGATCGCTCGGGAGATGCACGAGAACCTTCTGCACGCTCTGATCACCATCGCCTTCGGGGCCCTGGCCGGTGGGATCACCAACAGCGTCGCCATCTGGATGCTCTTCCATCCCTACGAGTCCCCGCGCGTCGGGCGTTGGAGGGTCCGCTTCTTCCAGGGCGCCATTCCCAAGAACCAGCCCCGCCTGGCGGCGGCCATCGGCCGCACGGTGGGAAACCGCTTGCTGACCGAGGACGACCTCACGCGCACCTTCTCGAACGTGGAGTTCCGGCAGGCGTTCGACGAACGCCTGGCCGGCTTTCTCGACGAGGTCTTCGATCGCGAGCGGGGCTCCCTGAGAGAGATCCTGCCCGAGGGCGTGGTGAGCGAGCTCGAGACCGTCCTGGACGACGTCATCGACATGTCGCTTTCCCGGCTTCACGACTACCTCGAGTCCGACCGGTTCGCCGAGTCGATGAGGGCACGGGCCACCGAGCTCGTGAAGGTCGTGGCGGACGAGCCCATCGCCGGCGTGCTCACCCCGACCAGGGGAGAAGCGGTCGAAGCGGCCGTCGAAGAGTGGCTCCAGGGCGTCGTCGAGAGCGAAGACTTCCACGCTGCCGTGGACGACTACCTGGACCGGGCGGGCCGGAAGCTGCTCGCGCCGGACCGCACGTTCGAGGAGATCCTGCCGCTCGGGCTGGTCGCCTCGGTGGAGAAGGCGATCAGCAGCTACCTGCCCCTCGCCATCGAGAGGCTCGGCAAGCTCCTCGAGGACCCCAAGGCGCGGGCTCGCATGGAGGCCACGCTCCACGACCTCCTGCACCGGTTCCTTCGCGATCTGAGGTTCCACCAGCGAGTCGTCGCCCGGCTGGTCATGACCGAGGAGACCGTCGACAAGGTCCTGGACACGATCGAGGCCGAAGGGGCCGACCGTCTGTCCGAGGTTTTGACCGATTCGGCGGTCCAGGGGGCGATGGCTCGGGGGGTCAACGAGGCCATCGTCGACTTTCTGCGTCGGCCGGTGACCTCCGTTCTCGGCGAGCCCGAAGATCCGAACGTTCTCGAAGCGAAGAGCACGCTGACGGGGTGGGTGGTCGGGATGGCGCGAGACCCCGGGACCCGGGACTTCGTGGTCGAGAAGCTCCACGCAGGCCTGGAGAAGGCCGGAGCGCGCACGTGGGGCGAGGTGTTCGAGCGCGTTCCTCCCGAGAAGCTGGCCGAATGGCTGGTCGCCGCCGCTCGGAGCGAGCCGGCCGCCAGGATCTATCGGGAGGGTGCGTCCCGAATGCTGCTCGGCCTCGTGGACCGACCGATCGGGACGCCGGGGCGCTGGCTCCCGTCGGGCGCAGCGGAGCGGATCAAGGGGGCGCTGGGCGACCCGATCTGGGAGTGGCTGCAGACCCAGGTCCCGGACGTGGTCGAGCGGATCGACGTGGCACGTCGCGTGGAGGAGAAGGTGCTCGAGTATCCGGTGGCGCGGCTCGAGGATCTCATCCGCCGCGTCACGCAGCGTGAGCTCACCCTCATCGTGCGGCTCGGATACGTGCTGGGAGCGGTCGTCGGCACGGTGCTCGTGCTGGTGGACGCGTTGATGGGGTAGGCCGCGTTGCGGGGAACGGCTGCGCTGCCGGGAAAAGCTGCGCTGCCGGGACAGGCTGCGCTGCCGCCGCCTCGCCGAGGGGGTCGGGCCTGGCTACCGATCGTCGGGCGACTCGATGTTGAAGCCCCGCCTGCGCTGGTGACCCCTCCGCCCCGAGGAGCTGATCTGCCGGTACATCCAGGCCACGGCCGTGAAGCGCCGCTTCACCTTCTTGCGGCGCGCTCCTCCCTGATCCATCACCTGCTCGATGTCCTCGAGGTTCTGCGAGTATCGCCCCGGCAAGCCGAGCCAGATGCCGAGCGCCAGCGCGGCGACTGCGCCGAGGATCTTGAGCGCCAGGATCATGGTGGGACCGAGCCTCCTTCAGAAAAACAGAGGGCGCCCTCCCCGGTTCGGGAGGGCGCCCCGCCCCTTCGCGTCCTCTCCGGATCGGGCTAGGCCTTCCCGGCCGTCTCGAGGAGCAGCATCACGAGACCGACCGAGAGGATCACCGCTACCGTGTTCGTTCCGACCGCGACCATGGCCACAACGGTCCAGAAGACGATGTGGGTGAAGAGATAGCCACCGGGAACGAGGTTGCGCAGCATCGTCGGGCAGTCCGGAGAGAGGGTCGTCGATGT
>CAZVYM010000031.1:20777-26933 GCA_964630935.1 uncultured Gemmatimonadaceae bacterium | reverse complement strand
CGGGAACGAGGTTGCGCAGCATCGTCGGGCAGTCCGGAGAGAGGGTCGTCGATGTCGAACGTCCCAATATGAGGCGCGGGCGGAGCGCTGTCACCCCCGCGGCGGGCGCCGTCGCTCACTCGATCGCGTCGTCGAGCGATCCATCGCCGAGCTCGGCCACGCGCCGCCGCGCCTCGCTAAGGTAGCCCGGCTCGAGGCGCAGCAGGTTGGAGATCTTCCTCATGAGATAGGCCTCGCGGTCGGCGAGCTTCCCGTCGGAGTAGATCAACCCCCACATCATCTCGGCGAGCACCATCTTCTGACCGAGCGAGTAGTTGTCCGCGATCAGGCTCGTGAACTGCCAGAGATCGACGGCCTGTCCGCGGGCCTCCTCTGCCAGCTCGATGAGGCGCTCCGCCTGCTCCGCGTCGAGGCCGAACTGGCGACGGATCCCCACCTCCAGGTTCCGGCGCTCGTCGTCCGTGAACTCGTCGTCGGCCCAGGCGAGCTCAAGGAGAAGCGCGCAAGCCGCCAGGCGGACGTCCTCCTTCGTGGGATCTGAATCCCGTTCCGGCGGAGGCACCATGGTCGAACGGAAGAAGCTTTTGATCGACTCCAGCATCCAGCTCTCGACCTCGTTCAGGAATCCACGGTCCGCACCCTCCGCATGCCCGCGCGGAGCGGAATCGCGGTGGCCGCGACCGTCAGGACGAACGCGCCGCTCACGCCCAGAAGGAGTGGAGCGATGCTGACCTGAGCCTGCCCCGCCCTGAAGCGCGACGCAAGGTACAGGTACACCGGCCATGCCTCCAGCACCACGACTCCGGCTAGGTACGTCACGGCCGCCATCATGAACAGGAGACCACCGAACGACGTGGGGATCTCCGCCACGTTCTCGGTCTCGTAGTTCGGGTAGAGCGCCCCGAATCCCAGCGCGAGCGCGGTCAGCGCGAAGGTCACGCCCACCATGGTGAGCGTGGTCAGCACGAGCACGAAGTGCGAGGCATTCAGCACGAGGTTCGTGCCGACGATGAGCGGAAGCGCCACCAGCAGAAGCGGCACCGTGCCCACCCAGTACTTCGCCCAGAAGAGGGACTTCACGTCGAGGGGCGAGGAGCGCAGAAGCCACATCATCCGACCTTCGAGCGACATGGCGGGAAAGACGAAGCGGGCCGCGATGGCGGCGACCACGAAGCCGGCGAGTCCGAGGTTCAGGAACGAAACCACGTTGATGAGGAAGAACGAGACCTTCTCGCCCGTGTAGAGCGGCAGCACCGTGATGTTGTAGACGTAGACCGCCACGAGCACCCCGAGGAGGATGAGCTGGGACCACTGTGTCGTGTCCCTGAAGAACACCCTCACCTCCTTGCTCACCAACACGCGGATGCTCGGCCGCATTCCCCCGAGCCATCGCTCCGGAGCCCGGGATCGGGCACGCCCCTCCTTGCGCTCCGAGCCTTCCTGGGCCCGTGTGAATCCGAGGTCGAAGGTAGCGGTGTGAAGCCAGGCGCCCAGCACGGCGAAGGCCGCCGCCGTGCTCCACAGGAAGAGGAGCGGAAACGGCCGGAACGCCCCGTTGAGCTGCGACATCAGGGCGTCCGCCGCCCACTCGCTCGGCAGCCAGGTCGAGGTCGGCGCACGGAGAACGGCCACGAAGTCCACCAGGCTGCGGAACTCCTCCGGGCGCATGAGGCGCTCGGGCCGCAGGAACCGGAAGAACGCGACCACGCCGGCCGCCGCGAACAGACCCACCAGGGCGAGCAGGTCCCGCGTGCGGCGGGCCGGGAAGACGTTGACCAGGACCAGCGTGACCGCCGCCCCCGCGACGGCCGGAATCACCAGGAACGGAAGGACGGTGACCACCGCGAGACCGTAATAGCCCACCCCCGCCGAGTACACGACGCCGTAGGCCACCAGGAGCGGCACCGCGAGCAGTGCGACCATCCACGAGGAGTTGGCGATGGTCTCGATCAGGCGCGCCCCGTAGACCTTCACGGGATCCACGGGCGACGCGACCACGAGCTCGAGGTCGTCCGCGAGGAAGAAGGTCGACAACGCGGTGATCACGTTCGACAGGACGAGGATCATGAGGAAGGTGAGGAAGGCGAGCCCGAGCAGCTTCCCCGCGAGGAGTCCCCCGATCCCCTGCGTGCCCCGGAAGTAGAGGAGCATCCGGAAGATGACGGCGAAGATCAGCGCCCAGAAGAAGAGCCCCACGAACCCCAGGAGGAGCGCCTTGAAGACGCGACCTTCGTCGGTGCGGGCCCGGTTCAGCCTCGAGCGGATCTTCGGGCGAAGCAGCCAGAGAATGCCCGGCGTCACCCTTCGATGGCCTCGCGAAGGCTCTCGATGACGTCGGCCATCTCCTCGCCACCGGTCACCTTCAAGAAGATCTCCTCCAGGTGGGCTCCGCCCGCGTCGGCCTGGGCACGCAGGTCCTCCAGGGTGCCCCGGGCGATGATCTTACCCTCGCTGAGGATCGCGATCCGATCGCACAGAGCCTCGGCCACCTCCAAGGTATGCGTGGACAGGAAGACGGTCCCGCCCCGCCGGACGTACGTGCGCAGGAGATCCTTCAGGAGCCTGGCCGAGCGGGGATCGAGCCCCACCATCGGCTCGTCGACCACGATGAGACGCGGCTGGTGGATCAGCGCCGAGCTGATGAGCAGCTTCTGCCGCATGCCGTGCGAGTAGCTCTCGATGAGCTCGTCCTTCCAGGGCGTGAGCTGGAAGAGCTCGAGCAAACGCTCCGCCCTCGCCTCGATCTCCGGTCCGTCCTTGCCCCACAACCCCCCCACGAAGCGGAGGAACTCGCCCCCGGAGAGCTTCTCGTAGAGATAGGGCCGATCGGGGATGTAGCCCACGTGGGATTTGGCGTCCCCGGGCCTCTCCGCCAGATCGTCTCCGTCCACCACGATGGAGCCCTCCGTCGGGGTCCGCAATCCAGCACAAAGCAGTTTCTTGGTTGTCTTGCCGGCTCCGTTCGGTCCGAGGAAGCCGAAGATCTCTCCACGCGGCACATCGAGGTCGAGCTTGGAGACCGCGGTGAAACGACCGTACCGCTTCGTGACGCCACGCAGACGCAGCATCATGGCGTCGGCGTCCGGCCGCTCGGCGGTCCCGACTCCGGCCACTCGCGGCTCCGTCACGCACCCTCCTCGTTCATGGCCCGGGCGCTCATGACGGCGGGTCTCCACGCGCCGGAGTCGGAGGCAGGACCTCGATGTGCAGGTTCCCGATGAGGCGCACGATCTCCACTTGCTGTGCCAATCCCCCGATGACGAAGCGAATGTGGGAGGCGTCCGCCGGCACCTGCCCGAACGTCGGATCCACGGCCACCCAACGTCCCAGCCAGACCTCCGGCCATGCGTGGTAGAAGAAGGAGCCGTTCACGTAGACCAGCCCCACCGCCGTGCGGGCGGGCAAGCCCAGCGCCCTGGCGAGCGCGACGTACAGCACCGTGTGCTCGTTGCAGTCTCCGCGACGCGTCTGGAGCACCTGGACCGCGTTGGGCACCGAGAACGTCACTTTCTTGTCCAGCATGGCGTCGACCCGCTCGGCGAGCCGCCTGGCCACCCTCTTCGGGTCGTGTCGGCCCCGCGTGTAACGGCCGCCCGCCATCGAGGTGGCGGCCTGGATGATGCGCGGGTCGTCACTCTGGATGAGCGGCGCCGGCTCGAGGTCCTCCTTCAGATCCATGTGGGGATAGGGGAGGCTGTAGCCCGGATCGAGCGAGTCCCAGCTCTCGCGCCGCACGATGAGCGTGTCGCCGTGCAGCGTCTGCCGGTCGCCATCGAGCTGGAAGCCGGACAGGTCCACGCCCGAGAGACGGAAGCGCAGCTCGTCGTACTGCTCCGCGTCGGCGAGGTCCACGTTGCTCTGAATCGCCGTGGACAGGATGACATCCTCGCTGGCGGGCGTCGCGGAGGCGGTCGCGCGCTCCTCGTCCTCCTGGGCCTGCCGGGCGAGCTCGTATTCGGTCTTCTCCATCGAGAAGCCGAGCGGGCTGTCGGCACGCAGGATGCGGCCGTCTTCGTCGACCCAGCTCTCGATCCGGACCCCGCCGAAGATCTCGGCGATCTTCCAGGCCGGGATCGAGTCGTAGTGTGCGGGCCGCCAGCGTCCGGTCGTTCCGTCGAGGGCGGCACTGTCGGGCACGACCAACGTGTCGTGATCCAGGACCCGCACCTCGACCGCGCGCGAGCTCATGCTCGTCGGATCGAACACCGGAAGACGGACGCTCTCCCCGACCTTCAACCCGTTGCCCATGGCCACCCGGATCGGCACGACCGAAGAGAACACCGGGGGCTGAGCCATCCGGAACGTCAGCTTCTGCTCGCTGCCCGCCGACTTGATGTCGACATGGAGCGTCGTGTCCTGCCCCAGCGTGCCGGACGCCTCGAAGCGGCCGACCTCGCTGTCCAGCGAGAAGTTGAAGCTCTCCATGACCAGAGCCGAGCTGAGCTTGACGCTGGTTCGGGCGATCGCGGAGCCGGTCTGCCCCAGCGCGGGAAGCCGGAGGTCCATCACGTCGTTCACCTCGAACCCGCCGGGGACGGTATCCAGGCTGGACGTCGCCTGCCCCACGCTGTGGCCTCCCATGGAGAGCGTGTAGAAGCTCACGCCGGGTGCGAGAGCCAGCGTCGCCTCCGCCAACCGGGCCAACTCGGGTTGGAAGTACTCGCGGCGGACCTGCCAGCCCACCATGCCCAGCCAGACGAGCACGATCGCCGTGCCGATCAGCCGTCTGCGCATGGGGTCTCCGTTTCTCGGCGTCGAAAGCGCCCGACGCGGGGTCGCGTCGATGCGGTGTCTCTGGAATCCACGAATCGCCGGGGCAGAGGCACCCTACTAACTCGGTGTCGGGGAGCCGCCTCGGGCAAGGGTGTCGATCGCCCGGGCGAAGATGGCCTCCTCGTACTCGTTGCCCACGACGATGGTGAGATCCAACGGAGGGTGGCCCTCGTCGAGGTGCTCGGCGAGCACCTCGACGAGGGATCGGGCCGCCTCTTCGGGCTCGACCGTGCCGACGGTCAGCCCCAGAGGCGGAAGGGCGAGCGAGCCGAGATCCCATTCGGTGGCTCTGCGCAGACCGTTTCGGAGCGCGCGCACCGAGGCGGCGGAAGTCTCGGGCTCGTCCGGTGACGAGACCACCACGTGGATCACGAACGCGGAGCCGAGCACGCCGCCCGGAGTGATGACGGCTCCGCCGACCGGCAGCGTACCCATGCGGGACAACCGCTCGTCCATCGCCTCTCCCGCGCGGGCGCCCAGATCTCGTCCGGCCGCGGTCGTCGGGGTCAGGTCGTCCCGGATCGGTCGTAGCACCGCGTCCGTCTCCTGGAGGGAGAGGTCCCCGATCACGACGCGAATCATACCCCCATCAGCTCTCTGGCCCTCCGATACATGAGCGTCGCTTCTTCGCCCAGGTGCTTCCGGTCGTAGAGGATGCCCAGGGTGTAGAAGGCCCTCCCGTTGGAGGGCTGCAGGACGATGGCGTGCTCGAGGGCCTCCATCGCCTCGTCGACCCTGCCCAGGCGGTTCAGAGCTTCGCCCCTGTAGAAGTAGGCGGGTCCGTGCTCCGGATCCCGGGCACACACCCAGCGGAGCTCCACCTCCGCCTGTGCGTAGGCCCCGCGCCGGAAGAAGAGGATGCCCAGGCTGGCTCGCACCTCGGGGTTCTCCGGATCCGAGTGCAGCGCCTTGCGAAGCACGCGCTCGGCCGCATCGTAGCGCGCCACGACGGCCAGGGTCGCTCCGAGGTTGTTCAGGACCTCCACGTTGTCTGGGTCGATCCGCTCCGCCGCTTCGAATTGCTCCAGGGCCAGGTCGTGATGGCCCAGCCCGTCCAGGAGGACGCCCAGGTTGTTGCGGGCCTTCACGTTCGCCGGGTTGCGGGCCAGGATGCCGCGATACAGGGCGATCGCCTCGTCGACCTTGCCCTCCTGCACGAGCTCGCGCGCACGCGCCAGCTGCTCGCCCGCGGGTGGAGGGGAGGATGCCCGTCCCGTGTCGTCGACCACCATCTCGAAGACCACGCTGGGCTTGCGCGGCTCCTCTCCGGTAGCTCGGACCGAGGCGGTCCTTTCCTCGTCGGTGGTCCGGACCGGTGCGTCGGCTTCCGCCGAACGGGACTCCGGCGTCCCGGCCTCCGAGGCCTCGAGCTCGACGGCCGCG
>CAZVYM010000031.1:0-20677 GCA_964630935.1 uncultured Gemmatimonadaceae bacterium | reverse complement strand
TCCCGGGCTGGTGCTTCCTCCTCCGGGGACGCTCCGTCCGCGGAGGAGGCCGTTTCCGCCGCTTGTGTGGGTTCCTCTTCGATGGGTTCCTCCTCCGCGGCGGGTCCGTCGCCCTCGGTGGGCGTCCCTTCTTCGGTGGACGCCTCCTCCGCGGAGGGATCGACAGCCGCCTCGTCGGCCAGGAGATCCCCCTGGGCGCCCGCCGAGTCCTTCCGCCTGGATTCCTTCTGACGCTTTCGCTTCCCCATCGGTCAAGAGCCCTTTCCCCGGACTTCCTCGCGAACCCACGCCAGGTACGGCTCGTGACCGCCCTGGACCCCCATTGCGAGGACCTCCGGTACTTCGTAGGGGTGAAGCTCCACCAGACGCGCCTCGAGCTCCCGGAGACGCGCCGTCGTCGTCTTCAGGATCAGGAGCGCTTCTTCGCTCCGTTGCACGGCACCCTCCCACCAGAACACGGAAACCATCCCGGGAACGACGTTGGCGCACGCCGCCAGCCGCTGCTCCACCATCGCACGGCCCAGCCTCTCCGCGACCTCGAGGTCCGGAGCGGTGACGAGGACCGCACATACCCCGGTGTCTCCACCCGTCTCCATCTACCTTTCCTTCCGCGGCTTGACCGCTTCATCGGCGGCCTCTTCGCCGTAGAATTCGTCGATGATCTCGCCGTATCGGTCCTCGATGAGCCGCCGCTTGACCTTCAGGGTCGGCGTGATGAGCCCGTTCTGGATCGTGAAGTCGTCTTGCAGGAACGCCATCTTCTTCGGTGTCTCGAACGACGCGAGCGGCCCCAGGCACCGGCGCACTTCGGCTTCGAGATGCTCCCTCACCTCGGGTCGTCCGAGGAGGGCATCCCGGTCTTCGAACGGGATGCCTTGTTTCTCAGCCCACGCTTCGAGGTTCGCGAAGGATGGCACGACCAGCAAGGAGACGAACTTCCTCCGATCCCCCACGAGGACCGCGTGCTCGATGAACGGACTCGACTTCAGACGGTTCTCGATGGGCTGCGGCGCGACGTTCTTGCCACCGGCCGTGACGATGATGTCCTTCTTGCGGTCCGTGATCGCCAGGTAGCCGTCCTCGTCGATCGTTCCGATGTCGCCGGTGTGGAACCACCCGTCGGATTCGATCGCTTCCGCCGTCGCTTCGGGCTGGTTGTAGTAGCCCTTCATGACCTGGGGGCCTCGCACCAGGATCTCACCGTCTTCCGCGATGCGGATCTCCGTGCCGGGAACGGGCAGCCCCACGGTCCCGATGCGGAAGTGCTCCGGCGAGTTCACGTTGGTCACGGGACTGGTCTCGGTGAGACCGTACCCCTCGAGGATCACCAATCCGATGGAATAGAAGAACCGGTTCAACTCCGGGGCCAGTGGCGCTCCACCGCTCACGAAGAAGCGCATGCGCCCCCCGAGGGCGGCTCTTACGCGCGAGAAGACGAGCGTGTCGGCGATCGCGTATTGGGCGGCCAGAAGCCCGCGGACCTTCCCACCGGAAAGACGGATCTCGGCCGCGCGGTCCGCCACGCCGCACGCCCAGTCGATGATCGCCTTCTTGATGCCCCGAGCCTCCATGACTCCGTTGTAGATCTTCTCGTAGAGGCGCGGCACGGAGACCGCGAGCGTGGGCCGCAGAACCTGCATGTCGTCGACCACCGTCTGGATCGAATGCGCGTATCCGATCGTGCATCCCCGCAAGAAGAACAGGTAGTCGACCATTCGTTGCAGGATGTGCGATACGGGCAGGAAGCTCACCGTCACGTCGTCGGGTCCGATCGGGAGGACCCTCGCACAGGCGCGTGCGTTGGATGAGACGTTGTCGTGGGTGAGCATCACGCCCTTGGGGTCGCCGGTCGTTCCCGACGTGTACAGGATCGTCGCCACGTCGTCGGGGACAGCCTGCAGCGCCCGATCCCGGAACGCCTCGTCCGACCAGGAGCGGGCCTGCTCCGCCCCCGCCGCGAGAAACGACGCCCACGAGAGGACCTCGCCGGGCAGCTCCTCGGGCGGGTCGAAGACCACCACCTGCACCGGATATCCGCACTGCCGGACGGCCTCCAGCGCCTTCTCCATCTGCTCCGCGTCCGAGACGAACACGAGCTTGGCCGCCGAATCACGCAAGATATAGGCAGCCTGGGAGGCCGGGAGCGTCGAATAGATGGGGACGTCGACGACACCGGCGCACAGGCATCCGTAGTCGGCCAGAGCCCACTCGGGCCTGTTCTCCGCCATGATCGCGGCTCGATCTCCGCGGCGCACGCCGTGCACCTCCAGCGCGGCCCCCACGTTCCGCACCACGCTCCAGGACTCGCGGTAGCTGATGTCCTCGACGCCTCCGTCTTTCCCGAAATACCGGAAGGCGGGGGCATCCCCCCAACGATCGACCGCCTCGGAGAACAGCTCGGTGAGCGTTCCTCGAGCGACGTTCTCCTCGTTGGCCGCGTAGCTCAGACTCGCCATGGAGGAGCCTCCCGTCGGAAGACGCCGGCTCTCGGGCGGGTCAAATCCGCTCGACCCTGACATCCACGTCGATGTCGGGACGAAGCGAGTGGAGGACACTGCAGTACTTCTCGCGCGAGAGCCGGACGGCGCGCTCGACCTTGGGCCGATCCTCCTCCGCGGGGCCTCTGAGGCGGTACGTCAGGCGGATGGCTTCGAATTTGCGGGGTGCGCTCTCTGCCCTGTCGCCCTCCACCTCGACCTCCAGGGACTCCAGAGGGACCCGCGACTTCTCGAGGATCGTACGAACGTCCACACCCATGCAACCTGCCAACGACAGGAGGAGGAGCTGCGTGGGAGACGGGCCGACCCCGGTCCCGCTGTCGAGGGTGATCTGCGGCCCGCCGTCGGCACCCCCACGGAAGACCAGTCCCTCCCCCGTCCAGCGGAGGACCACACGACTCGGTTCGCTCATGGAGCCATCACCCTTTCAGAACAGCTCATCCGGCGGGGGCTCCTCCGTTGCCTCGTGGGCCTCGCCCCGCAGTCTCGCGAGGGTGGAGCGAGCGTGTCGCACGTGGTCCTCCGACCCGGGCGCGGAGGGTGGGTTGGCCAGGAACGCCTCGAGGTGCCCGGCCGCCTCGTCCCCCTGCCCCGCCCGAAGGAGCAGGAACGCGATTCCGTAGTGGGCCCCGGATGCCCCCGGGTCTTTCTGCAGGACGTGCTTGTAGGTCTTCGCGGCTTCGTCGGTCATCCCGATGCGCGTGTAGCAGATCGCGATCTGCTGGAGCACGACGGTGTCTCCGGGAGACTCCTTGAGCGCCAAGCGGAACGAGGTGAGCGCCTCGTGGAACTTCCCCTCGGTGAGGAGACCCACGCCTTCGCCGTAGTAGTCGACCCTGCCACGGTCGCCGCTGCCGAAAAGCTTGTTCCAGATCGCCATGGGCGGGGGGTGATGAGGACTGCGAAGGACCGCCGGAAGGTAGGTTCCGCCAGGCCCCGGACGCAACGGTGGTAGACGCCTCAACTTTTTACTGCAACAACGGTTCCAGCTTCCGCGGCGAGCAGCTGCAGGCCCGCACCCTCCAGGATCCCCGGAGTGTCCTCGTCCGCCTCCACGACCACCACGCGGGCCAGTCTCGAGACCGCCCGGGCCGCTTCCGCGATCCATGTGACACCCAGGGCGCCGTCCACGGCGGCGCCACGCAGCGTGCCGTCGAAGAAGGGGATCCCGGGCCGCGCCACCATTCGACTCACCCGCGGCACTTCAGGCCACGACGAGAGGTCGGCGTCCATCGCCACCACCTCCACGCCCGGCACGCGCTCCATCAGGCCGGCCGCGTGGCGAGCCGTCGCACCCAGAAGTGCCAGCGTGCCGGGCCCCTCCGCCACGCCGAGAAGCGCCGTCAGCCGATCCGTCTCGTCCTCGTCGATCTTCCCGGGAGCGCCCGCGCGCCCCGGATCGAGCGCGTCACGAGGGGGCGCGCGCAGATCGCCGAACCCGTCCCGGACGGGATAGCGGTCCCTGCAGTTCGGACATCCCAGGACGCCATCCAGGATCCGTCGGTCCCGCATGCGATCGGCCAGCAGGATCAACCCGAAGCGCGGTCCGCACCGGGGGCAGGTCAGACGGTCCGTGAGGAGGAGATGCATGGATCGGGTCGAGGGGCCGACGGACGCGCTCGGGTGTCGGCGTGACCTCCGGCCTCAGGACACCGACGGCGTCCGAGGCGGCGGCAACGGGGCTGAGACCCTGCCGTACTGGGCCCACTGTGTGGGCGTCTCCCAGACCCGGGCGTAGAGCAGACCCGCATCCAGGGGCTCGGGCAGACGCTTGACGAGCTCCTCGAAGAAGTAGCGAGCCTGGTTCTCCGCGCTGGTCTCCACGTCCTGGAACTGGGGAAGGTCGTTGAGATTCTGATGGTCGAGACCTTCCGCCAGGTCCCGGAGCTCGCGCTTGAGGTCCACGAAATCGAACGCGATTCCAGCTTCGTTCAGCTTCTCGGCGCGCACCGCGACCTCCACGACATAGCGGTGTCCGTGGAGCCGTTCGCACTTGCCCTTGTAGTGGCGCAGGTAGTGGGCCGCGTCGTAGTGGGCCTGGACGCTGACGGTGTAGACGCAGGGCTCGGTCATGGGATCAACTATGCTCGATCTGGAGGGCAGGAATGCGCACGCTCGCGGGCTGCATGGCCACGTAGAGGACCGCCTCGGCCACATCGCCCACGGAGAGCATCCCGATCCTGTCCGGCAGGTTCGGATTCGAGTCGGGGTCGACGGGATCCCACGCCGAGGTATCCGTCGCCGCGGGCTCGAGGAGGGTCGCGCGCACCCCCGAGCCCCTGATCTCCTCCAGGAGCACCTCGTGCAGGCCCCTCAACCCGAACTTCGAGGCGGAATAGGCCGCGTTGCCCGGGTAGGGTCGGCGTCCCGCCACCGATCCGATGTTGACGATGAGGCCGTCCCCCCGCTCGAGCATCGCCGGGAGCAGCGCCCGCACCACCAGGAAGGGCCCGCGCAGGTTGACCGCGATGTGCCGGTCGAAGTTGCGAACGGTCTCCTCCGCGCAGGACGACAAGGAGAATACGCCGGCGGCGTTGACCACCACGTCCGGCGGTCCTCCCAGCTCCTCCTGCAGGCGCTCCATCGCCTCCCACACCGCCGCGTCATCCTCGAGGTCGGCGGGGAGGGGCGTCGCGTCGATGCGTCCCGCCAGCTCCCTCAGCGGGCGCTCCGAGCGAGCGAGCGCCCACACGTGGGCACCCGCGCCGGCGAGTCGCTCGGCCACACGCTCCCCGATCCCGCGGCTCGCTCCGGTGACGAGCGCGTTTCGTCCGAGGAGCGGAGGACGCTCGCTCACAGAGGCTCGTGCGTCATGGTGGTCAGACGCAGGAACTCGTCGCGCGTCCGGTGGTCTTCCAGGAACGCCCCCCTCATGGCGGACGTGATCGTCTTGGAGTTCTGCTTCTGGACCCCCCGCATCATCATGCACAGATGGTAGGCCTCGATGATGACGGCGACTCCCTGGGGCTGGATCGTGTCCCAGATCGCCTGCGCGATCTGCTCCGTGAGGCGCTCCTGAACCTGCAGTCTGCGCGCGTACATCTCTACGAGCCGAGCCGTCTTGGACAGGCCCATGATCTCCCCATCGGGGATGTAGGCGACGTGCGCTTTGCCGAAGAAGGGCAGCATGTGATGCTCACACAGCGAATACAGCTCGATGTCCTTCACCATCACCATGTTGCGATGCGGTTCCGAGAAGAGCGCGTCACCGATGACTTCCTCGGGGGTCATCCGATACCCCTGGGTGAGGAACTCCATGGATTTCCGCACCCGCTCGGGTGTCTTGAGCAGCCCTTCGCGCTCCGGATCGTCTCCGAGGCGGCGGATCATCTCCGCGACGAGCGCCTCGTAGGGTACGTCCGTGAGATCGGGGTTCGCGATGACGCCCGACGCTGTATCTCCACTGGCGCTCACGCGCCCTCCTCTCCCCGGTACTCGACCGAATTCCGGGGTGTCTCGTGAAGGACCACCTTCGCGAGCCTGACCCCGTCGGGCAGGGCGTCGGCGATCCGGTTCCAGATGGCCACGGCGAAGTTCTCCGTCGTGGGTATGACCCCTTCGAGCCAGGGCACCTCGAGGTTCAGGTTGCGGTGGTCGACGTCCTCGACCACGCGCTCCTCCAGGGCAGCCCTCAAGAGCTTGAGATCCATGACGTATCCGGTCTCCGGATCCACCGGTCCTTCGACCGTGACGTCCAGCTCAAAGTTGTGCCCGTGCCAGTTCGGGTTCGAGCAGTCACCGAAGAACTCGGCGTTCCGCTCGTCGGACCAGTCGGCTCGGAAGACCCGATGAGCCGCGCTGAAATGGACACGGCGCGTGGCTCGTACGATCGGCACGCTCTCCCCCTTCTGAGGACTCCCGTCGTGGATCCCTCGCTACCCCCGGCGGGAGAGGCGGATCCATGGGATTCGTCCCAAACGGGAAAAGCCAGGGGGCCGGCGTCGGATGACGCCGGCCCCCTGATGGCGCACCGGAGGGGATGTATTGAAGCCCGGCTTAAACAAATGGTAACTTCCCCGCGCCTTCTCGCTTTCCCCCGAAAGGGCATAACGTCCGGCCCGAGAGTCAGTCCCGGCTTCACGAGTGTTGGCTCAATTGCAGAGCCCTCCGGCACGCGATGCAATATAGGAACAGCGTGGGGGGGCGGTCCAGAACCGCCGCTGGACTCGGCCCCTTTCCGGGGTGGGCCGTGAGGGACGCAGGAGCGCGAAGCCGAGCCCGAAGGCCCGGGGCCCGCTCGGAGCTCGCGCGTCGACGCGCGAGCTCGGTTGACGTTGGCGTCCTGCAGGTATACGGTGGTCGTTCCATGCGTTCGAGGAAATCGGAGATGCCGCGCCGGGTTCTGTCCGCCTGGCTGAGCGCGCTCATGCTCGTCCTGAGCGTAGCGCTACCGGTGTACGAGCGCGCCGACCTGGGCGTCGTGCATTCGGTCGAGAGTCGGCACGACGCCGGACGCTGCCCGCACGCTCACGACCACTCGATCTGTACGCAGGCGCGGGCAAACCACCTATCGACTCCTTCCAGAGCACCGGCAGCCCGAAGCCCGTCGGTGCTCGCATGGACTCCTCCCACGGCCGCGCCGATTCCTGGACGCGCCGTATCCCCCAGGGCCTCCCGCGCTCGCGCTCCTCCCTCCGCCTGACGACCACCGGACCGCGGCCTCGCGCCGCATCACGATCGTCAGACGATTCCCCGAATGGGAGAAGCATCCATGGACGTTTCCGTCCATGTGTGGAGGCGTCGTCTGGGAGGTGCCTGCGCTCTGGCAGCTCTGGCTGCCGGAGCCACCCCCCTGACCGCGCACGCACAAGAACGCGGAGCTCGTAGCCAGGATTCGCTCGCTGCCAGAATCGCGCACCTCGAAGCACGGATCGACTCGCTCGAGCGCGCCATCACGCGGCGGTCGAGCACGGGCGCCGGAGTCGCACGAGACACCACGGGGCAAGGCGGAGACGAGCTCGCAGCGCTGCTGGCGGCCGCGAAGGCGGCCGCGGGACCGACGGACACGACCGCGGCCACGAACCGCCAGTTCGTGGACCAGTCGCGAAGCCAGCCGAAGCTCAACCCCGAGATCAGCGCCACCGGTGACGCGCGCCTGCAAGTCCAGGGACGAGGGCCCCAATCCAACAATGTGGACGTTCGCGAGTTCGAGCTGGCGCTCCAGTCCCCGCTCGATCCGTTCTCGAACACCAAGATCTTCGTGACGTTTTCCAAGGAGGAAGTGGGGATCGAGGAAGGCTACGCCTACTGGACGGGCCTTCCCGGCCACGTCCGTCTCGATTTCGGCCGATTTCGCCAGCAGTTCGGCGAGCTCAACCGCTGGCACGCGCACGAGCTCCCCTGGGCGGAATACCCGTTGGTCATCCGCGAGTACCTGGGCGAAGAGGGCCTCGCGGGCGACGGCGTGAGCTTGTACTGGCTGGTGCCCGCCGGCGGCGGTGCGTGGGGCGCGCACGAGCTGACCGTCCAGAGCACGCTCGCCGACAACCCGACCCTGTTCGAGAGCGGGCACCGGATGTCCGTCCTGGGACACCTCAACAACTTCTGGAATCTGTCGCCGGCCGCGTTCGTCCAGCTCGGAGGCTCGGCGCTCTACGGCGAGAACCCGGACTCCGCGCTCAAGACGTCCGTCTTCGGGCTGGACGTCCGCTTCGACTGGCGTCCGCCCCAGCAAGGATCCTACCGGTCGTTCACCCTCCGGGCCGAGGGCTTCGCATCGAAGCATCAGGTCCTCGGCACGGGATCGACCCGCTACGGCGCGTACGCGGCAGCGCAGTACCAGCTCACTCGCCGACTCTTCGCGGGCGTGCGCTACGACTGGGTCCAGCCGCTCGGAGGCGGTGAGGCGATCCAGGGCGTCGTGCCCAACCTGACATGGTGGCAGAGCGAGTGGGTCTACCTGCGCGCCGAGCTCGAGCACCACTCGATCGCGCTCGACCCGAACCTTCCGGGCGTCAGGAACCGCTTTCTGATCCAGGCCGTCTGGGCCATCGGACCCCACAAACACGAGACCTATTGAGATGAAGACTCTATGCATGCTCACGACCCTGCCGGTGGTCGTCGCGGCACTCACGATCCCGGCCGGCATGCGCCCCGTCCGGGCCCAGCAGCTCAGGGTGGTCACGTCGCTCAGCACCTACGCCGTCATCGCGCGGGAGGTCGCGGGTGACAAGGCGTCGGTGGTTTCGATCGGACAGGGAGACGAAAACCCGCACTACGTGCAGCCCCGCCCGAGCTTCGCGCTCCAGCTCCAACGTGCGGACTTGTTCGTGTCGACGGGTCTGGATCTCGAGCTCTGGGTGCCCGCGCTCCTCGACAAGGCGAACAACCCGAAGGTCAACGGCGGTGGGCCCGGCAACGTCACCGCGTACACCGGGATCAACTTGCTCGACGTGCCGACCTCGACGTCACGCGCCGAAGGGGATATCCACGCGTTCGGCAATCCCCACGTCTGGGGAGACCCGATCAACGGGATCATCATCGGTCAAAACATCCTCATCGGGCTGAAGCGCGTCGATCCGGCCAACGCCACCTACTATCAGCAACGATTCGATGCCTGGAGGGAGCGCGTGCTTCGCGCGCTCGTCGGCGATTCGCTCGTGGACCTGCTGGGCGCCGAGACCGTCTTCAACTTGAGCAACAAGAACACGTTCTGGGACTTCGTCCACAGCCAGGAGTACCAGGGCCGCCCGCTCGCCGATCGGCTGGGCGGCTGGCTCGCGGAGGGAGAGGTCTTCCGCGGCAAGACGATGGTCTGCTACCACAAGGAATGGGACTACTTCACGCGTCGCTTCGACATTCCCTGTGTCGACTTCGTGGAGCCGAAGCCGGGCATTCCACCCACGCCCGGGCACGTCGCCGAGCTGATTCGGGAGATCAAGGACCAGCGCATCCCGGTCGTGTTCACGGCGAACTTCTACGACCAGTCCCAGGCCAAGACCATCGCCGAGCGCACGGGCGCGGAGGCGGTCATCGTGCCCGCGAACGCCGAGGGCGCGCCGAACACCGACACCTACATCGATCTGGTATCGCTCTGGGTCGACCAGCTCGCCCGGGCGTTCGCGCGGGGCGCCGCACGGTGACCTTCTCACGCCACTTCCACCCACGCAGCGCAGGGGGCAACGCATGACCGGCTTGCTCGGACTGATGATCGCGCCGTTCGTGACCTGCATGATCCTGGTCGCGATGCTGGCGTACCTCGGCATCCACGTGATCGCGCGCGAGGTCATCTTCGTCGACCTTTCGCTCGCCCAGATGGCCGCGCTGGGCACGACGTCGGCGCTGCTCTTCCACGTCGACCCCGACTCGGCCCTGGGCTACGGCTTCGCTCTGGGCTTCACCACCCTCGGCGCCTTCATCTTCTCGATGACGCGGACCGCCAAGGCGAAGCAGAGGGTCCCCCACGAGGCGATCATCGGGATCGTCTACGTCGTGGCCAATGCGGCCGCGCTCCTGGTCGCCGACCGGGCGCCCAGGGGGGCCGAGGCGATCAAGGACGTCCTGGTCGGGAGCCTGCTCTGGGTGACGTGGCCGGCGGTTCTGAGGCTCTTCCTCGTGTACCTCGGGCTCGCCGTCTTCCACTTCCTTCTCAGGAAGCGGTTCATGACCATCTCCCTGAAGGAGGACGAGCTGGCCGCGCAGGGCTGGAACGTGCGCTGGTGGGACTTTCTGTTCTACCTCTCCTTCGGTGTCGCCATCACGCTCGCGGTCCCGATCGCCGGGGTCCTCCTGGTCTTCACCTTTCTCGTGGTTCCCGCCGTGATCGCCTTCCTCTTCACCCGACGGGAGGGCCTCCTGATCGCGGTGAGCTGGGCATCCTCGGCTATCGCATCGGGCGTGGGCCTCTTCCTCTCGTTCAAGCTCGACATGCCCACGGGCCCCCTCATCGTCTGCTTCTTCGGATTGATGCTCCTGGTGGCCGGGGTCGTGAGACGGGTGGCGACGGTCCGAGGGGTGGCCTGAAATCGATCCCCGGCCCCGTCAGCGTTCCCGGAAGCCTCGCAGGAACACGAGGTTGGCCCGGTCTGACGCCACGGGATCATCGCCCTTCGGAGTCTCCAGGATCTTGGGAACCCCACGCAGGCGCTCGTCGCGCATGATCTTGCGGAACGGCTCTGGGCCCAGGGTCCCCTGCCCCAGCGTCTCGTGGCGGTCCTTGCGGGAGCCGAGCGGGTGGCGCGAGTCGTTCATGTGCAAAAGGCCGAGGCGGTCCCACCCCAGGATGCGCTCGAAGGAGCGCCACACGCCTTCGTAGTCGGCGACGAGGTCGTAGCCGGCCGCGTAGGCGTGGCACGTGTCGATGCACACGCCCACCCGATCCCGCACGGCCGCCGGCACTTCGTCCAGGATCGCGGCGAGGAGCTCGAACGAGCCTCCGACGCTGCTGCCGCCCCCGGCGGTCAGCTCCAGGAGTACGCGCGTTGGGCCGTCCACCTCCTCGAGCGCGCGGCCGAGGGCGCGCGCGTTGCGACGCACACCCTCTTCGGCGTCTCCGTCCGTCGCGTGCCCGGGGTGGGTCACGAGGAAGTCGAGACCGAGCGCGACGCATCGCCGAAGCTCGGCCTCGAAGCTCGCGATCGACCGGCCACGCAACGTCCGATCGGGGGAGGCCAGGTTGATGAGGTACGAGTCGTGTGCCCCGGCGACCTCGATCCCGTGGGCACGTCGCTCGGCCTCGAAACGCTCGACGGTGGCCTCGTCGAGCCGCGGCTCGTGCCACCGGTTCGGTTGCTTGGTGAAGCACTGCAGGCACACCGACCCGATCTCGGCTGCCGCGGACGGGGCGTTGTCCACGCCTCCCGCGATCGAGACGTGGGCTCCGAGCTCGTCGTTGGATCCGTCGTCCATCTCCCTCCCCTTGGCACGGGGTGCGCCCCTTCTTCGGCGACCTGCGAGGCCTGCAAAATTTTCCCTGCCCGGAACTCGGTTCCCTCATCTCGGGGCGGTGACGCCGGGCCCGAGGTGGGTCTTTCGAGGGCATCGAGATCCGTAACTTATTATCGCTCAACATGTTGAGGAGACCGCCCGTCAGCACCTCGCCGCAGAAAGGTATGCGGCACAGGACTTGAAGCTACCTGCCCACGAAACGCTGACGTCTTCAACTCGATCCGAATGGCACGCGTGAGGAGGCCGAAAGAATGAGAGTGGCGGCCGACGGCTACATCGACCTGAGGGACCCCCGGCGGGTTCGTACTCCTGGCCTCTATCGTGAGGACGAGAGTGTGGAGCCCGTCCCCGAAGCGGAGGCCCTCTCCTTTCTCCTGTCTCACAGCTTCCCGGGGCATCGCCGCATCATCCGACAGATGAACGTCGAGGAGCGGAAGAGGATCCGGTTGGCACTGTGGGCCGACTCGGTCTCCGCGCGCATGGCGCTCGTGGACCGGATCTGGCGCTCGATCACCGAGCCTGTGCCGCCGCCCTCGGATCCCGAGAAGCCGCAGCTTGTCCAGGTGGTCCAGTTCGACGGCTGGCTCTACCCGGTCTACCTCGACGGCTCCACCACGCGCGTGTTGCCTCGCGGTGGGAAGTCCCTCGCGGAGGAGCGGAAGCCGAAGCACGTGCTGAGGCTGGAGCGGAAGACGGCATAACGAACGAGCCCGGCGGCCGTCACCCGTTCGGCGGGTGACGAAGCGCCGGCACGATGTGCCTTGCCCAGTCTGGGTGAGGCCTCACGCCCTGGGGGGGGCGTGCCGTGAGTGGCGGTAGGCGTAAGCCTACCGTCACTCCTTTTTTGCTGTCCGGTCGAGGCTCGGCACCTCGACGTTCGCCTGTCCCTTCGCGCGGACAAGCAGGCCCGCCGGCACGTCCCCAGGCAGAGACGAGCCGGCTCGCTCCACGGGAGGTCTTCAGAGACCGATCGACCCCGAAACCGCATATGTGACAGGGGTTCGAGCCGCCCTCGAACCCAGGGGGCGCGGGCTCGGCACGCGCTTTGCCCGACAGGAGTGTGCCGCTCGGAAGCGGCACGAAGGCATGGATGTGGATGATGAGACACTACAAGAGATTCGACATGCCTCTGCGCGGACGTCTCGGGTGGAGGCTCGCATGGATATCGGGGCTCGCCATGCTCGCCATGGCTCCTTCCTCCGGTGGCTCGTTCGCCCAGGGATCTCCGGTCGACCCTGTCGACGTGGTGGGTACCGTGGTCGATGCGCGATCCGGGGAGCCCGTGGGTGGGGCGTTCGTCTCGGTCAAAGGGGTCCGTTGGGGCAGCCTCACCGACGCGGAGGGGCACTTCGTTCTCCGTCGCGTGCAACCCGGCGACGTGAGCCTCGTGGCCAACCAGCTCGGCTATCGAACGCTCCAGTGGAAGGGCGTGGTCGCGCGGGGCGACACGACGGTCGACCTGAAGCTCGTTCCCAAGACGGAGCTGCTGCACGGCCTTCAGGTCCTGGGCCGACGACTGGCGGCTCGAAGAAAGGCCTCCGGCGTCTCGGCCGAGGCGTTCGACGAGGTCGCCCTCGCCAACTCCACGCAGAGCAATGTCGTGGCCTTTATGAACGCGCGGGCCGGACTCCTGCAGGTGGACTGTCCCGGAGCGCTCGGCTCCGAGGAATGCTACTGGGTGGACGGCCGGCCCGTCCTGCCCATCGTCTACATCGACGAGGTACCGACCGTCGGCGGGTGGTCGGAGCTGCAGACGATGTGGCCGCAGGATCTCTACCTCCTGGAGGTCTATGACCATGGAGGAGAGGTTCGGGCCTACACCAAGCCTTTCATGGCTCGGGCCGCGCGCACGAACTTCCGCCCGACCGCGCTCGGTTTCTGAGCGAAGGGGGAGCGCCACGGGTGGCGCTCCCCCTCCAGGGCATCGTCCGGGGCGGTCAGTCCGGAAGGCCCGGCTCCGTCATCGCCCGAACGTCCAGCGCTTCATCGATCTGCTCCTCGGACAACAACCCACGACGGAGCACCACCTCTCGAACGCTCACGCGCTCCTTCGCCGACTCTTTGGCCACCTCCGATGCCTTGTCGTACCCGATGTACGGGTTGAGGGCGGTCGCGATCGAGGGATTCAGCTCCAGGAGCTCGCGGGCCCGATCCGGGTTCGCCTGGATGCCCACCACGCACTTGTCCGTGAACGCCCGGCTCGCATTGGCCAGGAGCGTGATGGACTCGAGCAGTGCCTGCACGAGCACGGGCATCATCACGTTGAGCTCGAAGTTGCCTCGGCTCCCCGCCACCGTGATGGTCGTATGGTTCCCCATCACCCGCGCGCACACCATCATCATCGCCTCGGACATGACGGGGTTCACCTTCCCGGGCATGATCGAAGAACCCGGCTGAATGGCCGGAAGGCTGATCTCGTGGATGCCCGAGGTCGGCCCACTCCCCAACCACCGGAGGTCGTCGGCGATCTTCATGAGCCCCGTCGCGGCGGCGTTCAGCGCTCCCGACGCGCTCACGGCCGCATCCTTGGCGGCCTGAGCCTCGAAGTGGTTCTCGGCCTCCCTGAAGCTCAGGCCGGTCTCCTCGGAGATGCGCGCGATGGTCTTCTCGGCGAAGCCGGGACGGGTATTGATGCCCGTGCCCGTGGCGGTTCCTCCGAGGGCGAGCTCGGCCAGCTCCTGCGAAGCGGCGAGGGCACGCTGGATCGCCTTGCCCACCTGGGCCGCGTACCCTCCGAACTCCTGGCCGAGCCGCACCGGTGTCGCGTCCATGAGGTGGGTGCGCCCCGACTTCACGATGTCGTCGAAGGCCTCGGCCTTCTCGGCCAGCGCATGCCTCAGGTGCTCCAGCGCAGGAATCAGCTCCTTCTCGATCGCGACGCGGGCGGCCACATGGATCGCCGTCGGAATCACGTCGTTCGAGGACTGCCCGAAGTTGACGTGGTCGTTGGGATGCACGCGCGCGCCCGAGTCGAGGATCTGGGTGGCGCGGTGCGCGATGACCTCGTTCGCGTTCATGTTCGTGGACGTGCCCGAGCCGGTCTGATAGACGTCGAGCACGAACTCACCGTCCCACTCGCCTTCGATGACCTCGGTCGCGGCCTCCACGATCGCCTGCGCAACCGACGCCTCCACGTCTTCCGCTTCGGCATTGGTGAGCGCGGCCGACTTCTTGATGATCCCCAGCGCCTCGATGAACCGCCGGCCGAAGCGCTGGCCGCTGATGGGGAAGTTCTCCAGAGCTCGCTGGGTCTGGGCCCCGTACAGAGCGTTCTCGGGGACCTTCATCTCACCCAGGGAGTCCTTCTCGATACGATATCCGTCCGCCATGATCGGCGTGTCTCCTGGAGGGTCGGAATCAGGATGTGGTTGGTGGCGGCTGACGTCTCGCCAACGGCACGGCGACCCACCGGGCGTCGGGTGGCCACCGTCGCCTGCAATCTAGGAAACCCCGACCCGAGGGTGGTACCCCGGGCGTAGGCGCGTCACGCGCGCGGAAGGCTCACGCCGCGTGGCTGTGCGAGGCGATCCAAGCCCGCAGCGAGGACTCGTGCGCACGAGTCGTGATGATCGTGAGGACGTCTCCGGGCTCCACTTTCGTGAAACCACGGGGCACGACCACGCGCTCACCCCGTCGCAGAAGCGCGATGAGAGCGTGCTCCGGGACCGAGATGTCGCGCACGGCGAGATTGCAGATGCCGGCATGCTCGGGGGTTACCTGCAGCTCGACATGCACGGAGTCGAAGCGATCCGCCCGTGGGAGCGCGTCCGTCTTGTCGAGAAGGCGCTCGTGCTCCTCGGAGAGCTCCTTGAACGCCCACATCATCTCCGTGCGGCGCAGGACCCCTTGAACCTGCCCGGGCTCCTCGGGGTCCACGACCGGAATCTGGTAGACGTCGCGGTCGCTGAAGCGCTGGAAGGCGTGCCGAAGCGTCTCTCCCGGCTCGCACGTCACGAGCGCGGTGGTCATGATGTCTTCGACAGTGCGCTCCGCCAGGTCCCCGTCGACGATCGCCCTCTCCAGATCGGTGACCGCGACGATTCCCCTGAGCCCGTCCTCCTCATCCAGCACCACCCAACTCCGGGCGTGCTCCTGACGGGCCCGGTCGGCCAGATCGCTGAGCGCGAGCGTCGGCGGGACCGAAGGAACCTCTTCGCTCATGGCGTCGGCCACCAGCAGCAAATCGAGCGTGCCGGCATCCTGACGCGGTCCGGCCATACCGCCGAGCCTGCGGAGCTTGATCGTGTAGATGGAGTCCGGGTTCACCCTCGAGGCGATCAGCTGTGCCAGCACCACACAGAGCATGAGCGGGAGGATGATCCGGTAGTTGCCGGTCATCTCGAACAGGATGATGATCGCCGTCATCGGCGCGTGGGCCGCAGCGCCGAAGACCGCGGCCGCACCCACCAGCGCGTAGGCGCCCGGCGAAGCGGTCATCGTAGGGAGCAGGGCGTCGACCCCCCTCCCGAACACCCCTCCGGTCATGGCGCCGATAAAGAGCGCGGGCGCGAAGATCCCCCCCGATCCGCCTCCGGCCAGCGTCACCGACGTGGCGAAGATCTTCATGAAGACGAGACCGGCCATCAGTCCGGTTCCGAGTCCGCCGGCGAGCGCCAGCTCGACGCCTTCGTGTCCGATGCCGAAGAGCTGCATGCTTCCGAACGTCCCGAGCAGCCCCAGGATGAGGCCGGCCGTCGCGGCCTTGAGCCACACCGGAGCCTGCCACCTCTCGAACCCATCCTCCAGCCCGTAGACGGTGTAGACATAGAGAAGCGCGACGAACCCCGTCACGACGCCCAGAAGCAGGTAGAGCCCGAGCTCCCAGTCGCTGACCAACTGGAACTGCTCGACGAGCCGGAACGCGGGCTGCGTTCCGAGCACGGCCTGTGCGACGGCGGTGGCGCTCACCGAAGCGACGACCACGAGACCGAACGAGCGGGCGGCAAAGCTACCCAGCACCACTTCGAGGGCGAAGAGCACGCCGGCGATGGGAGCGTTGAAGGTCGCGCCGATGGCGCCGGCGGCGCCCGCCGCCACCAGCAGCTTCACGTCCTCCACGCCCAGCCCCACGACCTGTCCGAGCACGCTTCCGAGGGACGAGCCGATCTGGACGATCGCGCCCTCGCGACCCAAGGACCCGCCCGATCCGATGGATATGGCACTGGCGATGGCCTTCGCGAACGCCACCCGCGTCCGGATGCGTCCTCCCTTGATCCGCACCGCGTACTGGACCTCCGGGACCCCGTGTCCGCGCGCCTCGGGAGACCACCACAGCGCCAGGTAGGCCACGATGACCATACCGATGACGGGGGCGAGAATGGTGAGGACCCACATCGGGATGGGGAGGTGGATCCAATCGGACAGGTGAGCGCTCTGATCGAAGAAGAGCACGTGCACCTCCGCGATCATCCAACGCAGCGCGACGGCGCCTCCGCCGGCCAGTATGCCCACCGCGACCGCGAGCGCCAACGGGCCCGCGGTCCGGGACCGTTGAACCGCGAATCTGAAGCTGCGGAGGTATCTTCGGAGAGCCACGGTGACGGCTACTTCCTCGGAGGCTGGCTGGGACGCATCTCGATGCGACTGACATGCGCTTCTTTCGGGTAGGCGAGAAGCTGCATGACGGCGGTCGCACAATCCTCGGCCTGGAGGCGCCAATCCCGCTCGGTCCGGGGCTCCCGCCCACCGAAGTGCGTGTTGACGCTTCCCGGCATCACGATGCTCACCCGCACGTCGTCGTGGCGAACGTCGAGCATGATGGCCTCCGTCATGCCCAGGAGGCCGAACTTGCTGGCGTTGTAGCCCGCACCGCCGGCAAAGGAGTTCCGGCTCGCCAGCGACCCGATGTTGATGATCCAGCCGTCTCCGGTGCGGCTCAGATGGGGGATCGCCGCCTTCGAGCAATAGAACACGCCACCGAGGTTGGTGTCGATCTGAAGTCGCCACTCCGCGACGGACATCTCCGTGATCGACTTCATGATCCCGATGCCCGCGTTGTTGACCAGAACGTCGAGGCGTCCCAGACGCTCCACGGTGTCGTCCACCAGACGTCCGCATGCCTCGGGATCGCGCACGTCGCAGGCGATCCCTACGATCTCGCCGTCGGCGTCGCGATTCAGTCGCTTCGCGACGTCATCCACGTCGGACGGCGTACGGGAGCTGACCACGACCGACGCCCCCGCCCCGGCGAGGTGCTCCGCGATGGCGAGTCCGATGCCCTTGGTGCTGCCGGTGACCAGGGCGACTTTCCCCTTCAGATCCTGCATGCATTCCCCTCTGTTCGGTTCGTTCCACGCCCGGGTCCTGGCTTCTGGGCGGCGGGAAGGGTATCACTGTGGCCATGAATGAGCGAGCTTCGGGCCCCGCGGCCCTCGTGACCGGAGGCGCGGTCCGTCTGGGACGGGCCCTCTGTGTGGGCCTGGCGGAAGCCGGCTACGACGTCGTCGTACACTACCACTCGTCGGACGCGGAAGCGCGCGAGGTCCGTGACCGCATCCACGAGTTGGGTAGGCGAGCCGAGCTGGCACGTGCCGACCTCCGAGACCCCGAAGCGGCACCCTCCGTCGTCTCCGTGGCCCGAGCCGCGTTCGGCCGGCTCGATCTCCTGGTGAACAACGCCGCGACGTTCGACGCTGCCGACCTCGAGGACGTGGATGCCGAGATCTGGGACACCGTGATGGAGGTCAACGCGCGCGCGCCACACCTGATGGTCCGCGCCGCCGCAGACCTTCTGAGGGCCTCCAGGGGCTCCGTCGTCAATCTCGTGGACCTCTCCGCCTTCCAGGCCTGGACGGCCTATCCGCACCATGCGGTATCGAAGGCCGCGCTGGCCCACCTCACCAGGGTCCAGGCGCGGGTCTACGCGCCGGACGTACGCGTCAACGCGATCGCGCCCGGAGCCGTGCTCCTCCCGGACCACTACCCCGCGGAACGACGCGAGGCGCTGCGCAGGGCCGCGCCCCTGCAGCGCCTCGGTACACCGGAAGACGTCGTGCGAGCCGTACTCTTCCTGGCGAGCGCGCCGTACGTGACGGGTCAGATTCTCGCAGTGGACGGCGGACGCATGGTCGGGCCCGTCGGCCCACACGAAAGCGAAGGATAGCTCGACGGGGGCGTCGTCAGACGCCCGCAGGCTCCTTCGCGGCCGCTTCGGCCTCCACACCTCCGTGCGCCAGCCACCGCTCGGCGTCCAACGCCGCCATGCACCCCGTGCCCGCGGCCGAGATCGCCTGGCGATAGTAGTCGTCCATGACGTCGCCGCACGCGAACACCCCGGGCACGGAGGTGATCGTGCGCCAGGCGACCGGCATCGCGATGTACCCGTTGTCCTTGAGCTCGAGCTGGCCACCGAGGAACGCCGTGTTCGGCTCGTGCCCGATGGCCACGAACAGTCCGCCGACCTCCAGCTCGCTCGCCTCGCCCGTCACCGTGTCCTCGAGCCGGAGCCCCTGGATCACGTCGTCCCCGATCACTTCCGTGACCACCTTGTTCCAGGCGAAGCGGATCTTCCCGGTCTCGACGGCTCGATCCTGCATGATCTTGGAGGCGCGCAGCTCGTCCCGGCGGTGAACCACCACGACCTCCTTCGCGAACTTCGTGAGGTAGATCGCGTCCTCCATGGCCGAGTCCCCTCCGCCGATCACGGCGAGAACCTGGTCGCGGAAGTGCGGCAGCGCCCCGTCGCAGACCGCGCAGGCACTCACGCCCCCACCCGACTGGGCCAGGCGCTCCTCGTTGGGCACTTCGAGCCACTTGGCGTTGGCTCCCGTCGCCACGATGACCGCATCGGCCGTGACCTCACCGCCGCGTTTCGGCCGGAGGACGAACGGACGTCGACCGAAGTCCACTTCCCCGATGTCGTCGGTCACGATACGGGTGCCGAAGCGCTCGGCCTGCGCCCGCATCTCCATCATGAGCTCCTGCCCGGTGATTCCGTCCCGGAACCCGGGGAAGTTCTCCACCTCCGTCGTGAACATGAGCTGGCCGCCGGGGATCATCGTCCGGCTCCCCGCCCCTTCGTACACGAGCGGCTCGAGCTGGGCACGGGCCGCGTAGATCGCGGCCGTCCACGCCGCGGGCCCCGATCCGATGATGACGACGGTCTCGTGCTCGCGAGGACCTTTCTCACTCATGGTCTCTATTTCCCTTTGAAGATCTTCATGTTCGTGGAATGGCCGGGGTTCACCCTGGCCGACGGGTCCACGAAGTGCACGGCGTTGTTGACCGCGATGGCGGCCTCTGCAAAACCCGTAGCGATCAGATCGAGTTTCCCTTCGTAGCCCACGACGTCGCCGGCCGCGAAGATTCCGGGAACCGTGGTCTCCATCAACTGGTCGACCACCACCCGGTTCTTCTCCACTTTCGGGCCCCACGCCTGGATCGGGCCGAGGTCCGGCTTGAACCCCAGGCAGGTGAGGACCGCGTCGGCCTCGATCACCGTCTCCTCGTCCGTACGGTTGTCGAAGACGATGACGCTCTCCACGACGTCGGAGCCGTTGATCTCCCGGACTTCGTGGAAGGTCCGCAGATCCACCTCACCGGCGGCCACGGCTTCGTCCAGCCGCCTGACGGACGCTTCGTGGGCGCGCCACCCGTCGCGCCGGTGCACGAGGGTCACGGCCTTCGCGACATCCTTGAGCACCAGGACCCAGTCCAGCGCCGAGTCTCCGCCGCCGACGATCACGACCCTCTTTCCCCGATATGAGTCCGGGTCCCTGACGGCATACTCCACGCCCTGATGGAGGAAGGTATGGTAGCCGGGCACCTCGAGCGCCATCGGTTCGAACGCACCCTTCCCGCCGGCGATCACGACCGACCGGCTCGCGTAGGTCGCCCCCCGGCAGACGAGCTCGAAGTGCCCCCCTGCCCAGGTCACCTGCAGGACCTGCTCATCCAGCACCACGTCGGCACCGAACTGCAGCCCCTGCTCGACGAGGTTCTTGGCCAGATCCTTCGCCAGGATCTTGGGGAAGCCCCCGACGTCGAAGACGTCCTTCTCCGGATAGAGCGCCGTCAGCTGGCCCCCCAGCTCCGGAAGGGAGTCGATGATGCGGGTGCTGCAGCCCCGCATCCCCGCATAGAAGGCAGCGAAGAGACCGGTGGGGCCTCCACCGATGATGGTGATGTCGCGAACGTCGTCGGTCATCGGGTGTTCCGAAGAGAGTGCCGCTGCTGTGGGCGGTATGGACGGGCACGTCGCCGACCCGAGGCAGGGTCGGTGCCGAATGCACGCGCCACGAGCGGAGCGTTCGTCGGCGATCCCATAGTCTAACACGTCCCTGAAGAAGGAAAGT
>CAZVYM010000030.1:0-36069 GCA_964630935.1 uncultured Gemmatimonadaceae bacterium | reverse complement strand
GGCACGGCGCTGGTGTCACCGTCCGTGCGTACGCCGACGAGATCCGCGGCTCCGTGGGCCGTGTTGTCCGTGCGCAGCACGAGCCAGCGTCCGTCCGGCGACCAGGCGACCTCCTGGATCATGCGGTCGATGCGGGCCAGCCGTCTGTCCGGGCCGGTTCCGTTGGCCGGGTGCTCGTAGACCAGGCTGGTGCTGGCGCTGTCCCGGATGAACGAGACCTCCTTCCCGTCGGGCGACCAGGCAGGCCGACGGTCCTGATTGCCGAATGTCAGGCGCGTGGCGGGGCCACGGCCCATCGGCTTGACCCAGATGTTGAGGTTCCCACCCTGTCCGAGGGACGCCGCGAGACGGCGCCCGTCCGGTGACAAGGCGATCGAGTTGATGGACCCGGACCAGGTCGTGTCGATGGGGGTAGCCGCCCCGTCACGGTCCACCCGCACGACCGTGAAGTCGCTGGACCCGGGGGATCCGGTGGCGTAGACCAGCGATCCCGAGGGTGACCATGTCAGGACCGCGAACGCGTTCAGCGACTGAACCTGGACACCCTCCAGCACCGGCGTGGCCTCGCCCGTGATCTCGAGCTTGTCGAGGTCGAACGGCGCCGCCATGACCACGCCGTCGCTCCGTACGTACAGCAAGCGTCCGTCCGGCAGATAGGACGGACTCACGACGTCGGGGAGGAGCTCCTTCTGGTGTCCGGTGCGCAGGTCGAGCGCGTGCACGCTGGTGGAGGTGCACCCCGAGTTGCAGTACTGGAACAACAATCCACGCGAGCCGGGCAGCGCGACCGGCAGTCCGATGCCCCCTCCCGCGGCGGCGTCCGCCGACAGGACCAAGGAGCTGGACCCACCCGCGTCGCTGACGCGCATGAGTCGCGTCTGCTCGGGCGTTCCGTAGATCAGGGTGCCGTCGTCGAGCCAGGCCACTCCGCTGAAAACAGGCCCCACCGAGTCCGCCAGGGTGACCGTCGCACCCCCTCCGACCCGGACCTTCTTGAGGTGACGGTCGGCGACGAACGCGATCCAACGACCGTCCGGCGAGAACACGGGATTCTGCGCCCGCTCCGTTCCGGGAATTGGCGTCGGATCGAGCCGGTCCCGGCGCTTGACCCATAGGAGTCCGTTTTGGCGGTCGTCCTTGAAGACCAGCGTGGAGCCATCCGGCGACAGTGCCAGCCCGGGATAGAGGAGCGTCAGCGTGGCGCTGTCGCCCAGACTGACGTACTGCCACGTCGGTGACCCATGGGAGAGCTCCGAGACGCGTAACCACCCCCAGACCGCCAGCGCGCCGGCCACGATCGCGCATACTGCGAAGGCGGCGGTGAGCGCCGGCCTCCCGGTCGCCTTCCCTGCGCCGAGCCCCGTGGCTGCCGCCGCAGTGACCGCGGAGGCTCCGAAGCCGGGATCGGCCAAGGCCGCGGCGAAGTCCGCGGCCGAAGCGAAGCGGTCGGCCGGCAGCTTCTGGAGCGCCATTCGGGCCGCCGCCTCCACGTTCGGCGGAATGGTCTTCCGCTGCCCGGTGAGCGCACGTGGCTCCTCCGTCACAACGCGCGCCACGATCGCTTGCGCGGTCGGGCCGGTGAAGGGGGGCTCCCCCGTGAGCATCTCGTAGAGCACGCACCCGAGTGCGTAGATGTCGGCCTTCGGCGTGATCTCCCGCTCGCCCATCGCCTGCTCGGGGCTCATGTAGTGCGGGGTCCCGAGGGACATCCCGGTCTCGGTCATCCTCGTGCCGCTGTCCAGACGCGAGATCGCCAGCGCGATGCCGAAGTCGGCCACGAGCGCGGCCCCGTCGTGGAGGAGGATGTTCTCCGGCTTGATGTCCCGGTGCACCACGCCGTGCCGGTGCGCATAATCGAGCGCGGCGGCGACCTCGCTCGCGATGCGCACGGCGTCGCCGACGGGCAGCTGATGCTCACGCTCGAGTCGATCGCGGAGCGACTCGCCCTCGATGAACGGCATGACGTAGAAGACCGTGCCGGCGGCCTCACCCGAGTCGTGCAGCGGCAGGATGTGCGGATGCTGGAGATTGGCGGTGGTCTTGATCTCGGCCAGGAAGCGCTCCGCGCCGATCACCGCAGCGAGCTCGGGCCGGAGCACCTTGAGGGCGACCTTGCGGTCGTGGCGGTTGTCCTGGGCCAGATACACCGTGGCCATGCCACCCTGGCCCAGCTCGCGCTCGATCGTGTAGCGCTCGCCGAGGGCGGCGTCGAGGCGGTCGATCATGAGCGGGGGCGTACGGGAAGAGCGCCGGGGGCGAGGGGCACCGAACGGAATGGGGTCACGGGCCCAGGGTCTCCTTGCGGGTGGGGAGGCAGCCGAGGGATCGGGCTGACCGCACGGTAGGCCGCGTGCCGATCTTCAGCAAGGATGTCGAGGAGGTCGTGCCCGGGCGAGCCGGCGTCTCACGGGAGCCCGTACGGGCGGGGCGAGACGGCATCGCGATGGAGCGGCACGGCCTCCGTTAGCCGGACGGTGTGTCCTTCTCTGCCGCCGTCCGTTCGGCGCTCCGCCTCTCCCTCATCCCGAGGACGGGCTCGAGATCAGCTCGAATCGAGCGTGGTGCTGGGTCTCCGCCGCCGAGCTCGGGCCGACCGATACGGTGAAGAAGCCCGGCTCGGTGACCCGGCGGGCCATGTCGGCCGAGTAGAACGCAAGGTCCTTCCGGGTCACGCGGAAGGTGACCTCGCGGGACTCGCCCGGCCGCAGGCGGACCCTTCGGAATCCACGGAGCTCCTCCACGGCCGGTGACACGCTGGCCACCTCGTCGGTCAGGTAGAGCTGGATCACGTCCGACCCGACCCTGGAGCCCGTGTTCGTGACCGTCACGCTGGCCGTGAGCGTGTCGGCGGCGGTCATTCGGGTCCGATCCAGTCGCACGGCGGAGTACGAGAATCGGGTATAGGAGAGCCCATATCCGAACGGGTAGAGCGGCGCGTCGGGAACGTCGAGGTACTTCGAGGTATAGCGATCGCCCGCCACGGCCGGCCGTCCCGTGTTGCGGTGGGCATAGTACACGGGGATCTGCCCGACATCCCTCGGAAAGCTCACCGGGAGGCGTCCCCCGGGCTCGGCGTCCCCGAAGAGCACGGCGGCGATGGCGTCACCCGCCTCCGTGCCGGGAAACCAGGCCTCGAGGAGCGCGGGTACGTGCTTCGCCAGCCAAGGGACGACCAGCGGCCGCCCGCTCATGAGCACGACCACGACCGGCGTGCCCGTGGCCGCCACCGCCTGGACCAGATCGAGCTGCACGCCGGGAAGCCCGAGTCTGGAACGGCTCCCTCCTTCTCCGCTCATCATGCCCGCCTCGCCCACGACGACGACCGCCACGTCCGCTCGGCGGGCCAGCCGCACGGCCTCCGCGAAGCCGGCGCGGGAGGTGTCCTCAATGCCTGCGCCCGCGGTATGGAGCACGCGCACGCGCCGTCCGGCCCGGGCGCGGATGCCTTCGAGGACGGTTCTCGTGTCGGTCGGCCGACCCACCGCGTGTACGGGACCCAAAGGGTCGATGCTGTCGTCCGCCAGTGGACCCAGCACGGCGACCGTCCGGACGCGCGGAGCGAGGGGCAGGAGGTCGCCGCGGTTCTCGAGAAGCACGAGTGATTCTTCCGCCGCACGGCGGGCGAGTGTGCGCTGCCCCCTTGAGAGAGTAGCGCGCTCTGCGCGCGTCGAATCGCCGTACCGGAATGGATCGTCGAAGAGTCCGAGCTCGAACTTGAGCTTCAGGACGCGTCGCACGGCGTCGTCCACGGCCGCTCCGTCGAGGCGCCCGCTGCGGACCAGCGCGGGCAGCTGGTCGGCGTACGTCAGGCTGTGCAGGTCCATGTCGACGCCCGCCTTCATCGCGAGCAGCACGGCGTCGGCGGTGTCGGCCGCGACGCGGTGGTTCTGGAGCTCCGGCACCGCGTCGTAATCGGAGACGACCAGGCCGTGGAAGCCCCATTCGTCACGAAGGATGCCCCGGAGCAGCGGCGCATCGGCCGTGGCGGGCACGCCGTCGAGCGCCGTGAACGCTGCCATGACCGCCGCGACTCCCGCGTCGACGGCGGCGTGGAAGGTGGGCAGGTAGACGCTGCGCAACCGCCGCTGGGACAGATCCACCGTGTTGTAGTCGCGCCCTCCCTCCACCGCCCCGTATCCGGCGAAGTGCTTGGCCGTCGCCGCCATGGTCGTGGGTGCGGCCAGGTCGCGACCGGTGACGTCGCCCTGGTAGCCGTGCACGGCGGCGCGCGCCATCGCCGCTCCGAGGAACGGATCCTCGCCCGGGCTCTCGACCACGCGGCCCCAGCGGGGATCCCGGGCGATGTCGAGCATCGGCGCGAAGGTCCAATCCACTCCGGCGGCGGTGGCCTCGACCGCCGATGCGCTGTCGGCCGACGTGACCAGGGCGGTGTCCCACGTGGCCGCCAGGGCCAACGGGACGGGATAGACCGTGCGGAAGCCGTGGATGACGTCGCCCATGAACAGCAAGGGGATGTGCAGGCGCGACCGGAGAGCCAGCCGCTGCATCTCCCGGGTCACGTGGAAGACGTCCTGGCCCGGAAGCACGCCGTTGGTTCCGCCCAGCCGGCCGCTGCGGATGCGCTCGCGCAGGTCCGGTCGCGCCCCGGTGATGCAGAGTTGTCCCGCTTTCTCTTCCAGCGTCATGAGCGCCAGGACGGAATCGACGCGGCGGTCGAGCCGCCCCGGAGGGGAATGGGTCGCGTTCGTGCCCGGCGAGCTGGCCGTCTTCGACGCTCCGTTGCCGCTGGATCCGGCGCTGGCCCCCCCGACGCCCCTTCGGTGTGCCGTCTTTGCGGCAGGCGGCACCTCGGTGGTGCGTGAGCCGACCGCGGCACAGGCCTCGGCCAACGCGGCCGCCGCCACCAGCGCCACCACCGCACCGACGAACGGGCGGCGAAAGGGTCGCCGGAGGCCGCCGGCACCACTCCGCTCAGGAGCCATTCGCCTCCACGAGACGGAACCGAGCGCTCTTCACGTCGATCGAGCTGGAGCCGGCGTACACCGTGAACCAGCCCGGCTCGTACACCCGCTTCAGGTCGGGCCCCCAGAACGACAGGTCGGCATCGGTGAGGTGGAAGCGCACGGTCTTCGTCCGACCGGGCTCGAGCTGGACGCGGCGGAATCCGCGCAGCTCCTTCACCGGCGGCGTGACGCTCCGCACCTCGTCGTGCAGGTAGAGCTGGACCACCTCCGTGCCTTCGCGATGCCCACTGTTGGTCACGTCCACCGAAACGGTGAGCGTGTCGCCCGGGTGCATGGTGCGCGACGAGAGGCGCGGAGCGCCGACCTCGAACGTCGTGTAGCTCAATCCGAAGCCGAACGGGTAGAGAGGCGTCCAGGGCAGGTGGAGGTACTTGGAGGTGTAGTGATCCTCGGGGTTCGGCGGTCGGCCCGTGTTCATGTGGTCGTAGAAGATGGGAATCTGGCCGACCGCACGCGGAACCGTGACGGGGAGCTTTCCGCTCGGGTCGTAGTCACCAAAGAGGATATCCGCCACGGCGGGTCCCGTCTGGACGCCGCCGAACCAGGCCTCCAGGATCGCAGGAACGTGCTCGGCCAGCCACGGAGTGGCCAGGGGCCGCCCGTTCATGAGCACGACCACGAGCGGTTTGCCGGTGGCCTCGATCTCCTTGGCCAGCGCGAGCTGCGTCCCGGGCAGGTCGATGTTCGAGCGACTCGCCGCCTCGCCGCTCATGTCCTGGGTCTCGCCGACAACGAGCACGACCGCGTCCGCGTGGCGCGCTGCGTCGAGCGCCGCGGGGAAGTCCGTGGTGTCCGTACCGCCCAGCACCGGCTTCGTGCCTTCCGCGTAGATCACGCGCGTGCCCGGCACGGCTCTCTTGATACCGTCGAGCACCGTGACCGCGTCCTCCGCACTTCCGGCCGCGTGCCACGGTCCGAGCGCCGAGAGCCCGTCGCTGGCCAGCGATCCGATCACGGCCAGCGTGTTCAGATTCTTCGGCAGAGGGAGCACGCTGTCGTTCTTGAGCAGCACCATGGACTCACGGGCGACGGACCGGGCCGTCGCGAGCGCCGCGGGGGTGAGCGTGCGCTCCCGTTGCCGGGTGGTGTCGGCGTAGCGATACGGATCCTGGAAGAGCCCGAGGTTCCACTTGGCGCGGAGCACCCGGCGGACGGCCGCGTCGATCTCGTGCTCCTTGATCCGGTCGCTTCGGAGCGCCTGTGGAAGCTCCTTCAGGTAGATGCCGCTGACCATGTCGATGTCCACGCCCGCCTCGAGGGCGAGGATGCCCGCATCCTCGGGATTGCCCGCCACGCCGTGCCGCTGGAGCTCCATGATGCCGGTCCAATCGCTCACGACCACCCCGTGGAAGCCCCAGTCGTGGCGAAGGACCCCGTCGATGAGCTTCCGGTTGGCGTGCATCGGCACACCGTCGAGATCGTCGAAGGCCGCCATGACGGAGCCGACGCCCGCGTCGACCGCGGCGTGGAACGGTGGCAGGTAGATCTGGTGCAGGGTACGTGGGGAGATGTCCACCGTGTTGTAGTCCCGCCCGCCTTCCGCTCCACCGTAGGCGACGAAGTGCTTGGCCGTCGCCATGAGGGTGCTGTCCGAGGCGAGGTCGATCCCCTGGAAGCCGCGCACGCGCGCGGTCGCGATCGCGGAGCCGAGGTAGGGATCCTCGCCCGAGCCTTCCACGATGCGTCCCCAGCGCGGATCACGCGCGATGTCGACCATCGGAGCGAACGTCCACATGAGGCCCCAACCCGAGGCCTCCTTCGCCGACGTGCGCGCGGAGCGGCGCACCGCGGTCGTGTCCCAGCTGCTCGCCTGGGCGAGCGGGACCGGGAAGATCGTGCGGAAGCCGTGGATCACGTCGTGGGCGAACATCAACGGGATCTTCATGCGGGACTGCTCGACCGCGACCCGCTGCAGCCGTCGTGTGTACGCCGCACCGTAGACGCCGAGAAAGGAGCCGACGCGGCCGGCGCGCACGTCCTCTTCGGTGCCCTTGCTCACCACCGGACCGGTGTCGCCCCATTGACCGGGAAGCTGGTTCAGCTGCCCGAGCTTCTCGTCGAGGGTCATGCGTGCGAGCAGAGAGTCGATGAAGACCTCTCTGCGCACGCTGTCCGACGGAGAGCCGGGCGATGAATAGGCGAGCCGGTACCCGGCGCCCGAGCCGCTCGCGCCGCCGGCCAGGTCCGTCCTCTCCGCCTGCCCGGTGCGCCCGCTCGTGACCGCCGCGGCACACGCGGCCACCGTGACCATCGCGAGAGCGACGGCCGTCCCGCGCCTCAGTTGCATCGGCCCTCCAGCCATCCGCCCTGGAAGCCGGCCCTGCACAGGCCGCGCACGATGTACGGGCTCTGTCGCATGAGCCTCCACACGAGGCCGCTCCGATAGTTCTCGATCATCAGCACGATGGGTCCCTCGTCGATGCCAAGGTAGTCCTCGTCGAACCAGCCCGTGCCCGGGACGATCGTGCCGCTCTGCACGGGAGCTCCCGCATCGGAGAGGGTCGGGTTGAACGCGTCGAGGAACCCGTATCGGCCGAACAAGTGCTCGCCGTAGCGTTGCTTCATGGCCTGCAGGGCCGGGATCGCGATCTCCGGCGCGAAGGGAATGGAGCCGCCCGCCGCCGTCGGGACGAGGGTGCCGTCGTCGCGGATGCCGTTCGCCGCTGCGCCGCGGGCCCAGTATCCGTGGAACGTTCGGCTCCTTCCGTCGATCGTCTGCTGGAACCCGCCGGGTCCGTCGCTGGCGCTGAGCCCCCAGAAGCTCGAGCCGTAGCCGCGCCAGCCCCCGGGGTCGGCCTCGCCGTAGGCCTGCTGGGCGAGGGTGGCCCGCCGCGAGTTCTCGAAGTAGTCGATCCCCTTCGCGCGCATGTAGTCGTCCTGGATGTCCCGGAAGTCGATCCAGACGTGTGAGTACTGGTAGCCGAAGAGCGGCGGGAAGTTGACGTAGGTCTGACCCTGGAAGTCGGCCCAGTCGTACGTGCTCGTGAACGCGTTCCAGGCGGCCGGGGCCACCGGGTGGGTAGGCGAGCCGAGCGCGAGGATGTAGAGGATCATCGCCTCGCAGTACCCCTGGTAGTCGGCGTTCAGGAATCCCTGATAGCTCCCGCCCGCCGGCTTCCAGGCCATCGCGATGAGCGGTGCTCGGGGCTGGATCCAGCTCCACTGGACCCTCCGATACAGGGAGTCGGCGAAAGCGCGAATCTGCGTTTCGGTGCTGTCCGTTCCGTCGAAGTACTGCTGCGCCGTGAGCACGCCCGCCATGAGGAGCGCCGTGTCGATGGACGAGAGCTCCGTGTCCTGATAGCGCTGTCCCGTCTGCATGTCGAGAAAGTGGTAGTAGAAGCCCCGGTATCCGGTCTCGCCCGCCCGATCCGTCCCCTGCGGCGAGGTCCAGAAGAAGCGCAGGGTCGCGAGGGTGCGCGCCGCCGCGTCGGCCCGCCCTACCCAGCCGCGCTCCACCCCGACCGGATAGGCGGTGAGTGCGAAGCCGACGGCCGCGATACTGGAGAACGAAGGGGTCGGCCAGCGATCCGGCGTGAGTCCGTTCTGCGGATTCGTCGTCTCCCAGAAGTACTCGAACGTCCGCTGCTCGGCCGTGTCGAGGAAGGCCTGCTGGTCCGCCGTGACATTCGACGATGTCGACCCGGACGGCTGCTGCGGCCCGTTGATGCAGGCCTGGAGCCCGGTCGATACCAGCAGACCGAGTGCCACGCCGCAGGCGCGAAGGCGCCGGGCGAGGAGTGCCCCCCGCCCGGCGTCACCCGTCACCATCGGACCGGCTCGTCCCGCTGAGGCTCCACCCCGTATCGCATCAGTATCCGGGGTTCTGCGAGAGCCCGGCGAGCTCGATCTCGCCGGAGGGGATCGGGAAGATGGTGTCCCTCGGGTTCCAGCTCTTTCCGGCCGCCGTCATCAGGCTGTCCGCGCGCCCCTGCCGAATGATGTCGAACCAGCGGTGCTGCTCCATGGCCAGCTCGTGGCGGCGCTCGTGCAGGATGGCGGTCAGCAGCGCGTCACCCGTCGCCGTGACGTCCGGCAAGAGCTTCATGGCGGTCACCGAGACCGTCATCGGCTGCAGGGCCACGGATCCGTCGGCCGCCTGCATCACGCGCGTGATTCCGAGGACGACCGTGCTGCCCGCCGACTTCGTCTCGACGGCGGCGAAGTAGTCCTGGGGCGTCGTGACGGCCGTACCGTCGACCGTCTGGATGACGTCCATCGTATCCACGCGCACCGGAGGCGTGTTGTTGTCGTCGACTTCCGTGATCATGCCGCGCAGCCCGTTCGCGTACCCGTCGGTGGACGGATTCACGTACCGAATGAACACCCGGCTCCCAACCGACGGTAGGCCTACCTCGGCCGCGATGGAATCCGACAGCATCTCGGGGGTGATGCCCAGGGTCATCGTGCGACCTCCGCGGGCCCTCTCCCGCACCTGATTGAGATACGACGTCGCGGTCCCCTGGTCACCCGTCCTGTAGGCCGCCTCGGCCCCGACGAGCAGCACGTCGGCATAGCGGATCAGTCGGATGTCCACGCCGGAGTTCCCGGAGCCCAGGGGCGTGTCGGGCGACGTGAACGCCTTCTGGTTATAGCGGTTGTTGGTCATGTTCGGGTTCTGGTAGACGATCCGGCCGCTGCCGTCGGGCAGCATCTCCCATGGGTACAGGATCGTCGCCTGGAGACGGGGGTCTCCCGGCTCGTACGACGCCTCGAGGTCGGGCGAGGGATCGTTGAAGCCCCAGCCGATGTTGGGAATGCCCCGCACGCCCTGTACCTGAGCCCACTGGGTGGCGCCACCACCCTGCTCGAGTGCCACCGACCCGACCTCGAACACGGACTCCGGCGAGTTCTCGCCCGCCTGCGTGAAGATCGTCGCGTAGTCGGGATCCAGGGCGTACTGGCCCGAGTTGATGACCGCCTGCGCGTTGGTCAGCGCCTGCTGGTACTTGCCCTCGAACAGTTCCACCTTGGCGAGGAGCGCCTGAGCCGCGCCCTTGGTGGCCCGCCCCACGTCGGCCGCGGAGTACTCCGACTTGAGGGGCAGCACCGCGATGGCATCGTTCAGGTCTCTCTCGATCTGAGCGTAGACCGAGTCGCGCGGCGCCCGCTTCTGGGTGTACTGGCTGGGCAGGAGCGGCTGCGTGATGAGCGGCACGCCCCCGTAGGCCCGCACGAGGAAGAAGTAGAAGTAGGCGCGCAGGAACTTGTTCTCGCCGATGAGGCGTGCCTTGAGCGTGGCGTCCATGTTCGCGCTCGGGATGTTCTGGATCGCCACGTTCGCGCGGTAGATGCCTTGGTAGTAACCCGGCCAGGTCGTGCTGAACGCGATGTTGCCGGGGTCGAAGCTCAGATTGTCCAGGTCTCCCAGGAAGCTCGCGTCTCCGGGGATGCTCCCCTTCGTCGCGTCGTCGGAGACGATGTCGGTCATCCCGATCCACGCGAAGACGTGGACCGACCAGTCCCGCAACATGCTGTAGGTCGCGTTGGTGGCTTGCACCGCCTGGTCGGCCGTCTGGAAGAAGCTCGCGCTCGTGAGTTGCCCTTGCGGCTGCGTGGACAGGAAGTCCCGACAGCCGGCGAGGCTCAGCGCGAGCAGCACGCCCAATCCGGCGCGCGCCGCTCGGCTCGTTGAATGCTTGAAGATCTTCATGACGTCATCATCCGGATATTCGAGTTCACATCGTCACGTTCAGGCCGACCGTGAGCACGCGTGCCGGCGGGTATACGCCGAGGTCGATCCCGTTGGCGATGACGCTGGCGGAGTTGGCCACCTGCGGGGTGTAGCCGCTGTATTTCGTGTGGATGAACAGGTTCTGCCCCGACAAGTAGATCCGTGCGGTCTGCGCGCCGAGGCGCGTAGCCAGGTCCTGAGGGAGTCGATAGCCCAACTGGGCGGACTGGAGCTCGAGGAAGGATCCGTCCTCGATGAAGCGGCTGGACGCCACGTAGTTGTTGCCCTGGTTGGTCACGCGCGGCTCGGTGTTGCTCGTCCCCGGGCCGGTCCAGGCGTTCAGGAACGAAGACTCGAAGTTGTCCACCCCGAACCGGATCGACTTCTTCGCGTTGAAGACCTTGTTGCCCGACTGGCCGGTGAAGTTGCCCGACAGGTCGAACGGACCGTACCTCAGGCCGACGTTGAATCCGTAGATGAACGTCGGGATCGGTGAGCCGAGGAACGTCTTGTCGGCCTCGGTGATCTGACCGTCGCCGTTCACGTCCGCGAACATGAGGTCGCCGGGCTGCTCACCGCTCCGGATCGGCGTGCTCGCGAGCTGCGCCGAGTCCTGCAGGACGCCGATGACCTTGTAGCCCCAGAACTCTCCGATCGGATGCCCGGGCACCGTCCGCGTGGTGAACGCGATCTCGTTCGGCAGGCCACCCGCCAGGATCTGCTCGTTGCCCTGGCCGAGCGACTTCACCTCGTTGTGCACCGTGGAGGCGTTGGCTCCGACCCGGATCTGGAGATCGCCCACGTTCTGCGTCCAGTCGACCGAGCCTTCCCAGCCGCTGTTGAGGACGCTCGCGGCGTTCACGGTGGGCTCCTGGTTGACGCCGACGTAGGCCGGGATCGGTACCTGGACCAGGATGCCGTTCGTGAGGCGGTGGTAGTAGTCTACGGTCGCCTGAAGTCGTGACTGCAGGAAAGAGGCGTCGACGCCGACGTCGGTCTGCGTGGTCCGCTCCCACTTGACCTGGGGGTTCGCGAGCGCGATCGGAGCCGCGCCGAAGTTCAGCGCCTGCGTGCTGCCGAAGACCGCGTTGAGGTTGCCCGTGATGACCGGGATCCCCGGGTAGGCGCCGATCTTGTCATTCCCGGTCTGACCCCAGCTCGCACGCAGCTTGAGCGCCGATATGGACTTCACGTCCCTCAGGAAGGGCTCCTGGGCGAGGTCCCAGCCCAACGCCACCGAGGGGAACCACCCGTAGCGGTTGTCTGCGCCGAAGCGCGACGAGCCGTCGACGCGCAGGGACGCCGTGAGCATGTATCGGTCACGATACGTGTAGTTCGCCCGCGCGAGGTAGGAGAGCATCCGCCAGTTCGAGGCGGTATTGAAGTTGCTGGCTCCGCTGGCATCCCCGGCGCTCAGATACCAGAGGTTCTCGCTGTTCCCGACGATGTTCGTCCGGGCGCCTCCGAGCAGCTCCGTGTAGTACGACTGCGCGGTGATGCCGCCCAACAGCTTGAGGTGGTTGTCCGGAGTGTCGCGCGTGTAGGTGAGCGTGTTCTCCCACAGCCAGGAGTGCGTATCGCCGGTCTGGACCGTGAGCGTCGAGGTCGTGTTCTGCTGTGTGGGCGATACCTGATAGACCGGCAGGAAGCTGCGGAAGTCGGTGCGATCGTAGTTGAGACCGAAGTTGGAGTGGAGATCGAAGTTGTTCAGGAACGTCAGGTTGGCGTAGAGGTTGCCGACCAGTCGGTTCTCGTCTCCCTTGTTGTCCGTGTAGTGGACCGCCGCCACGGGATTGCCGACCGAGGAGCCGTGTACGTTCGCGTTGGCGAACGTGCCGGCGCTGTCGTAGACGGGGACCGTCGGATCGGCCCGGTAGATCGCGCCGAGGACGTTCGGCGGCTGTCCGTTGTTGACGTGGGTGAATGCGATGTGGTGGCCCAGATCGATGTGGTCGGATAGCTGGTAGTCGTTGTTGACCCGCAGCGTCGTCCGCTCGTACGCGGAGCGCGGGATGATGCCCTGCTGCTTCGTGTAGTCACCGCTGAAGAAGTAGGTGACCCTGTCGGTCCCACCCGACGCGGAGAGCTCGTAGCTCTGCTGAGGCGCCCTCTGGAAGACGGCGTCCTGCCAGTTCGTGCCCGGTCCCACGCTGCTCGGATTCGGGAAGACGTCGCCGGTCCCGGTATTCTGTCCCAGCTCGTTCGCGAGCATCGCGTACTGCTGTGCGTTCACCAGATCGATGCGATGCAGCACGCTCTGGGTGCCGACATTCAGCCGTGCGGTCCAGTGCGTGGGTTGGTCTACGTGTCCCTGCTTGGTCGTGATGATGATCACGCCGTTCGCCCCGCGGGATCCGTAGATCGCCGTCGCGGACGCGTCCTTGAGCACCTGCACCGAGGCGATGTCCTGCGGGTTCAGGTAGCTGATGTCGTCGACCATCATCCCGTCGACGACGTAGAGCGGGGAGGCGTCGTTCAGGGTTCCGGTTCCCCGGATGCGGATCACGGCCTGAGCGCCGGGCTGCCCGGAGCTGGGCGTCACCTGCACGCCGGAGACCCTCCCTTGCAGCGCGCTTGTGACCGACGGGGTCGGAGTCTCGGTGATGCTCGTGCTGTCGAGCGTCGAGACCGAGCCCGTCACGTCCCGTCTCCGCTGCGTCCCGTATCCAACGACCACGAGCTGCTCCAGGGGGATCGCCTGCTGCACCATCCCGATCTCGACCGCGGCGCGCCCGTTGATGGGAACTTCCTTCTGCGCGTACCCGATGTACGTGACGAGGAGGGTGTCCTGACCGCTCGGTGCGGTGAGCAGGAAGGTTCCGTTCCCCTTGGTCAGCACGCCGATCGACGTGCCCTTGATGCTGACCTGGGCCCCCGCCAGCGGAGCTTGGGTCGAGTCGTCCTTCACCGTGCCGGCGACCACCTGTTGTTGCGCCGACGCCGGAATGGATCCGAAGAAGAGCGCCCCGGCCAGGACCAGGAGACCGGTCACCAGGCTGGGGCGATATGGGCTGAGCCGGCCGGCCACGGGTCGGGAACCGCGTGACCGGGCGGCTGGAATCGAGGTTGGTGATATCATGGCTCCCCTCGTAGGTCGAGTGACCTCTCCCGCCTCGGGCTCGCCGTCCATCGCCTGCCGTTCGTCCGGCGGTCCCGCGACTGAGCAGTCGTCAGAGGTTCAACGAAAGCAAGAGGAAGGAGCGAGGGGTACGCATCGGGTTGGAGACGGAGGATATAGATCTGGATAGAGCTTGCCTGGCGAGGGCGCGCGGGCACGGGGTGAGCGTGTTCGGAGGAGGCCCGCTCTTCCCGCGGCTCGGCCCCCTGTGGCGCACTTTCGGGCTCCGGTGTTGACTAACAATAGAATTATTTTAATATCCATATCTTTTGCGGGAGGCCCAAGACCCGATGGTGCGACCGGGGCGGGCCGAGACTGGAGCGATCCAGCCCCTTCCCAGACGAAGTAGACCGTGAGCCGTCGGAAGAACCGGGGGCTCCTTTTTTCGGCCTGAACATATGGACATATGAATTATCATATGACAGTGTGGCTGTCGTTGCTCGGGCTGGCATTGGCCGCGCACGCGGCGGCCCAGGAGCGTCCGATCGGGCTGGGTGAGGCGGTCGCCCAGGCTCGGCGACAGAGCCCGGACGTACTCGGGGCGCGAGCCCGAGCCGAGGCGGCTCGGCAGGGGAGCCGGGCGGCCGGCGCATTCCGGTGGCCGAGCGTCGGGCTGGAGGCCGGTGCGCTCCGCTCGGACGATCCCGTGGCAGCCTTCGGAAATCGACTCCGTCAGGGCCGGTTCACGCAGCAGGACTTCGACCCGGCCAAGCTGAACCACCCCGATCCGGTCACGGACTGGAGCGGTGCCGTGGGGGCCCAGTGGGCGCCCGTGGACTTCTCGGCGGACGCGGCGTACCGCGCCGCCCAGGCACAAGCGGAAGCGGCCGGTCTCGGCGCCGAGTGGGCGACGCGTGCGACGGTCTTCCGCGTGGAGACCCGGTACATGGAGGCGGTGGGTGCAGCGGAGCGGCTCGACGCGGCCGTGACGGCGCTGGCCGCGGCCGAGGCCGACGCACACCGGGCCGAGCTCCGGCTCGAGCAGGGGGTGCTTACCGACGCGGACGTTCTGCAGGCCCGAGCCGCGCGTGAAGGGGCTCGGGCTCGGCGCATCGACGCCGAGCGCGAGCTGTCCGATGCGCGGGACCGGCTCGCCGTCGCCCTGGGATGGCCGCAGGGGCATGTGCCGATTCCCACGGACACCGTGTTCTCGTTCGCTGCCCCGGACTCGGAGGTGGATCTGGCGAGCCGACCGGACCTGCGGGCGGCCGAGGCCGGGGTGCGGGCGGCCGACGCGCGCGTGAGCCAGGCGAGCAGGGCGCGTCTGCCCAGCCTTCAGGGATTCGCTCGTCTGGAGTCCCATGCTCCGGATGCGTTCTCCGGCACCGAGGGGAGCTGGACCGTGGGATTCCAGTTGAAGCTCCCGGTGTTCACCGGGTTCCAGGTCACCGCCCGGGAAAGGGCGGCGGCCGCCCTGCGCGACGCGGCCCGCGTCGAGCACGCCCAGTTGGTCCGCGAGGCCGAGGCCCAGGTGGACGCCACGAGACGAGGCGTGAAGGCCGCGAGCCAGGGGGTGGTGGCGGCGGAGGGTGCCGCGGCCGCTGCCGACGAGGCCGCGCGGCTGATGCGCCGACGATTCGAAGAAGGACTCGTCACCACGGCCGACCTTCTGGCCGCGGAGGCCCAGGCGGCCGCTCTGCGCACCCGCGCGGTGGACGCCGCCCTGCAACTCGACATCGCCAGGGCTCGCCTGGCCTTCCTGACCGACATCGCGAACGACGACGTCTCCGGAGGATCGGACCGATGAAGCATCTGACCTTGCTCACCGTCGCCCTGACCGTAGCTGCGTGCAGCTCCGATGAGCCGGGCCGCCTTCCGAGGCCCGAGCAACCGGCGGAGGTGACCGTCTCGCCCGTGCGGCGCGCTCCCGCGGTCGAGAGCTACCCCGCGGTCGTCGCGTCCGACCGCACGGCCGAAGTGGCGACCCGCATGAGCGGCACCGTCGAGCGCGTCCACGTGCATGTGGGAGCGCGCGTTCACCAAGGCGATGCGCTGGTGTCCCTGGACGCAACGGACATACGGGCTCGCGTGGCGGCCGCGCGTGCCCAGGAGAAGCTGGCCGAGCGCTCGCACCAGCGCATCGCCAACCTGCATTCCGACGGCGCGGCGTCCCAACAGGAGCTCGACCAGGCCGAGGCCGCTCTGGAGGGGGCCCGAGCGCAGCGGATCGAAGCCGAGGCCCAGGAGGCCTACGCGGTCGTGCGCGCGCCGTTCGACGGAGTGGTGACGCACCGAAACGTCGATCCCGGCGACCTGGCCGCTCCGGGCCGACCGCTCTTCACGCTGGTCGGATCAGGAGCCCTCAAAGTGATCGCGGAGCTTCCGGCACGCCGCGCCGGCACGTTGTCGGTGGGAGACTCCGTCGGGGTCCGAGTGGACGATGCGGTTCGTGCGGGGCGGGTCGACCGGGTGGTGCCCGCGCTCGGAGGCGCGAGCCGCACGTTCCGGGTCGAGGCGAGCCTGCGGGAAGGCAACGGAGGCGTCATCCCCGGATCGTACGCCCGTCTCGAGCTCCGGCGTAACGACCAGGGGCCACGGTGGGTTCCCGAGGACGCCATCGTGCGTCGGGGTCAGCTGACCGGTGTCTTCGCGCTCGAGGCGGACACACTGCGCCTGCGGTGGGTCCGGTTGGGCAGGAGCCGTGGGGACGCCGTCGAGCTCCTCGCCGGTCCCGCCGGGGATCTCGTGGTGGTGCGCCGGCCCGCTCCGGAGCTGACCGACGGACGTCCGGTCTCGACCGCCCATCCGGAGGCATGGTCCGCCCCCGGTGGCGAGGTCGCGGGTCGGGACACCGCTATGGAGGTGGGCTCGTGAGGCAGAACGTCGCCGGGCGTCTGGCAGGGCTCTTCCTGCAGTCGAAGCTGACGCCTTTGCTCATGGCCGCGGCGCTGGGCGTCGGGGCCTGGACGGTCACGCACATGCCCAGCGAGGAGGAGCCGCAGATCATCGTGCCTCTGGCGGACCTGTACCTGCCGCTTCCGGGCGCCACGCCCAAAGAGGTGGAGAATCGGGTCCTGGTGCCGCTGGAGAACGTGCTCTCGGGCATCGAGGGCGTGGAATACGTGTACAGCCACGCCGAGCCGGGTCTCGGGCTGGTGACTGTGCGCTTCGAGGTGGGCCGGGACATGGAGAAGAGCCTGGTCCAGCTCTACAGCACGCTCATGAAGTACGCCGACAGGATGCCTCCGGGTCTCCAGTTCCCGCTCGTGAAGACGGTGACCATCGACGACGTCCCGTTCTTCACGGCGACGCTGCACGGTGGGGGGCTGGACGGCGGAGAGCTCCGCCGCATTGCGGATGAGCTGCGTGTCGAGCTCGAGACCGTGCCGAACGTCCGCGACGTGGAGGTGGTGGGCGGCTACCCGAGGGAGATGAGGGTCGAGTTGGATCCGGAGCGGATGGCCACCTACGGGATCGATCCGCTCCAGGTCACCCAGCGCCTCTCGGGAGAGAACGTGCAGGCCGAGGCGGGCACCTACACGGCGGACGACCAGGTCGTGCGCGTCACGGCGGGTCCCTTCCTCTCGAGCGCCGAGGACGTGGGCAACGTCGTTCTGGACGTCCGAGACGGCGCCCTCGTCCAGGTACGGGACGTCGCGAAGGTGATCGACGGGCCGGCCGAGGTCACCCACTACACGTTCCAGTCCGACGCCGGCGGAGGTTGGACGCCCATGGTCACGGTGGCCGTCTCCAAGCGTCCCGGAGCGGACGCCACGAAGCTCGGACGGGCACTCGAAGCGCGCATCCACGAAGCGCACGGCCGCATCGTACCCGAGAACGTGACCGCGGAGGTCACCCGCAACTACGGGGAGACCGCGCGCCAGAAGGTGAGCACCCTCCAGGAGCATCTGGTCCTGGCGGTTCTCTCGGTCGGACTGGTCATCCTCCTGACCATGGGATGGCGGAGCGCGGTCGTCGTGATGATGTCGGTGCCGCTCACCTTCGCGCTCACGCTCTTCGTGTACCACGTGTTCGGCTACACACTGAACCGCGTGACGCTCTTCGCGCTCATCTTCGTCACGGGAATCGTGGTCGACGACTCGATCATCGTGGCCGAGAACATCGAGCGGCACTTCAGCATGAGGGACCGGCCGCTCCGGGCGGCCGCCCTCGCCGCCGTGGACGAAGTGGGCAATCCCACGATCCTGGCCACGCTCACGGTCATCGCGGCGGTGCTGCCCATGCTCTTCGTGAGCGGCCTCATGGGCCCGTACATGAGCCCCATGCCCGTGGGCGCCACCGTGGCGATGATCTTCTCCCTCGCGGTGGCCCTTACGATCACGCCGTGGCTGGCGTACAAGCTGCTTGGCAGCGGGGGCGGTCACGGGGACGGTCATTCCTATGTGCTCGAGAACACCCGCATCTACAAGCTGTACGGGGCCCTCATGCGGCCCCTTCTGGCCCGACCCGCCGCGATGTGGGGGGCCCTCGCCACGGTCTTCGTGCTGCTGATGGGGGCGGGCGGGATGTTCCTGACACGGTGGGTCGAGGTCAAGATGCTCCCCTTCGACGACAAGAACGAGGTCCAGGTGATTCTCGACCTGCCGGAGGGGACGCCGCTCGAGACCACGGAGGCCCTGGCCGCCGACGTGGGCCGCGCGGTGGCGGCGGCACCCAACGTGTCGGACGTGCAGCTCTACGCGGGCGTGGCGGCCCCGTTCAACTTCAACGGAATGATCCGCCATTACTACCTGAGGAGAGGCCCCCAGGTGGCCGACCTCCAGGTGAATCTGGTGGACAAGGAGGAGCGCTCGGCCAAGAGCCACGACATCGCGTTGGCCCTGAGGCCCATCGTGGACTCTATCGTCGCGGCCTCAGGCACCGGGGCGAGAGCGAAGGTCGTGGAGGTGCCCCCCGGCCCTCCCGTGCTCTCCACGCTGGTGGCCGAGGTCTATGGAGACGACGCGACGGAGCGGGAGCGCGTTGCGCGCCAGGTCATGGACCGGTTCGAGGCTCAGGACGGTGTCGTGGACGTCGACTGGTCCCTGGTGGCGCCGCAGAAGGAGGTCCACCTCGACGTCGACGCCGAGAAGGCCGCGCTGTCCGGCGTCGCGAAGGAGCAAGTGGTCGGGGCTCTCCGCGTGGCGCTCGGCGGTCAGGTCGTCTCGCACATCTCGGATCCGGAGGCCCGCGATCCGGTGCCGCTCCTCGTCCAGGTCGACGAACCCGACCGCTCGGGGATCGACCGGCTCGGGAGCATCCGCCTCGGGTCCAGGACGGGTCGGATGGTGCCGGCCGGGGAGCTCGTGCGCAGGAGCGAAGGCACACGTCCCCAGGTGGTGGACCGGAAGAACGGGAAGCCGGTGATCTACGTCATGGGCGACGTGGCGGGCGCCGAGGAGAGTCCCGTGTACGCCATTCTGGACATGGAGAAGAGCCTGGACGGCATCCACGTCGCCGGAGGTCAGCCTCTCGGGCGCCTGTTCGCCCGGGAGCCCCAGGTCACCGAGCGACCGGTTTTGAAGTGGGACGGCGAGTGGCAGATCACGTATGAGGTCTTCCGCGATCTCGGCGTGGCCTTCGCCGGGGCGCTCGTCCTGATCTACGTGCTCATCGTGGCCTGGTTCGGCTCCTTCGTGACGCCGTTGGTCATGATGATGGCGATTCCGCTCACCCTCATCGGCATCGCGCCCGGCCACCTTCTGGTGGGCGCGTTCTTCACGGCCACATCGATGATCGGCATGATCGCCCTCGCCGGCATCATGGTCCGCAACGGCATCCTCCTGATCGACTACCTCGAGGCCCGCATCGCCGCCGGGGTCCCGCTCGAGCAGGCGATCGTCGAGGCGGGCGCGGTGCGTACGCGGCCGATCGTGATCACCGCGGCCGCCGTGATCATCGGCGCGTTCGTGATCCTGTTCGACCCGATCTTCCAGGGTCTCGCCGTGGCGCTCGTCGCGGGCTCGATCGCCTCCACCGTGCTCTCCCTGATCGTGGTGCCCGGCATCTACTTCCTGCTGAAGCGACGCTCGGTGGGGGATGGCGGTTCAACTCCGCCGACCTCGACCTCGACCTCACCCGAGCCGGCCCCGGCCGGGACCGGCGCTTGAGGAGATGATCCCATGAAGCTCGTAATCCTGATGTTCCTCGAGGAAGACACCCCCATCGTGGAGCGCGTCCTCGACGAGCACCAACTGGTGGCGTACAGCGAGATCTCCGTCGAAGGGCACGGCATGGGCACGGCGGGTTGGTACGGGAAGGTGGCGCCGTACCAGTCGCGCATGCTCATGGTCTTCCTGGGCGCCGACAAGGCCGGGGAGCTGCTCGCGGCCGTGAGCACGTGCACCGGCTGCAAGGACCCCAATCACCCCATCCACGCGTGGCAGATCGACGTCGACAAGGTCGCCACCTCCGGCCTGCCTTCACCCGACGCAAACGCCTGACTCCCGGAGAACCCGTGAGCCTGAATCACAAGATCCGACTCATCGCCGGCACGTTCATCCTCGTCTCGTTGGCCCTCGCGGTGTGGGTGAGCCCCTGGTGGCTCCTGTTCACCGCCTTCGTCGGGGTGAACCTCATCCAGTCTTCGTTCACGAGATGGTGCCTCATGGAGGACATCCTCAAGGCCGCGCGAGTCCACAGGGAGCCCGAGGCGTAGGGGGCCGCTCGAAGGACAGTCGGCTCGGGCGGACCGCTCGAAAAGGAGTCGGCTCGGGCGGACGGCTCGGGCGGACGTTGGCGCGTGGGCAGCCGGCTCCGACTATCGCCTCCTGGCCAGCGTCAGCCCGTCGCCGATCGGCACGAGGCTGAGCGTGACCCGCTCGTCCGCGTGCAGTCGCGCATTGAAGGCGCGGATCGCCTCCGTGGAGTCGTCCGTGACCTCGGGATCAGCGACGCGACCGCTCCAGAGCGTGTTGTCGACGGCCACCAGCCCGCCGCGGCGGACGAGCCGGAGCGCGCGCTCCCAGTATGCCTCGTACGACTCCTTGTCCGCGTCGATGAACGCGAAGTCGAACGAGTCGGCGTCTCCCGCTCGGAGTAGCCCGTCCAGCGTCTCGAGTGCCGGCGCGAGGCGGAGGTCGATCTTGTGCTCGACGCCCGCCTCTCGCCAATAGCGCCGGGCGACCGACGTCCACTCCTCGCTGACGTCGCACGCCACCACCGTTCCGTCCTCGGGAAGCGCGAGGGCGACGGCCAGCGCGCTGTAACCCGTGAAGGTTCCGACCTCGAGCGTCCGGCGCGCGCCGACGAGCTCCACCAGGAGCGCCATGAGCTGCCCCTGCTCCGGCGCGATCTGCATGCTCGCCTGCTCCATGCGGGCCGTCTCGTCGCGCAGTCGTCTCAGGATGGGAGGCTCACGGAGCGACGCGCTGAGGAGATAGGTGTGAAGCGGGTCCGGCAGGTGGAGCGTGCTCTGGGTCACGGTGTCGACGGATCCGGGCAGAAGGTGAACGCGGTACCGTGCAAGGAGGGCCCGGGAAGGGACGGGCTCGGCCTCACGCCACCTTGCGCAGCGACCGGTACTCGCCCCAGACGAAGCCCATGATGACGATGTCCAGGATCGTCAGGAAGGCAAGCCCCGCGGAGAAGCCGACCCACAGCCGATAGCACTGGTACAGCACGAACAGGCCCAGGAACCCGAGGGCCCACGGGAAGATTCCCAGGCGCTCGCGGATCAGCCCCACGGCCAGCACGAGCTTCACCACGCCGTGAACCAGAAGATACGCGATGGCGAAGTGGACCGTGTCCCGGCCCAGGTTCTGCAGGTGGCGGACGAGCCAGCCCGCCACGACGTCGTTCGGGTCCTCGGAAAGCTCGTGCTGGGTCAGGAGACGCACGGCCTTGCCCACGCCCGCGGAGCCGAAGATGGCGAGCAGCGCCGCCCCGCCGGCTTCGAGAAGTCCGTCGAGCCCTTTCAGCACCACCCCCGCCTGGAACAGGCGGTGGCGCCACCATTCCCATCTACGCATGGTGTGTCGTGGGCGGCTCCTCGGTGGCCGTCACCGACCGTCCGCCCTCAGGAAGCCGCGAAATCGGGATGGAGCAGCCGGGCCATATCCTCCGCGGGGCCCGGCCTGCCGAGCAGGAATCCCTGCCCGTACTCGCAGTGGAGGCTGCGAAGCTCCTCGAGCTGGTTGTCGGTCTCCACGCCCTCCGCGACCACGCTCAGCTTCAACGCGCTGGCGAGCTGTGCGATGGTCCGCACGACCTCGCGGCTCTCCATGCTCTCGGTCATGCGGTTCACGAAGGACTGGTCGATCTTCAGACCGTCCAGGGGAAGGCTGACCAGGTAGCTCAGGGAGGAATACCCGGTGCCGAAGTCGTCGACGTGGATCTTCACCTCCGCGTCCTTCAACCGGTGCAGGACGCCGGTGGCGGCCTGAAGATCCGTCATCAGGGCCGTCTCCGTGATCTCGATGTGGATGTGCTGCGGAGACACCCCGAACGTCGTCAGCGCCCCCGTCACCTCATCGGCCAGCTCGGAGCGGGCGAACTGCCGGCCCGAGACGTTGATGCTCATGAAGAGTGGGGGCTGGTCGGGTGACCTCTCCGCGTTCCAGGCCGCGAGCTGGCGCATCGCAGCCTGGATGATCCACGTTCCGAGAGGAACGATCGCGCCGGTGTCCTCGGCCATCTGGATGAAGTCCGCCGGTCCCACGAGCCCGCGCTCCGGATCGTTCCACCGCACGAGGGCCTCGAACCCGGCGATCCTCCCGTCGCCGAGCGACACGATCGGCTGGTAGTACAACTCCATCTCTTCGTTGACCACCGCCTTCCGGAGACGCGCCTCGAGGTGGAGCTGGGCCATCGCCTGGGCGTGGACGACGAGGTCGTGGATCTGGTGCGTTCCCGGTCCCTGCGCCTTGGCTCTGGCCAGGGCACTGCGAGCCTCCTCGAGTAGCTGGACCGGATCCGCCGCGGCGGACAGCTTGAGCGAGACGCCGGCACATGCGCTCAGGAGGACCTTCTCCCCTTCGACGACGAACGGACGGGCGAACGCTTCCTCGACGCGCAACAGCACACGCGCCGGGTCGCTCACGTCCTTCATGTCGTCCAGGAGGATGACGAACTCGTCACCCCCGAATCGAGCCACGGTGTCTCCCGATCGGATGCACTCCTCGAGCCTCTCTCCCACCTCGCGGAGAAGGACGTTGCCCTCCTGGAAGCCGAACCGCTCGTTGATCTCTCCGAACCCGTCCATGTTCAAGATGAGCACGGCGAAGAGATATCTACCGACACGCCCCGACTTCTGGTTCTCACGCGCCGCGCGCCTGGCCGTGCGGTGGAGCTGCTCGAAGAAGAGGGTCCGGTTGACCAGGTCGGTCACGGAGTCCTTGAGCGGGTGCTCGTCGACCCCCTCCTTGGAGTGCTTCCGCTCCTGCAGGAAGTGGATGCGACGCTCGGCCAGCGCGAAGCGGGCTGGAAGGTTCGCGTCCAGGACGGGCTTGAGGACGTAGTCGTCCGCCCCGGCGTCGAGCGCCCGGCCGAGGTCGTCGACCGCCTCCGCCCCGGTGACGAACATCACGACCATCTCCTCACCGTACGGCAGCTGCCGCAGCTTGCGGCAGAGCTGGGCTCCGTCCATGCCCGGAAGAGTCATGTCCAGGACGGCGAGGGAGAACGCCTCGCGCTGCGCGACCTCCCAGGCGGCCTCGGCGCTCTCGAAGACCTGGACCTCGTGTCCCCGACGCTTCAGCACCTCCCGGATGAACAGACTGGTCGTCGGGTCGTCTTCGACGACCAGCGCACGGATGGGAGAGGGCATGGCAGGCGCTCGAATCGAAAAATCCGCGGGGTCAGGGGGTGCAGGAGAGACCAGGAGACTACTTGAAACGATGGGACCGGAGCGGCCCCCCCGCAATGATCCGATTCATCCCGCACCGGCCGGGTCCGTCCGGAATTCCGGCCCCGACCCATTGCGTTCCCCGCGCCATCGTCTACCGTCCGGATCGAGCGGACTTCCACGACGAGGTGAACATGAAAGCCACGGCCGAGATCCAGGTGATTCCCGTCGGGGTCGGCGTTTCGGTCCGAAAGCAGGTGCGGCGAGCCCACGCGGTGCTGGTGGAGGCGGGACTCGAGCCCCAGCTTCACCCGAACGGGACGAACGTCGAGGGCGAGCTCGCCGACATCTTCGAGGGGGTGCGTCGTGTCCACGAGACCCTTCATGCCGAAGGGGTCCCGAGGCTCGAGACGTTCATCAAGATCGGCACCCGAACGGACAAGGAGCCTTCGCTGTCGGGCAAGATGTTCTGACGTGGGAAATCCATGACCATCGCATGCCTGACCCTGCTCGCACTGCTTCAGACGGCCGCCGGCGTGGCTCCGGCTGCGAGGCAGGCTCCGGATACCCTCACGCCGGAGCAGACGCTCCAAATCCGTCAGCTGGGCGATACGCGGGTCTCGCCGGACGGCAGCCGGGTGGCGTTCGTGGTCACCGAGCCGCCGACGGGCGACGAGCGGCTCCGGGCCATCTGGATGATCGACGTGGCGACACGACAGGTCCGCAGGCTCACGCACTCCGAAGGGTCCGAGTTCTCGCCGCGGTGGTCTCCGGACGGCCGCACGCTGGCGTTCCTCTCCGACCGGGACGAGGGAACCCGGGTCTATCTCCTCCCGATGGATGGCGGCGAGGCGGCGCCGCTCACCGACGGCCAGCGGCCCGTCCGGAGCTTCGCGTGGTCGCCCGACGGCGAGTCGATCGCCTTCGTCGCCACGGAGCCCCGAACCGCGGAGGAGAAGAAGAGGATCGAAGAGAAGGACGACGCCCGGGTGGTCGACGAGGATGATCGCCACGCGCGCGCCTGGGTCGTCGACGTCGCGACGAAGAGTGTCCGGCGGCTCGCCGAGGAGCCGTGGAGCATTGGCGACGTGACGTGGATGCCGGGGGGCCGGGCGCTCGTGGCCACCGCCACGGACCGGCCGGCGTCGGACGAGCACACGGACCAGATCGTGCGGGTGAGCCTGGCCGACAGCAGCGTGACCGTGCTCGCTTCTCCCAAAGGTCCGTTCAGCAACGTCGAGGTCTCACCCGACGGGCACCGGATCGCCTACATCGCCGCTCGCGTCGACGGACCGGTGCCGCACGACGTCTACGTCCAGGAGCTCGGCGCACCCGAAGCGCACGACCTCACGGCCGCGACGGTCGACCGACCCATGGGAGCTGTCCGTTGGCAACCCGACGGGACGCTCACGGCGGGGATCACGGAGGGCTTCACGAGCCGGATGGTGAAGCTCGACCTCGACGGATCGGCCCACCCATTCCCCCCCGTACCCGTAAACGTGACCAGCTACTCGCTCCAGGGAGGCACGCTCGCGTTCGTGGGTGAGACCACCACGCGCCCGCCGGAGCTCTGGCTCTCCGTGACGGGCGCGCCGGCCGAGCAGGTGAGCCACCTCAACGACCGGTGGGAGCACCCGCCGCTCGTGGAGCCACGCAGGTTCACGTATCGGAGCTTCGACGGCACACCGATCGAGGCGGCCCTCCTCGTGCCTTCCGTCCGGACGGGGCCCGGAAAGCCTCCCCTGGTGGTCCTCATCCACGGCGGTCCCACGGGGCGCTGGTCCGACCGCTTCGAGCCGTGGGGCCAGCTCCTGGCGGCACGGGGCTACGCCGTGCTCTATCCCAACATCCGGGGATCCGTGGGCTACGGGTGGGACTTCCTCGCGTCCAACCGCGCCGATTGGGGCGGGGGCGACTACGAGGATGTCATGGCCGGCGTGGACACCGTCATCGCCCGTGGGCTCGTCGATCCCGAGCGTCTCGGCATCGGCGGCTGGTCCTACGGCGGCTACATGTCGGAATGGGCCATCACCCAGACACACCGGTTCAAGGCGGCGGTGGTGGGCGCGGGTCTCTCGGATCTGGCGAGCGAGTTCGGCACGGAGGCCGGCCCGGCCTACGACGAGTGGTTCTGGGGTCTTCCCTACGAGAACCTGGAAGGGTTCATCCGACATTCCCCGGTGACCTACGCGAAGAACATCCGCACGCCGACCCTCATTCTGCAGGGGACCGAAGACACGACCGACCCTCAGGGCCAGAGCGACCAGCTGTACCGGCCGCTCAAGCGGTACGGCGTGCCGGTCGAGTACGTGCTCTACCCACGCGAGCCGCACGGGCTGCGCGAGGAGAAGCACCTGCTGGACCGATTGAGGCGCGTCATCGAGTGGTACGACCAATACCTGAAAGCCGGCTGACACGCCCCCCCCTGCTCCCGACCGCCGGCTGAAAGCGCCGCCGCCACCTCTGCAAGCCTCGAGGACGCCTCCCACGGCCTCGGCAGGCCGCTGAAGCCGGCCTCTGCACGTGTCCGCATGTCCGCGGGCCGGCGCGCGCGCGTCCGGCCGGGTCGTGTTGCCTCCCTGTTACCCTCTTGTCAGCGTACGCCTCTTATCATCCGCGGACCGCAGCACGGGAGCTCTTCCGCCCGGGGCCGGGCCGACCATGGCCCGGGAACCCACCGGGGGCCGCCGGAGAACTACCCGGTCGCTGAATACGTGGAATGTCGAATTCGAGATCGGAGGGCTCACGGACACGAGAGGGATGCCCGAGACGGGTCCCGCCGTCGGGAAAGCGGCCATCGACGGGAGGGACGTCAGGCGAGCGGTCCTGCTCCTGGTGGTGGCGGGCATCGCGCTGCGCCTCGTCCTCTCGGGCGCGATCGGGCTCGGGGTGGACGAGTCGTACGCGGTGTCCGTGTCGAGGGGGCTGAGTCTCAGCTACTTCGATCATCCACCGATCTCATTCTGGATTCCCGGCTTGCTCGCCAAGCTGATGCACAGCGAGAACCGGGTCCTCATGCGTCTCCCGTTCATCTTGTTCTTCGCGGGAACGACGTGGCTGATGTATCGGCTCACCGCCCGCCTCTATGGAGAGCGGGCCGGTTTCTATGCCGCGCTGCTCCTCAACGTGTCGCCGGTCTTCAGCGTCAGCACGGGTGGCTGGGTCCTTCCGGATGGGCCGTTGATGTTCTTCATGCTCGCCGCCGCCCTTTGCCTCGTGCCGGTGCTCGTCGGACGGCAGGACCCCGACCACGCCACCGCTCGATGGCTCGGCGCCGGCGTCATGACCGGCCTGGCGCTTCTCTCCAAGTACCACGGGATCTTCGTGGCGGCCGGGACCTTCCTCTTCCTGATCACGCGGCGGGAGAGTCGGCATTGGCTACGACGCGCGGGGCCGTACCTGGCCGCCGCGGTGGCGGCCGTCATGTTCGGGCCGGTCCTCTATTGGAACGCGCACCACGGTTGGATCTCCTTCCGGTTCCAGGGCGGCCGCGCCGTGCCCGCGGGCATCCACCTGACGTCCTTCCTCCAGTCGATCGGAGGACAGGCCGGCTACGTCCTGCCCTGGATCTGGGTGCCCCTCGTCTGGCTCCTCGTTCGCGCTCTGGGTGCCGGACCCCGCGATCCGAAGCGCTGGCTCCTGTGCTGTCTCGCGCTCGGCCCCATCGTGGTGTTCACGCTTCCCTCGCTCGGGGGGAGCCCGGGCCTGCCGCATTGGGAGGCACCCGGCTATCTCTTCCTCTTCCCCCTCCTCGGGGAGTCGGTCGACCGGTGGCTGCGTGAGCGGCGCAGGGGCGCGAGAGCCTGGCTCAGGTTCTCGGTCGCTGGCTTCCTCGTACTCCTCGCTGTGCTCTCGACCCACATCGCGACCGGATGGATCGGTCGCGCCGCTCCATCGCTCTTCCGCCGCGGCGATCCGTCGTGGGAGGCGATGGACTGGCGGGAGCTGGCGCCGGCCCTGAAGGAGCGTGGGCTGCTCTCCGACAGCACCCGCTTCCTCGCCGCTCCGAGCTGGATCGAAGCCGGCAAGACCGCGTATGCGATGGGTCCGGACGTGCCGACCGTCTGTCTCTGCAGCAGCCCGCACCAGTTCGGCTTCCTCGATCCCCAGAGCGCCTTCCTGGGGCGGGACGCGGTGATCGTGGAGAGAACGCCCACCGGAGACGGCGGCGCCGATCCCGCGGCCAGGTTCGCCGGGCATTTCCGCTCGGTGGAGCCGGAGGGGCGCGTCGTGATGACCCGCATGGGTCACCCGGAGTTTTCCGTCACCGTCTTCCTGGCCCGTGGCTTCGAGCACCCCTGGGACGGCAACGAGAGGCAGAGATGAACCCGAATCGTGGTGCCCCGGATGGGCCCCGGGGAGGATCGCCCAGGCGGTTGAGCCGACCCTCCGCGCGCCGGCTCGCCTCGTGGCTCGGCCTGGGGACGTTGGCCTTTCTGGCGCTGGTCGTGCTGGGCGGATGCTGGCCCTACACCCTCTTTCCCGACTATCGGTTCCAGAAGCCCGCTCCCTTCGCCGGCTCCCGGCTGTTCGACCCCTATGCTGGAGCCACCGGGCGCTGGTGGAAGGCGAACTTCCATGCCCACGCCTACGCTTGGCACGGAATCACGAATGGACACCAGTCCGCTCGGAGGGTCCGGCGCTTCTATCGGCATCTCGGATACGACATCGCGTGCGTGTCGAACTACCAGAGCATCGACGACGGCGCGCCCGGAGACGAAGACGTCATCCCCGTCTACGAGCACGGGTACAACGTCCACAAGGTCCACGAGCTGGTGATCGGGGCGAAGCGGGTCACCTGGCTGGATTTCCCATTCGACCAGAGCCTCTCCGACCGACAATACGTGTTGGATCGGCTGGATCAGGACGGCGGGATCGTCGCGCTGGCGCACCCATGGCTCAGGAACGGATATCCGAAACGCGCGCTGCGGTATCTGACCGGATACTCACTGATGGAGGTCGCGCGCAGGGGAGTGGTGGGGGCCGACCGGTGGGATGCGGCGCTCTCGGCCGGGCACCTGTCCTGGGCCATCGCGGACGACGACGAGCACGACCTGAACAGACCCGGCGACACCGGCGTCTCCTGGACCATGGTCCAGGCTCCGACCAAGGACCGGTCCGACGTGCTCGCGGCCCTGCGGGCTGGACACACCTACGGTGTGGTCGGCCGTCACGGCGTCTCCGACGTGGGCCTCCGCGAGGTGACGCTCCACCACGATACGCTCGTCGTGCGGACCGATCCGGGCGCGACCTCCTTCCGCTTCATCGGCCAGAACGGCGAGCTCAGAAGCGAGGTGCGGGACAGCATGGAAGCCCGATACGTGGTGAGGCCGGCCGATACCTACGTCCGTGTCGAGATCGTGACGCCACACACCCGCATGCTCCTGAATCCCGTCGTCCGTTACGACGGCACGGCCCTCGTCGAGCGCACCGCCAAGCCCGTTGAGCCCCAGGAGCGCGAGGACCGGGCGCTGCTGGCCGCGGGCGTGATCCCCGTGTTGGGCCTGTTGGGCTTTCTGGGTGTCCCGAAGGGTTGGGGACGCCTCGACCGGGCGACGGACGAGTCGGACGACCTCTCCACGTGAGGTGACGAGCGGCCCCGGTCCTCGATGGATCGAGGCGGCGTCGCGCCGATCTCGCCGCGGGCTGCCGGATCAAGAAGCCACCTCGGCGGATTCGCGCGGGCGGTAGCTTCCCACGTCGCTCCGGAACGAGACCGCGAGCCGGTTCCACCCGTTGATGGCGATCACGCACAGGGTCAGGTCCACCAGCTCGGCCTCCTCGAAGTGCGCCCGCGCCTCTTCGTAGACGTCGTCGGGGACGTGCGAGCGCCCCAGGTCGGTAACGGCCTCCGTCCAGGCCAGGGCCGCCCGCTCACGTGGCGTGAAGAACGGAGTCTCCCTCCACACGGGAACGGCGTAGAGACGCTGTTCGCTCTCGCCTGCGGCGCGGGCGTCCTTGGTGTGCATGTCCACGCAGAAGGCGCATCCGTTCATGTAGGACGCACGCAGCTTCACCAGCTCCAGCAGCTCGGGCTCGAGGTTGGTGTGGTCGACGTATGCCTGCATGGCCGCCATGGCTCGGTAGGCGGCGGGATTCACGCGGGGATATCTGATGCGCTGACTCATGGTCCCTCTTCTCCGACGTCGGGGCAGTCGTATGGCTTCATGATCGAAGACGGACGAGGGCGCCGCTCGTGACAGGAGGCGGCTGCGTGTCACACCGTGGCCGCTCGCCCGTCTATGATTACGTATGAGCAGCTACGCCCCCGACGTCGATCTCGAACGCCACCGGCCGCGACTGTTCGCCGTCGCGTACCGCATGCTCGGCGAAGTGCACGACGCCGAGGACCTGGTGCAGGAGACGTTCCTGCGCTGGCATCGCGCTCCCCGCCGGGACGTGGTGAGCCCGGAGGCCTGGCTGGTCTCGGTCGTCACGCGGCTGGCGATCGACCGCCTGCGCCGCCGGGCCACGGAGCGTGAGGCCTATCCCGGGCCGTGGCTCCCCGAGCCGGTGGGCCGGGACCGACCCGTTCCTTCCCCGGATCGCCACGCGGAGCTGGCTTCGGATCTCTCGATGGCCTTCCTCGTGCTCCTGGAGCGTCTGGCTCCGGAGGAGCGCGCCGCGTTTCTCCTGCGCGAGGTCTTCGACAACCCGTACGCCGACATCGCCCGCGTGCTCGGCAAGACGGAGGAGGCGACGCGCCAGACGGTGCATCGCGCCCGCCGGCGGGTGCGGTCCGAGCGCGTCCGGTTTCCCGTGTCCTCCGACGTCACCGACCGGTTGCTCCGACGATTTCTGACCGCGCTCGAGGCGGATGACGAGGAGGCGCTCCTGGCCGTGATCGCGCCCGACGCCACGTTCACGAGCGATGGAGGCGGTAAGGTTACGGCGGCTCGCAACGTGATCCACGGAGCGGATCGCATCGTTCGCCTCTTGCGCGGCATCGAGAGGAAGTACGACCGCCCCTTCACGTACCGGATCGCTCCGCTGAACGGGGAGTGGGCCCTGGTGCAGTACCTCGGGGCCGTTCCCTTCTCCGTGAGCTTCATCGGGACGGATGGCGAGCGGATCACCGCGGTCTATCGGGTCTTGAATCCCGACAAGCTCGGCGCGGTGACGTAGCGGTTCCTTCGTCGGCCGGCCTGGCCTCGGTGCCGCCGGCACACCGTCCGGGGTCGATGGACTCGGTGATACCACGCTAACGCGTGCACGTCCCCGTCGACTTGAAGCTCGCGCCGCCCACCACCACCTGCGTGGGCGGGTACCGATACGGCTCGCTCCCGTGTGTCGACGACGCATGGTCTGCCGACGGCTTCCGGGTCTCCGCCCACACGCCGTAGACGCAGCCGCCGAACGCGGTCAAGCCGGTGTAGTCGCCGAGGACCACGTTCATCGTGTTGAACGGTGCGGTGCTCCACGTCCAGTTGTCGAACGATTTCCCGCCATCGGTCGAGCGCGCCAGGACGAACTGCGCGGTCGTCCCGGTCGGATCGGCCCGCCGATCGAAGAACGAGACGAAGAGGTCGCCGGTCTTCGGGTCGGCCGCCATCCACTGGAGGAAGTGGTCCGCTCCATCGTGTGCGGGGTCGGTGTTGACCTTCACCGGCTCCGACCACGTGACGCCCTCGTCGTCGGAGTGCACGGCGAACACGTCCACCTCGCCGTTCCGGTAGTCGCTCCAGGTCGCGTACAGATGTGCGGCCTCACCGTCCTCGCCCGGCACCATCGAGATCTGCGGATAGCCGTTGACGCCGTTCCGGCTCGGGAAGCCGAGGATGTGGAACCGCGACGGGCCGGTCTCGACGATGGCACGACTCGGACGGAATGTCTTGCCGCCGTCGTCGGACGAAGCGTAGCGAAGCTCGTCGTACTGGCCTGCCCAGATCGTGTGGAGCACCCCGTCGGGCGTGACCGTTCCGTCGAACCCCTCCGTCATTCCGTTGTCGTCGCGAGGCAGGCTCGAGTGGCTGATCTGGATCGGCTTCGACCAGGTCTTTCCGCCATCCGTCGAACGGCTGAAGATGATGCCGGAGTCCGTCAGGCGGTCCTGGGTCCAGCCGACATACAGGTTTCCGTAAAAGGGGCTCTCGGGATTGTTGTCCGCGACGATGTAGGGCTTGTCCTCGAAGGGGATCTGGACGCCGGGCTGTGTGGTGTGATCCCACACCGCGATGTCGTCCGTCTCCCATGTCTTCCCGCCGTCGAGCGAGCGGCGCACGTAGATCCCGTTGGCGGTGGCGTCGTGGCCCCAGTACTGGGACGTTCCGAGCGAGTCGAGCGCGATGTAGCAGAGGATCGCGTGGCCGCGGCTGTCGTAGGTGATCGAGACGTCGCCGGAGCCCGAATACCGCGTGGACGCGGTACCACTCGCGCGTGTGAACGTCTTCCCGCCGTCGGTGGAGTAGGCGACCGTGGCCGGTCCTTGATAGGTGACGACCACATGCATCGGGTCGTTCGGGTCCACGGCGATGCCGGGCTCGCTGAAGCGCCCCACCGGGCTCACGGGCACCACCCAACCGTGGGGTGCGGGTGGGAGGGGTGGGGGCGTCTGGGCGCGGACCGGCGCGGCTGAGAGGCCGAGAGAGACGGCGCCCGACAGGGCCAGAACGCAGGCTGGGCAGGTAGCGTGCTTCATGGTGCCTCCGTGAATGGGATCGGTCCGGGGGACCGGAAGCGAACCCTAGGGTCGGCCGAAGGCGGGTGCAAGGACGGAGATGGCGGGAGCGAGGAGCGGCGAAAGCGGAGCAAGGACGGGCGACGAGGGCCTACCGGGTCGGCCCCGGGGCGCGTAACCTTTGGGACGGTGATACGATCGCGGCGCGCGCCGGCATATCGGGGTCGGCATGTCGGAGAGGAGGCGTCTTGGCCGAAGAAGATTCGGGGCGGGAGGCCGGAGCGGCTCGCGAATCCCCCGGTGATGTCCCCCTCGAGGCGCTCGTCGAGCGTACCTCGGGCCCGCAGCCATGGAGGCGGATCTTCCACGCCTTCAATGGCCTCCTCGCGGCGGCTGTCTTGAGCTGGACCGGGATCTCACGCGGAGCCGCGTTGTGGATTCTCGGCGTGATCGTCGTCGTGCTGCTTTCCCTCGATGCCGCGCGCCTCTTCCATCGAGGCGCCAACGTGGTCTTCTTCCGTGCGTTCCGCCACCTGGCGTCCCCGCGCGAGGCGAAGGGTCTCGCGTCGTCGACGCTCTACGCTTCGGGACTCTTCCTGACGGTGGCTCTCTTTTCCCATGCGGCGGCCGTCTCGGGGATTCTCCTGCTGGCGCTGGCCGACCCGGCGGCCAGCTATGTCGGGCGACGGTGGGGCCGGCACCGATTCCTCGGCGGCTCCGTCGAAGGCACGGGCGTCTTCCTGGTGGTGAGCCTCGCGCTCCTCCTCCCCCGCCACCCCTGGCCGGTCGCGCTGGGCGCCGGGGTGGTCACGGCGCTCGCCGAGCGACTCGGCTGGCCCCTGGACGACAACGTCGTGGTGCCCCTGACGGGAGCCCTCGCCGTCACGCTCCTGAGCGGCCTGGCGTGAGCGCGGCTGGGCGACACGCGCGGCTCCGTCGTGCGAACGGCCAGAACCTCCCTATTTCTTCTGTTCCGGCCGGTACAGGATCACGTGCGCCCGCTCCATGGTGATGAGGCCTCCTCCCATCATCCGGTCGAGAACGGGGAGGATCCTCTGGAGCGTCTCCTCCGTATCCACCACCTCCACGATCACGGGCAGGTCGGTGGACAGGCGGAGGACCTTCCCGGTGTGGATCGTCGCGCTCGGTCCGAAGCCGGCGATCGCGCGCACGACGGTGGCCCCCGCACACCCCTCTTCACGGAGCGTGAGCAGGAGGGCCTCGTAGAGCGGCTTCCCTTTGTGGGGGCCGACATGGCAATGGTCGCTCTCGCCCAGGAAGATGCGCATCAGCGTGCGCTCTCCCTCGAATGAATGAGCCATGAGGCTACCTCCTCATCCTGAGCAGTCCCTCCGCCACCATCGACCCGACGAACACCGCGAGAAGGCCGACGACGACGCTCCCCGCCAGGTACCCGCCCGCCCGCAGCCACTCGCCGTCACGCAGCATCTCCAGGGTCTCGTAGCTGAACGTGCTGAACGTCGTGAACGAGCCCATGAATCCGATCGTCACGAACCCGCGGAGCTCGGCCGAGGCGATGGACGACTGCAGCCAGACGACGGCGAAGCCCAGCGCGAGACAGCCCGCGACGTTCACGGCGAGCGTTCCCCAGGGGAAGAACTCGCCCCCGAGACCCTGGACCCATCCGCTCGCAAGGTATCGGCTGACGGCTCCGAATGCTCCTCCGGCGGCGATCACGAGCAGCGTCAAGGCTGATCCCCCAGGAATCCCTCGATCGCCTCCGCGATCTCACCGGGACAGTCCTCCTGGATGAAGTGCTTCGCGTCGAGGCGGTGGATCTTCGTCAGCCGAAAGTCATCGCGGAAACGTTCCATGTAGGTCCGTGGAAAGGAGAAGTCGTCGATGCCCCATACGAGGAGCAGCGGGACGTTGGCGAGACGCTCGCGCACCGCGTCGGCGAGGTCGCCGAGCCAGAGCTCGGAAGCCAGGATCTGCCTGGGCGCTTCGGCCACGCCGATGCGGCTCTTCGGGGTCGGGAGAGCCTCCCGGTAGTGGCTGAGCACCTCGTCCGCGAGCGGTATCTTCACCGCCATGGGCAGGATCTTCTCGACGAAGAGGTTCTTCTTGAGGATCTGGCTCTGCAGGAAGGCGGTGCCCATGAGATAGGAGAACGCCTTCATGTACCAGAGGTCCACGGGCCAGTACCAGGTGTTGCCCATGACGAGCGCGCGCAGTCGCGGCAACTCGTCGAGCGCCACACGCATGCCGATGGGGCCGCCCCAATCGTGGCCCATGATCGTGAGTCGCTCGAGGCCCAGGTGGCGCACGAGATTCGCTACGACGTCTGCATGCTCGCCCGGAGTGTAGCCGTAGTCCTCCGGCCGCACCGACAGGCCGAACCCGGGATAATCCGGGGCGATGCAGCGGAACTTCTTCCTCAGGCGGATGACGATGCCGCGGTAGAGGAAGCTCCAGGTCGGGTTCCCGTGAAGGAAGAGGATCGGGTCGCCCTCCCCCTCGTCGATGTAGTGCACCGGACCCACCCGGCTCTCGTACCACTTCGATTCGAAGGGGAAGAGCCTTCGATCGGGCGTGAACGGAGGAGTGTGGTTCACCGTGGTGCTCCCGGAGAGGACCGAGCTTCGCGACCGTCCGGGAACGATGTGGAAAGCCCCTTCACGGGTAAAGGCTACCGCGACGGCTCAGGGCATCTGCCGTCCGCCCTTGTGGCGACCTTGATGTCCAGGACGGGGGTGCCGTCGATCGCCTCCAGGGGCGCGACCCGGAGCCGACACCCGTCCACCTCGAGGACGGTCACCGGATGCAGTCCGATGGGGTTGGGTCGGTCCGGCGATCGAGTCACGAAGACGCCCTTGAGGGTGCGTTGGGGGTCGTGATGCGGGCGCACCTGGAGCACGTCCCTCTCGGATCGGTGCAGCCACGTGAGGAGGAGGAGCTCTCGGCCGGGCTCCACGCCCAGAAGCCCGTCCCGGAAGTCGTCCCGCAACTCGATCCACGCCTCCGGGGCTCCCTCGCTGCCCTGGCGCGGCGCGTCCTCGCGGCGGGTGAGCGAGGAGCGTACGGTTCCGATGGGACGGACCTCGTAGCTCTCGACTTCGCCCATGGCGGTTCCCTCCCCTCCTTCGGCGACCTGCTACACCACCGTCAGCTTGCGTGACTTCGCGGGCTCGAAGGTCCGGCCCGGCTCCCACTGCGTCACGTAGCCGGACACAGCGCTCGCCGCGACCGAATACGGAGACGCCAGGTAGAGCTGGCCGGGCCCGGAGCGGCCGGGAAAGTTGCGGTTCTGGCTCGAGATCGACACCTCGTCGGGAGACGCGGTCACGCCGGGGCCGGCGTTGATGCACGCTCCGCATCCCGGCTCGATGAACTCGGCCCCGATCCGCTCGAAGAGATCCAGGTAGCCCTTCTCGCGACAGTACTCGCGCACCTCGATGGAGCCGCACTGGATGTAGCAGCGGACATCGGGGTGGACCTTGAGCCCCTGCGCGTCCGCCTCGGCGAACACGCGGGCGTACATGTCCATGTCGTCCTTCTTGCCGGCCGTGCACGAGCCGGCGTAGGCGATGTCGATGCGGATCCTGTCGGCCTCCAGCTCCCCGACGGTCACGCCGTTGCCCGGATCGTTCGGCAGGGCGGCCATCGGGCGGATGGCCGACGCGTCGATCTCGATGATCTTCACGTACTCCGCGCCGGGATCCGACTGCATCCCCTCGATCAGCGCTTCGGCGCGGGCTCGCTCCATGCCGCGCTCCCGCACCAGGAACTCCACGCTCTTTCCATCCGCCGCGATGATCCCCGTGAACGCGCCCACCTCGGCGGCCATGTTGGTCATCGTGGCTCGCTCGTCGACGCTCAGCGCCTCGACGGCCGGACCCGCGTATTCGATGATCTGCCCGATCGCGTGTCCGTCCCGTATGTAGGGGTGCCGGAGGATCTCGAGCATGTAGTCCTTGGCCGTGACGTTCG
>CAZVYM010000029.1:20175-37470 GCA_964630935.1 uncultured Gemmatimonadaceae bacterium | reverse complement strand
GCCGTGGCGCTCGCCCGTCGCTTCCAGGTCCCCGAGACGATCGTCGCGTTGACCATCGTCGGCCTCGGTACTTCGTTGCCCGAGCTCGTCGTGTCGGTCCGGGCGGCCATGGAAGGACACGCAGGCCTCGCACTGGGCAACGTGGCCGGGAGCAACATCGCGAACGTTCTGCTCGTCGGCGGTTTGGCGGCCGTCGTCTTCCCGCTCCGGCCGGGGGACCGTAACGTCGCGCGTTCCGGAGTCGCCATGATCGGGATCAGCGTCCTCTTCGTAGGTCTGTGCCTCCAGGGGGGTCATCTGACACGAGGGGACGGCGGACTCCTGCTCGGGCTGCTCTTCGTGGGGTTGGGGCTCCAGCTCCGCAACACGCTCCGGTTTCAGCGGGCGAGCCGCCGCCGCGCAATCGACTGGGTGCTCGGCTTTCCGAGTAGCCTGCGCGTCATCGCCCTCTTCATCGGGGTCGGGCTGGTCATGCTGCCGCTCGGAGCGGATCTGCTGGTCGAATCGGCCGTCGACATCGCGGGCCGACTCGGCGTCTCCGAGACGGTGATCGGCCTGACCGTCGTCGCGGTCGGCACTTCCCTGCCGGAGCTCGCGACCACCGTGTTGGCGGCGCGGCGGCGGAGGACGGAAATGGTCGCCGGCACGATCGTGGGGAGCAACAACTTCAACATCCTCGCGATCATGGGTGCCGCCGCGATCGCCAGTGGAGAGCCGATCACGGTTCCCGAGCGGTTCTTCGTGCTCGATCTCCCCGTCATGGTCTGTGCCAGCCTCGTCCTGGTCTCGTTCTCGTTGCGGCGGCGCCTGGTCCATCGAGGGACCGGTGTGGCGCTCGTGACCGCGTACGCCCTCTACATCGGGGCGCTCTCCCTGTTCGGCTAGCTCCGTTCGGGGGCTCCGGAAGTCGGCCCGCGGTGGCCGGGAGCCAGGACTACAGGTCTTCGACGGCGGCCATGAGGCCGGCAGCACGGAGCCGCGCCAGGAGCGGCAAGCCCAGGGCGGTGGCGGGTGTGAGCACGCCTCCCCGCTCGACGCCACCCGGCAGGGCGTCACGGGGTCGGCAGAGGAGCAGCGCCGACTCGCAGAGCATGGTCACCGTGGCGCGGTTGCCGGGATCGCCCTGGAAGGAGAGGGTGGCCAGGGCGCGCCGTCCGTCCTCGTCTTCGCCGAGCAGGCGGCACCGGAAGAACCCTCGGTCCATGGTCCTCTCCGAGGGACCCTCGCCGGGCCGGGGTCCGAGGCGGCGCACCAGGCGACGTCCCCAAGGCCTGCGCGCGAGCGCGTAGAAGGCACCGATCCCCACGGCCATGCCCACCGCGCCGCTCCGCCGCCGAAACTCCATGGCCTCCCGATACGTGAAGGAAGCGCCGTACGGGCGATCGTAATCGGCGAACAGGGCGTTGCTGCGCCGGACCACGCGGCTGTTGATGGGCGCCATCATGAACGGCGCCAGCCACACGTCGCGCACCGGATCACGGACGACGCTCCGGAGGTCGCGGCTGCGGGCCCGCTCCTCCTCGGTCCGTCGTTTGGGGGGATTGAGGAGCACCGGGTCGGCCACCTCACGCTCCTTCCCCTGCTCCTCCATCGCGAGTGCAGTGTCCAGGGTGCCGCCGTTCAGGCCTCCGCGCATCGTGAACGATGCGCTGACCAGGTGGATGTCGCGGCTGCCGGCCCGGCGCAGGTGATCCACCAGGAAGAGCGTGCCCACGTCCGACGGTACGGAGTCGAAGCCGCAGAACGGGACGATGCGAATGCCCCTCTCGGCGGCCTCGTCGTGATGACGCTCGATGAGCTCCCGGACCCACCACGTCTCGCCGGTGATGTCCACGTAGTCCACGCCGTGTCGCAGGCACGCTTCCACCACCGGTGATCCATACTTTGAGAACGGTCCAGCCGTGGTGAGAAGCACCCGAGCCCGACGGACCATGTCGTCGACGGTCGCCGGGTTCCGGCTGTCCGCCACGATCGTGCCCGCGGCTCCGGTTTCCCGGGCCACCTCTTCGAGCTTGGCCCCGTTGCGCGCGGCGACGGCCCACCGCAACCCGTCGGGTGCCCGGGCGGCGAAGTATTCGGCGGTTTGGCGTCCCGTGAACCCGGTGGCGCCGTAGAGGATGACGTCGTAGCGGCCGCTCATGCTACGGGTGGGTGGCGCCCGCCGGCATCGTGGAAGTTCCGCCTCACCTCCCGCCCTGCCGAGGGGGCGTGATCATGATGTGCGCGCCGGGCGTTCCCGGGAACATGAGCCAGGGGCCCGCGCTGGGCGATGTGGAGAGACCCGTGCTCTCGGGCGTGGCCCCCGGCGTGTAGATCGTCCATCGCTCGTAGCGATCCGCGATCGCCCCGGTGCCCGGGTCGAAGCCACTGCCCGTGACGATGTTGTTGACCGCTCCGTTCGGGATCGGGAGCTTGCCGGCCGCGTTCTCCTCCCATCGGGTGTGGAGGACTTTGTCATCGGCTACCCCCTGAGCCCTGAGCTCGCGGCCCCGGGCGAAGAAAGCTTCGAGTCCGGCCTGATGACACGAGACCTCGAGCCTGTCCGACTTCGGGTTCGGGGCCATGCAGATCAGGGGAGCGGTGCCCTTCCTGAGTGTGACGAACGCCCCGGTGCTGTCGTATCCCTGCACGGTGGCGCCGTCTCGCAGCTCTGGGGGGGCGGCCTGGAGGGCGAGCCGGATCTGCTGGGCCGCGGACAACCCGCTCCACGCCCGCTGGGCGGCGACGGGCGTTGCGGAGAGAGCGACGAGGAGGCCGAGTGCAGCGATGGGCGGTCGGTTCATGGAGGATCCCGGGTTCGGGCGGTAAGGAGAGCGCCGGTGGCGTGTGCCCATAAGTTGTGTGCGCGCCGGTAACGCGTACAGGGTCATCTCTCCGCTTCGGGAGAGTGCTTCCGCTTGAAGGCGGCCCAAGCCGACGGCACGAAGAGGTCGTCGGAGATCGCGGCGATCTCCTCGGCGGCCCGCCACATGGCCACGAGGCCGGCGAGATCCCCGTCGAGGGCGCGGCGCTCTTCCTCCTCGTGCAGCGCCATCTCCAGCGCCACGCGGGTCGAGGGGGTAGAAGAGCCAGCACGCCCTCCTTGCCGGCGCGTCCCATGGGTCGGGTCAGGCGTGTGCCGACCCGCGTGCGGTCGCCCCAGGCGGCGGCGACATACCCCTCGGGGCCGCCCCCGTCTTCGATCGCGTCGGCAGCGTCCCTGACCACGCCTTCCTTCGCACCGCGGGCGTTCAGCGGCGGCAGAATCACCGCCGCCGCCCTGATGGCCCGCTCTCCCGTGAGGACCTCCTCCGCATTCCACGAGCCGGGGACCACCAGTGTGGGTGCCCCGGACCCGTCGGACTCGCCGAAACGCGCGAGGCGCATGGCCGGGGCATGGAGCATCAGGCTCCGCCCGTCATCGCCCTCTACCTTCACGCGTCGAAGCATCACCCGGATCCCTCGATGGCCTCCCAGCGCTCCTCCAGAGGCGTCAGGTTCCACCGATGGCATCGGGGGCACACCACCCAGAGGCGGCCACGGGCCTGGTCGTAGGACAGGCACCTCCCGACCGGGAAGTGCTCGATCTCTTCGTTGGCCTCGAGGCCCGCCTGGCAGAACATGCAGTGGGTGTACAAGGCGTCCTCACGCCCCGGGATGCGGTGCCGCATTCGGTGGGCAGCTTATGGGCACCGAAATGTCGGGGACGAAATACCGCTCGCCCGGCGCGAGGGGAGGCACATGCACCCTATCGGCCGCGCCCTCCACCTCCAGGACGAGGTCCGCGCCGGGCTCGAGGCCGTCGAACGCGTAGCTGCCTCGCCAACCGGCCTCCCACTCGAAGATCGCGGTGCCCCCACCGGCGAAATTCTCCGTAAGATGGATCGCAGGCAGCCGACTCAGGCGGTTGCACTCTCCCACCACCTTGCCTTCGATCTCCGCCGAGCCGGCGTCCACGACGTGTCCGCACACCGGAAGGCCGCCGGGTCTGGCTTCCTTGGGGTTGCAGCGCGAAAGGGGGACCACCCATGTCGCGACCCCGCCCACGAATCCGAATCCGTCTTCGACGTTGGATGCAACGGCTCCAGGCAGAACGGCTTCCGCTGGCGACAGTCCGGGTCGGTACGGCCAGTCGATGGGCGCAACCCCGACTCTCAGTTGCACCCTTCGCAAGTCGAAGACGTCCTTCCAGAGGGAGTCCGGGTGCCTGAACTCGTACACACCGGTATCGCTTCGAATCGGATTCTGGGCCACGACGACCGAGTCCCTCGGGGGCGTTTGCACGAAGTCCCGCACCGAGTAGATCGCGTCCGTGTACAGGCGGTACTCGCCGCGCACGTAGATCCTGAGCGGCTTCCGGTACCAGACGGTGTCCCCACGGATGATGTCCGGCGGCCCCTCGTCGTACGACACGACGACCTCGGGGTCGACCGGCAGCTCGACGATCGCGCTGGTCGTGGCGCCGTCCGACCTCACCGCGTCGAGCCGGTATGTCGCTCCCGGCTCGATTCGCTCCGCCGTCCAGAAGTTGTGCGCGTAGATCGCGCCTTCCAGGGTGGCGTCCTGGAACTCGAAGAGGGAGTCGGTCAGGGTCACCGTTCGGCCGCTCTCCACGTTCTGGAGAGTGACCACCGCGTCGATGGGCCCGGGTCGGGTGAGCAGGTCCTTTCGGACCGGCATCACCCGGATCCACTGAGTGTCGGCTCCTACGTCCAGGTATCCGAACATCGAGAACGGCCCCTCGCTCGTCTCCAGGTAGGGCTGGAACGACTCCCGACAGCCGCCTGCCAGCAGGGCTGCGGTCAGAGAGACGGCGAGCCACCGCCAGCGGGGTGCGCGAGCCCGCCGTGCGGCGCGGCATCTCCGGGAGGTGCTCATCGACCTCTCCCGGAACGGGGTTGGATCTTCACGGAGAGGTACGGAGCGATGGGCAGCTGATCGATGCGCCGGTTCGTGAAGACGTCGTAGTAGAAGATGTTCGTGTGGTCGTACGCGTTGATGACGCCGGCCTGAAGGTCCAGCTCGTGGGATCCGACGGGCAGCGCCCGCTTCACCGAGAGGTCCAGATGATGCGTCGCAGGCATGCGCCCGTTGTAGGGTCGGTCCAGCAACACGCGCGTCTCGCCGGGCGTTCGGGTGACGCGGGGCAGTTGGCTGTTGTCGGTCGGGAACGGAATCAGCTCGTCGAAGCCGAGGGGGCGGGTGAAGGGGAAGCCGGAGCCGAGCTCCCAGTGAGCTTCCAGCGTGTAGGCGCCGAGCTCGAGGCTGGCCAGAGCGCTCAGCTGGTGTCGTCGATCGTGCGGTGGGTGGAAGGTGAGCACCGGTTCACCGAACCACACGCCGAAGTCGGCCTGCGCGGACTCGTACTCCGTCCAGCTGTAGGCGTACGCGCCGAAGAGGTAGATCGGGCCGCTCCGGTACTCCATCCGGGCGTCACCGCCGTACGAGCGGCCATCGGCGAGAGAGAGGTCCGTGGCGAAGCGCGCGACCGTGCTCCAGGTGGTCACCGGCAGGTCGTACATGCGCCGGTAGTATCCGTCGAACGAGTACGAGAACGATGACCCGAGGCTCTGCTGCCAGCTCGCCTGAGCGTGCAGCGCTCGCATTCTGGAGCCGAACGGTGTCCGCACCCACGCCGTGAAGATCGAGCTGGCGTCCCGCCGATCCGCGATTCCCGCCAGTCTCTGCTCGTAGATGCCCAGCGCCCCGCTCAGCTCCGCGTCCTCCAGGCCGGGCACCCGCCACGAAGCTCGCAGGCGTGGCTGAACCGAGGCGCGCCTCTGCGTCATGGCGGACAAGGCCGCACCGGGCAGGATCCGGAATCCCCGGCCGAGAGGAACCTCCAACTCGGCCCATATCCCCCCCGCCACCCAGTCGTCTTCCTGATGTCCTTCCTCGGCGAGAAGCTGCTGGAGGTCGTAGCCGGCGCTCTCCATGTGCATGTACGCGCCCGTGTTCAGCCGCAGCCCTCCGATCAAGCGACTGAAGTCTCCTTCCGCGAAAACGCGGCCGACCGACGAGGTGAACTCCGACGCTCCGCGAGTGATGGCCTCGCTGCTGAGACCCGCCCAGCCGAATCTCGCTTCCACGAACGTCTCGCCGACGAGGGTGTTGCAGCGCCCCCCCACGAGACCGTTCGTCCAGCCGACCCGCGACTGCCGATCCTCGGGATCGAGCCCTCCCCGGTCGTGCGTGCGCATCAACGTGAACGCGCACCGGGAGCCGCCGTCCTTGCTGAGCTGGCTGAACCTCGCGTACTGGCTGTTGAAGGCGAGCGGCTGCTTCTGGCCCAGTAGCCAGGGGCTCGTCTCCTCTACGAGCGATCGCCTGAGGGAGACGATGTACGAGAGCCGGCTCTCCTGCGGTCCCAGCGGGCCCTCCACCACGGCCTCGGCCAGGAACGGACTGACGGAGGCCGTCACCGCCCGTCGGTTCCGGTCCCCGTCGCGCATGCGGACGTCGAGCACCGACGAGAGCCGACCGGTGTAGCGCGGCCCGAAGCCTCCGGGGTAGAACTCGGCCCGATCGACGAGGTCTGCCGGGAAGGCCGAGAAGAAGCCGGTGATGTGGAAGGGCTGAAAGACGATCATGCCGTCCATCAGCGTCAGGTTCTCGGATGCGGTCCCGCCTCGGATGAAGAGCTGGCCACCTCGGTCGCCGCTTCCGACCACGCCGGGCTGCGTCTGCAGATAGCTCACGAGGTCCGCCGAAGCCGCGGGCGTCGGAATCCGTTCCAGATCACGGGAGGTGATCGTCTGCCTTCCCAACTCCCGCTTCACTCCTCCGGGATGCAGGGCCGAGACCTGAATGCCCTCGAGTGCGACGGGATTCGGTACGAGGCTCCGATTGGCCGTCCGTGTCTCCCCGCCCTCGAGCTGAATCCGCTCTTCGTGGTCGACGTAGCCGAACAAGGTGATCCGCAGGACGTAGGTGCCCGCAGCGAGCCCGGGGACCTGATAGAGACCGTTCCGATCGGAGGAAACCGATCGGACGTCCCGGCCGGACTGCTCCAGCACGACGGTCGCACCTTCGAGGGGGCGAGACGTGGTGGAATCGATGAGGATTCCCTGTACCGCCGCCACCTGAGCTCCCGCGTCCGACGGCCTGGAGGCCTGTCCGACCGCCAGGACCAGGAACGAGAACAGGCACGTCCCGGCTCGGTACCCGAGCAGTGGTTTTCGCGTCTTCATGCTAGTGTATGTACTGCTGGATTCTGGATGGGTTACGAGCGAGCGCGAGCGATCGGAGTCTGGCTGAAAGGACGAAGGAAGCAGCGCGCCTCCCCGGGGGAGAGCAACCACGCGAATCGTGGAGGCCGGGGGGCGGATACGCCGCCACGACGAACGTAGTCGGTCTACGGGCGGAGGGCCAGGACCGGGCCCTGGGCCGAGGAATGGGTCGGCCTTTCCGGCCCGCAGGTGGCGGATCCACCCATCAGATGCTCCACGCCTCCCGGTTGCCTCCCGCTCGGCGCGAACCTACCCTCGGAGCTCGGCCCGGTGCGGAGCTTATTCACCGGTTGGACTGGACGCGGGGGATGACATGCCTGGAAAGACCATGACGCTCACCGGATGGAAGGCGGTGCTCGTGCTGGTCGTCGTGGCCAGCGTGGTGGTGTTTCGGGTCACGACGGCACGTGCGAAGCTCGATACTCAGGGACGTGCCCAGCTCGAGATGTGGGTTCAGCAGGAGATGATCCGTCCCATCCTCGCCGATACGAGCCGTTCTCTATTGGAGCGGGGCGCCGCAGTTCTCCAGGCTTCGTCCGTGAGCATCCGCTCTCTGGCGGTCCGCGGTCCGTTGAACAACGCCGTGGTGCGGGTGGAGCTGGATCCGAACCCGGCGCTGCCGCCCGGGACCGACCTTGTCCGGTACTATCGCATGCGGTACTCGGACCTCACGGGTTGGACGCACCACGGCAATACCACCGTGATCAGCTGGTGGCTGGCAGCCTTCTGAGGGGGATACCCCCGACCGGCCGCTCGCCCAAGCGGTCAGCGGAGCGCGGCGCTCCCAGGCGGTCAGCTCGGTGCGGCGGCACCGCGCCCTCGGCCCGGCATGATGCTCCAGGCAGTCACCGCAGCGCCGCGGCACGTGCGGTGACCGAGTCGGCGGCGGTGGTGTCGTGGACCATCCGCAAAGCGTCGGCGTACCCGTCGAGGTCGGGCACGAGCTTCGCGGGTTCGTCCTTGAATCGCGTCGCCTCGAGCAGAGGCAGCAGGCGCCGGTAGACCGGAACGGCCAAATCGGAGGGGATCGACGCCCGCAGCGGCACGTCCGCCGAGGTAGCGGCACAGGTCGGACGCGAATGCCTCCACGGCACGCGCGGGGTGGCCGCCCGCCGGGGGCTCAGCTCCGCTTCCAGCCCTCGCCCTTCTTCATGGACAGGCCGATGCGCCCGCGCTGGATGTCCACGTCGAGCACGCGCACCTGCACGCGTTGTCGCACATGCACCACCTCGTGGGGATCCTTCACGTAGCGGTCCGCCAGCTGACTGACGTGGACCAGCCCGTCCTGGTGGACGCCCACGTCCACGAAGGCGCCGAAGGCGGTGACGTTGGTGACGATGCCGGGGAGGGTCATGCCGGGCTCGAGGTCCTCGACGGCGTGCACGTCGGCGAAGGCGAAGGCCTCGAAGGCGGGGCGCGGGTCGCGACCGGGACGAGCCAGCTCCTCCATGATGTCGTCCAGGGTCGGCCGGCCTACGTCGCCGCCGAGGTAGCGCTCGGGGACGATTCGATTCCGCGTCTCGGCGTCCTCGAGCAGATCTCGCAGGGAGCAGCCCACGTCCTTGGCCATCCGCTCGACCAGCGAATACCGCTCGGGATGGACGGCGCTCGCGTCGAGCGGGTGCTCTCCGCCCCTGATGCGCAGGAAGCCCGCCGCCTGCTCGAAGGCCTTCTCCCCGAGGCGCGGCACGTTCATGAGGTCCCTGAGGGTCCGAAAGGGTCCGTGGTCCTCACGCCACCGGACGATGTTCTTGCCGAGCGCGGGTCCCAGCCCCGCCACGTAGGCGAGCAGCGACGGGCTGGCGGAGTTCAGGTCCACGCCCACCGCGTTGACGCAGCGCGTGACCGTGTCGTCCAGGGCCGACCGGAGCGCACCTTGATCCACGTCGTGCTGGTACTGGCCCACTCCGATCGACCGGGGGTCGATCTTCACCAGCTCCGCCAAGGGGTCCTGTAGCCGGCGACCGATCGAGACCGCGCCTCGCACGGTCAGGTCGTGGTCCGGGAGCTCCTCGCGGGCCACGTCGCTCGCGCTGTAGATCGACGCTCCCGCCTCGTCCACCATGACGATCGGGAGATCCAGCCCAAGCTCCCGGAGAAAGCCCTCCGTCTCGCGCCCGGCGGTTCCGTTGCCTACGGCGATCGCATCGGGCGCGAAGCGCCGAACGAAATCTTGGACCACGTGCGCGGCCTCCGAACGTCGGCGCTCGCCCAGCTCGGGGAAGACGGTGGTGCTGTCCAGGAGCGCCCCCTGGGCGTCCAGGGCCACGAGCTTGCAGCCGGTCCGGAATCCGGGATCGATGGCGAGGATGCGCCGTCCGGGAAAAGGCGCGGCCAGGAGGAGCTCGCGCAGGTTCGTGACGAAGACGCGGATCGCCTCCTCGTCGGCCCGGGCTTTCGCCTCGTTCAAGGCCTCCCGCTCGAGGCTCGGCAAGAGGAGCCGCTTGTAGGCGTCCTCCAGGGCGAGCGCGACCTGCTCGGAGGCGAAGCCCCGCGCGCGCACGAAGCGGCGCCGGAGCCTCGCCAGCGCGTCGGCCTCGTCCGGCCTGGCCTGGACCCGCAACATGCCTTCGTTGCTCCCGCGCAGGACGGCGAGGATCCGGTGGGACGGCGCCCGAGCGAGGGGCTCGGTCCAATCGAAGTAATCTCTGAACTTCGATGCCTCGGCCTGCTTCTTCTTGACCACGGTGGACGCGAGGACCGCCCTCGTGCCGAAGAGGTCGCGCAGCTCGGAGCGCACCTCGGGGTTCTCGCTCACCTCTTCGGCGATGATGTCCCGGGCCCCGCCCAGCGCGGCGTCGTGATCCTCGAAGGACGACAGGTCGATGCGCTGCCCGTTCTGCGCCATGAGCGCCCTGGCCAGAGGCTCGAGGCCCGCCTCTCTCGCCACCATGGCTCGCGTGCGTCTCTTGGGACGATACGGCAGGTAGGCGTCTTCCAGTGCGTGCAGGGTGTCGGCGCTCCCGATCCGGCGGCGCAGGTCGTCATCGAGGAGGCCCCGCTCGGAGAGCGATGCGAGAATGGCCCCGCGGCGCTTGTCGAGCTCGGCCAATCGAGCCAGCCGATCGCGGACGGCGGCCACCGCCACCTCGTCCAGCGATCCGGTGGCCTCCTTGCGGTAGCGTGCGATGAACGGAACGGTCGCTCCGCCCGCGAGGAGCTCCGAGGTGGCTTGGACCTGGTCCACGCCCACCCCCAACTCACGAGCGACGATGGAAGCGTGATCGAGGGTGGGCTCGGTGTGTTTCGGAGGCATCGGGTCCCTTCGGATGCTCGGATGGATAACGTCTGCTTGTACGCGGCTCCGCCCGGGGGTTCCATGATGGCGGGCGTCGGGTGCCGGCGGCTGGCCGGCGAACCGAGCGATGAGCGCATGGGTCGCTCGAGCGGAGCCTGCCGCGCGCCGCTGAGCCCTGGGACCGGCCCCCCCGTCAGCGGAAGCGGAAGATCACCGGAAAGATCGCCACAACCACCCACATCCACACCAGGTAGACCGGCAGGTACGACGTCTGCCAGCGCTCCAGAGGACCCAAGGCGACACGCCTGCCGAGGAATCTCGCGTAGAGCACGGCCGACCAGGCCAGGTTCACCATGAGGAGGATGTTCTCGCCGAGGGCGGCGACCCTGTTCGGGCTGAACCCGAACTCGGTGATTCGCACGGCGATGGCCCAGAGTGCCAGGGCGTCCACCAGGAGGGCGGAGATCACCAGCACGAGCTGGAGCCCGTCGAAGAACCCGGGCTCCGCCTGCGGATCTCGCGCCGAGATGGCATAGAGCAGGAGGCCCACCACCAGGACCAGCAGGAGGTCGAACCCGATGAGCACCTCCCGCTCGACGTGGATCCCGCTCCCGGTCCACGCCATCGTGCCCAGGAAGACCAGCAGCAGCAGCGTGAAGAGCGGCGTGAAGATCATGGTGAGCACGGGGGCCATGTTCTCGATGACGCTCTGCTTGGCTTCCACGAGCCAGGCAGCGACGATCACCGCCCCGACGATGCCACAGGGCATGACCCACAACTGGACGAGCCGCTCCGCGTCCACGCCGATGGCGTGGAAGATGAACATCGTGAACGCCATCAGGACGCCCCCGCCGAAGGCGATGAGGGCGTAGTAGATGAACCACTCTCCCGAGAAGCGCACGTAGTTCATCCGCTGGTCGTGGTCCCGCCACCGTCCACCGGCGTAGGCGAATCCCACGACCAGCCATAGCGCGATGGGCAGGTGGATGACGGCCAGCAGCTCCGTGGACCCGCCCGGGCTGAAGGGGAGGAGGTTCATCAGCAGCGCCGCCAGCACGAACGGGGCCACCAACCACCCGCTTCGAGCGGGCTCCAGCATCCGCTTCCACGCGAAGAAGCCGGCGAGGAACGGGAGCACGAAGAGGCTGAAGTTCCGGGCGTAGAACAGATTGAGCCCGTCGGGCGCTTCGATGTGCACGCCGAACAGCTCGGGGACCTTGATGGCCACGGCCGAGAGAACGGCCAACCCCAGGACGATCAGGCTCTCCGTCCTCCACCCGCCGGCGCCGTGTTCCGCGTCGGGCGCCACGACGAGGCGCTTCCAGAGTCGCTCGGAGTACTCCCGGGCGAACTCCCGGGACAACGCGTTCAGATCGCCGATGCGCTTTACGGCGATGAGGAAGGCCTCCTCGTCGTCGAGGCCCGCATCCCTCAGCTCCGCCACCTGGGTCCGAAGGTGGTCCTCGAGCTCCTCGGCGTCCGCGGCCTGGATCGCCTGCCGTCGCCGCACGTACGCCTGCCATTCGGCGATGCGTTCCTCAAGCACCTGTACGCCTCCCTTCGATGAGTGGCCCATCGGCATCAAAGAATCTCCCCCGGTTGTCCGCGCGTCCTCCACGACGGGAGAGCAGCCTAAGCGAACGCATCGAGGGGCCTCCATCGGGTCGGTCGATCCGACGGAGCAGGTCCCGTCCGCTCGGTGGGGATGGTGCGCGGTGCCGTCCCCACGAGAGCTCGGCCGACGAAAGAGAGAAACGGAGTCCCGCGCAGCGCGTCGTTCACGACCTCCCACTGCCGCCGCTGACTCGCCAGCTCCGCCACGCCCTGGTCGGTGAGCCGGTAGTACTTCCGCCGTCGCCCGGATTCCGACTTGCCCCAGGTGGACTTCACGTAGCCGTTGCGCTCCAAACGATGGAGCACGGGGTAGAGCATGCCGTCGGTCCACTGGAGCTCACCGCCGGAGAGCTCGTCCACGCGCTTGATGATGGCGTAACCGTAGCTCTCGCCCTCGCTGAGGATGGCCAACACCAGGGGCGTGGCCGACGCGGCGACGAGGTCTTTGCCGATGTTCACGGGTAAGCCGGCCACGTATACATAGAGCTAGTATACATGGCAGTTCTATGTAAACACAAGGAGCGCGGTGGCCACCCTTCGACGCGGATCGCGCGGTTGGAGTGGTCGACCGGCCTTCGGACCTACCCGGCCCCGGTCTGCCGCGCGATGATGTCGGCGAGTCTGGCCGCCAGATCGGGAGCGTCGACGTCGAGCACGGGGAAGGGCGCCTCGACCCCCTTCACATCGGTGGCCATGGCGATGTAGTGAGCCCATTCCGGGGCTCCGAAGGGAAAGATCGGTTCGTCGTGGGCGGCGCGCCGGTAGATCTCGATGCAGGGCAGCGGCTCCGCCTTGAAGCCCTCGACGAGCACGATATCCGCGTCGGGGAGGAAGCGCTCGGCGAGGATGGTCGGGCCGAGTGGCCGACCGTCGGACCATCCCCCCAGGACCGCGAACTCGTCGGGTCCGGCCAGCACGACGCGATCCGCATGGCCCTCGTGCACGTGGCGCCAGCTGTCGCTTCCTTCCCGGTCCAGGTCGAACCGGTGACCGTGCTTGATGGTCATGACCCGATGACCGCGGCGGGTCAGCTCCGCCGCCACGGCAACGGTCACGGTCGTCTTGCCGCTCTTCTTCTTTCCAAGGAAGCGGACGATGGGGGGGATGCGACTCACGGCTCCTCCGCGTGCGACCCGTTTAGGTCGCGATGGCGTCCCTGACCCGACGGATCACGTCGACGATCACCGCCGCCTCGTTCTCGCGGACGATGGACGTGAAGATGCGCCGCACGACCGCTCTGTGATGTCGTGAGACCTCGGCGAAGCGCTCCTCGCCCAGAGGGGTCAGCACGATCCGGGTAGCCCGGCGGTCGTCGGGGTCCGGACGTCTCGCCACGAGCCCGTCGGCCTCCATTCGGTCGACGAGCGCCGTGAGACCGCTCTTGCTCAGGACCACCCGGCTGGCCAGGTCGGTCATGCGTCGGCCTCCCTCGCCCTCGGAGACGTGCAGCATCACGTCGTAGTATTGCGCGTCGATGCCTGCGCCTCTGCGGAACTCGCTCTCGAGGAAGCGCACGATGTCACGGTGGCCCTCCAAGAGAGCCCGCCAGGCTTCGCCCTGGATGGTGGGGCCATGCGCTGCGTCGGCAGCCCCTTGCGTCGTGGTGGCCATAAATATTACGATAGCGTATAGTTCAAGACCGAACAGTCGTACTCGGTACTAAGATAGGAGTTTGCGTTCCGGAGGTCCAGTGGCGAACCCGCCGACCTGGACTCCACAGCGTAGCCGCCGGCGCCGAGGCCGGCACTGCCCAAGGAGGTCAGCGATGATCGTCATGGCCATCCAGCACCAGGTGCGTGATTACGACAGGTGGAAGAAGGCGTTCGATCAGTTCCCGCCCGAGGTCGGAGGAGCCCTTTTCCACCGGGTTAACCGAGGGCTCGAGGATCCGAACCAGATCATCGTCGTCGCAGGCTTCCCATCCGGCGAAGCTGCGCGGGCGTTCGCCTCCAACCCCGATCTCCCCGAGAAGATGAAGGAAGGTGGCGTGGTGGGAACGCCTCGGATCGAGATGTACGAGGAGGTCGAGGTCGTTCAGGCCTGAGAAGCCGGCGTGGCGCGCTGGCCGGCGTCCCGGCCAGCGCTCGAACCCACGCCGGCCGGTGCGGCTTCGCGGTCGTCTGGTGGGCGGTCGCGTCCGAGGTCGCGCGTGGAGGTCGACGGTCAGCTCTTCTTGTCCTTCAGGCTGTCCGCCAGGATCTCCCTGGCCTGCACCGCGTCCGGATCATCGGCCCCCCTCGCCTTTTCTGCGATCGACGCCGCCTTCTCCAGGAGCGTCCGCGCTTCGGCCGGGCGCCCCTGGGCGCGCCGCAGCAGGGCCACTTCGATCATCGAGGCCACGAGATCCGGATGGTCGGGTGAGAGTACCCTCTGCCTCGTCTTCCAGGCCTCTTCGATCAGAGGAGCCGCTTCGTCGACCCGGCCGCGATCGAGCAGGAACGTGCCCAGCTTGTCCTCGGTGAAGGCGACGTTCGGATCGTCCTTCTTGAGGAGGCGCCGTCTGAGCGAGAGGACATTGCGGTAGGCGCGCTCAGCATCCGCGTCACGGCCCAGGCGAGCGTATGCGTCGCCCAGGCCCTGTCGAGGATAGGCCAGGGTCGGGTTGTCCGGGCCGTAGGAGGCCGACATCAGGGAATCCGCCTCCTTGAAAGCCGGGATGGCTTCCTCGGCCTGTCCGCTGCGGGTCAGAGCCACGGCCATGTTCGAGAGCCCGCGCGCGAGCCCTACGGGATCGTCGCCGCGCTTGCGCCAGACCTCGACCAGCAGCTTGAACTGCTTGGCCGCCCGCGCGTATTCGTGCTCCAGCAGATACAGACCCGCCAGGTTGTCCTCGACCACCAGGATGCTCGGGTGGCCCGGAGGCAGGAGCTTCTTGCGGATCCTCAGAGACTCGAGGTAGTCGGGCTCCGCCTCGTCGTAACGGCCCGCGTACTGCAGTGCGGAAGCCAGGTTGTTGAGCGAGACGGCGATGTCCATGTGGTCTTCGGGGAAGAGCGTCCGCCGGACCTCGAGCGCTCGCTGCGCGTACTCGACAGCCTCGTCGTAGCGCCCCATGTCGACGTAGAGGGTCGACAGATTCGAGTAGCTGGTCGCCGTGAACGAGTGGTGCTCCCCGAGCTTCTTCCGGCGGATGCGCAGCGCTTCGAGATGCTCCTTCTCGGAGTCCTGGTACTTCCCGCGATCGTCGTCGATGGCGCCGAGGTTGTTCCACACTTCGGCCGTGAGCACGTCGTCGGGGCCGAGCTTCTTCCGGCGAATCTCGAGCGCCTCCTCGTCGAGCTCCCTTGCCTTCGCCAGGTCTCCGTGGAGGCGATCGAGCGAGGCCAGGTCGACCAGCGCCTTGGCGTACGCCAAGCTCTCCTTCCCTTCCGTCGACCCGGCCTTGTCCACGGCGTCCTCGAGGAACACCGCGGCCGAGTCGTACTCGCCCAGGCTGCGATAGACGGTGCCGATGGCGCCCATGACCGCCAGCTGGATCCGAGGCCGGTCCGCGAGCTCGTCACGCACCCGCCTTCCTCCGTTCGCGAGGATCTCGCGAGCCGTGATGTCCGCGCCCTTGGACTCGTTGGGGTCGGAGGAATGGAAGACGCTCACCAGGAAATCCGACACCGCCGAGGCCCGGTCTCGCTCCAGCCGCGCCTGGTCCCGCTGCCGTTGGAGCTGAACCGCCTGAACCGCGCTGCCGATCGCGAACAGGAGCACCGTGAGAAAGCCCGACAGGCTTCCGACGACCATGCCCCGGTTGCGGCGGACGAACTTCCGGGTCCGATACGTCCAGGTGTCCGGACGGGCTCGCACGGGAAGGCCGTCCAGGAATCGCCCGGCGTCCTCCGAAAGCTGGTCGACCGAGTCGTAGCGCCTCAACGGGTCCTTCTGCAGTGCCTTCAGGACGATCGTATCGAGGTCCTGGCCGACCTCCCGGCGGGCGCGATCGAGCGTCCCCACGGGAATGCCCGTGTTCGTCACCGAGGGCTGCTGCATGGCCCCGCTCGGCGGCTCGGGGTCACGTTCCAGGATCGCCTTCTCCAACGCTCCGGCGGCCGACCCTCCATGCCCGTTCCAGGGCTCGCGGAACGGGGGTGCACCGGTCAGAAGCTCGTACAGGAGGGCACCCAGGGCGTACACGTCCGTCGCCGTCGTGATCTCGTCTCCCCGAACCTGCTCGGGACTCGCGTAGCTCGGCGTCATCGGCCTGAGTCCCGTGCGCGTGAGCCCGAAGCCCTCCCCTTCGGCCTCGCCGATCAGCTTCGCGATACCGAAGTCCAGCAGGCGAGGCTCGCCCTCCGCGGTTACGAGGATATTGGCGGGCTTGATGTCGCGATGCACGACGAGGCGCCCATGCGCGTATTGGACGGCCGCGCATACCTTCCGGAACAGCCTGAGACGATCGTGGACCGAAAGGCCGCTACGGCGGCAGTAGACGTCGATCGGCTCGCCCTCGACATACTCCATGACGAGATACGGTGTCCCGTCCTCGGTGGCTCCGCCATCGAGGAGGCCCGCGATCCCGGGATGGTGGAGGTTCGCGAGAATCTGGCGCTCGGCTCGAAACCGACCGGCCACGTCGGTGTCGACCAGCGGCGAACGCAGGAGCTTGACGGCCACCTGCGCCTGGTAGGTGGCGTCGTCCCGCTCCGCGAGATAGACGGAGCCCATCCCGCCGGTGTCCAGCAGCCGGATCGTGCGGTACGGGCCGATTCTCCGGCCCACCCCCAGCGGCTCGGTATGGTCGGCCTCGACCTCGGCCAGGGCGCGGTCGACGACCTCACTGATCTCGTCGCCCCCGGTCCGGTCGGCCTCCAGGAGAGAGCGGAGCTCACGTCCGAGCTCGGGGTCGTCGGCGCACTCGGCCTCCACGGCCTCCAACCTCACCTCGGGAGGGAGCTCGACGAGCCGGTGGAACAGCTCCTCCAGCCTCCGCCAACGCTCAATGCCGAAGGTCACCGGGGGCCCCGAACACGGCACCTTCGCGCCATCAGTCCTCCGCGCCTTCGCGAGGCTCCGCGGCGAGCCAGGCCTTCGCCATCGTCGAGTCCCGATCCACGGTCGCCTCCTCGTCTCCGGCCCTCCAGGCTACGATGAGTCGGGTGACATCCGTGGCCATCGCCCTCTCCCGCCGTAGTGCGCGAAGGCGGAAGACTACCGGCGGGTCGGTCGGCCCGGCAAGCGCAGGAGCGCAGTCCCCGCCGTGGTCGACGGCGGGCCCCGGCCGGCGCTCTGGTCGCCGGCCGGGGC
>CAZVYM010000029.1:0-20075 GCA_964630935.1 uncultured Gemmatimonadaceae bacterium | reverse complement strand
GAGGGCCTCCCATCGTCACTGCTTTCCGATCGCGGTGTAGATGCGGTTCGTGGCCGCGGGCCAGTTCCAGATGATGTCGTCGCGGCCGTCCCCATTCACGTCGGCGACGTACATCGTGAACTGCGCCCAGTTCGCGTTGCTGTCGGGGTGGAGCTGGCTCTGCGGCGAGAAGTCGAACGATCCGTCGCCCTGGCCCAGGCTCACGTACGTGCGGTTGACCGGGCCGCTGGTGTTCCAGATGAGGTCCGCGTCTCCGTCACCGTCCACGTCGCCTACGAGGACGTGGAGCGGAGGGTCGCCGGGGCTCATGTACTGCGCCGACTGCGGCGAAAGGAACTGATAGCCCGACCCGTTCCATCGGGCCACCACGATGCGGTTCTCCGTGCTCGCGGTGTCGGCCCAGATCAACGACTTCGATCCGAGGCCGTCCACATCCGCCGTGAGGAGCCGGAATCCGTCCCAGCTGGAGACGGCCGTGCTGGAGAACGGCCCCAGCTGGGTCCACGTCTCGTCCCCGTTCGAGCGGAGCACGTACGTGCTGTTCGTGCTGCCACCGACCCTGTTGAGCACCACGTCGTCGTCTCCGTCTCCGTCCACGTTGGCCGCGACCTGCGTCCATGCCGACGTGAACGAGCCCGAAAGCGCCTGCCACGGCGCGTAGTCGAATTGCGAGTCGCCCGTGGACAGGCCCAGATAGATCCCGAGCGAGGAGAGGCTCCTCACCCAGATGAGGTCGTCGAGGCCGTCGCCCGAGCCGGTGGGGCCGGCCGCGTCGGCGACCGAGATGCGGTAGCCTCCCCATTGGCCGTCCCTCAGGCGCACGCTCGGGAAGGAGAACGTGCCGTCGCCGTTGCCGACCCCGACGTACGTCTTGTTGCCGGTGTCGCCCAGGTAGCTCCACACGAGGTCGGCCCTGCCGTCCCCGTTGATATCCGCCAGGTGCACGGTGTAGTTGCCCCATCCCTCGGGCGGACTCTCCGGATGCGTCACGGGCGACGTGAAGGTGAACGTGCCGTCTCCGTTCGAGAGTCCCGTGTAGATTCGGTTGTCTCCCTGCTGCAGCTGATTCCACACCAGGTCCGCGCGCCCGTCTCCGTCGACGTCGCCCACGAGCGTCTGCACGCCGCCCGAGAACGGCGCCGTGACCACCTGCGGGTCCAGGTAGGAGAACGTCCCCGGCGTGGCCGGCACGGCCTGGCAGGAGCGGATGTTGTAGTTCGTGGTCTCCGTCACCCCCGCGATGCTTCCGTCTCCCAGGTTTCGGAACGTGTACGAGAGCGGAACCGCGCTGGAGAGCGGCGCCTCGTCGGTGAAGTACCGCGACCAGTCCCCGGAGCGGATGACGTCGAGCGTCGCCTGGGCATCCCCGCCCAGGGACGTCACGGCGATCTTCGCGGTCTGGAGGATCTTCTTCTGGCGGACGCTCAGCGAACCCTCGGCGCCACCCGCGATCCCGTCGTACGCCGCCTGGATCGTGGCCCGGATGTCGGACTCGCTCGCCGAAGACGTGAACGAGAACATCATCATGCGACCGTACACCACGTTCGAGACGTAGACCGGGATGTTGTCCGGGCCCATGCGCCCCAGGTCGATCTGCTGCTGGAGCTTGTCCTGCGTGAAGTCGCTGCTGAAGAAGGCGCCCGGCGTCTGGGGCGGCGCGACCACGACCTCGAACATCTTCTGATAGAACTGAGCCGTGATCGTGTGCTCCGAGGCGTTGCGGCTCAGGTCGCCCGTCGCGCTGGCGCTGAACCCGAGGTAGTGCCCGGAGACGCCGATCGACAGCCCGAACGACTGCTCGGAGTCGTAGCTCTCCATCTTGAACGTGATCGTGCTCGGGGACGACAGCCCGCTCTGGGTGGCGTTGCCGATCATGGAACCCACCGCCTGCGCGACGGTCGCCTGATCGGGTTGGTCCACCTCGCGGAAGTTGTCGTTGTTTGCGAAGGACGGGATGGAGACCTTGATCGGGCTCCGCTCCTTGATCGTGAGACCGAGGAGCGAACCCAGCGCCTTGCGGCTCTTTCCCTGAATGAGCGATCCCGGCCAGAGGATCTCCGTGTCCGGGCTGTACATGACGATTCGCTCGGGATTCTTCGTGAGCGTGTAGGGGGTCTCGGTGCACCGGTAGGTCACGTCCGGGATCACGGTGACCGATCCATCGTCCTGGACCTCCTTCACGTTCACGGTGTCGTCCGGAAGCTGCTGCGCGGGCCCGGTGGGGGCCGGATCCGTGTCCGGCCCGTTGACGTCCGCCGTGAACTCTTTCCAGCTCGGCAGACTGGTCAGGTAGTCGTCGACCTGCGCGGAGACGTCGCCTCCGCCCGGCCCGGTCGGGCTGTTCTTGTTGTTGCAGCCGACGGCCAGGAGGAGGAGCGTCGCCCCGGCGGCCGACCTCAGGAGCTCATTGTCGATACGCATGGGTCGTCCTCCTCAGCTGATCTTCTTGTGGGCCACGGACTCGCCCGTCACGCCGGCGTTCCCGGAGCTCGCGCCGCCCACGCCCGGAGTGCCGAGCATGAACGTGTTTCCGTCGAGGGTCACCGTGGCGCCGGCGTCCTCGACGACGCCGATCGACGGTCCGCCGCCACCGCCACCGCCATGGCCCCCGCGGCCACCGTTCGAGCCACTGCCGCCCTTGCCTGCGGTCCCAGTGCACGGGTAGCTGAACGGAGCCTCGCAAGCCTTCGAACCTCCGCTGCCTCCCCCGGCCCCGCTTCCGCCGGCGCCGCCCACGCCACCGGCGCCACCCGCGCCGCCAGAGCTCGTCGTGATCGTGTCACCGGTGATCTGGGCCACCGTCGTTCCGAACAGGAGGATCCCGATCGAGGCACCGCCACCGGTTCCGGCTGTTCCCGGCTTGCCCTGCTGGCCGCCGCCTCCCCCACCGCCGCCACCCGGGCCACACGACGTGGCCGTTCCGCCGCCGCCGCCGCCACCACCGCCGCCCGAGCCCGGCTTGGCGTTGTCGACGCCGTTTCCACCGGAGGAGGGCAGATACCCGTCCGCGCTCAGGGTACCGAACGCCGAGCCTGCGGCCCCGTCCGTCCCGTGCGCCCCGGCTGCGGTCGCCGACTTGCCGCCTCCACCGTTGTTGTACGTCGAGCCTCCGCCACCTCCGCCGCCGGGGGCCACTCCCGCACCCTTCGCGCCGTCGAAGCCCCCGTACAGGCCACCGGCGCCGCCCTTTCCTCCGGCCACGTAGCTCGATCCTCCGGCGCCGCCCGGGCTCCCTGGAACGCAGAGCGAGGTCGGGTTCGCGCCGCCCTTGCCGCCGGCTCCAGGGTTGCCGCGTGCGCCGGAGCTGCCGCGGGCGCCCGCCGTTCCCGCGCCGGCCGTGAAGAGGTTGTTCCGCAGGTTCACGTCCACGCTGTTGTCCAGGAACACCGCGATGGAGCTCGCGCCCACCCCCGTGGCGTCGGCCGCGACGACCGCGAGGCCCTCGACGGTGAGCGCGTTCGAGACCACGCCGTGTACGGCCACGGTGTCTCCGTCGACCACGGGGCGGTACGCATTGATGTCGCGCGCCCAGGTGGTGGGATCGAAGCCGCCGTAGACGCTCACCCGCGAGCGGAGCGTCAGGCTCTCGGCGTACGTTCCGGCCGCGACGTAGACGTCGGCGCCCTGGCCGCCGTTGTCGGCGGCGTCGATGGCCGCCTGGATGGTCGCCAACGGCTCGGCACGCGTCCCGGGATTCGAATCGGAGCCCGCCGGGCTGACCCAGAGCGCGTTGTCACCGTCCTCGAGCACCCACACCCGAGCGGTGTCGACCTGGGTCGTGGAGCTGTCCGAGACCGTGAGCTCGAACGCCAACGTCGACACCGAGTCCGGCGCGGTGAAGCTCGGCGATCTACCATCGAGCGGACCGACGTCCGGTCCGGCGATCTGCGTCCACGAATACGAGGCGCCGGTTCCCGTGCTACCGCTGTCGTCGAGCGTTACGGACGAGCCTTCGGTGACGTCCATGTCCGGGCCGGCGTCCGCCGAGACGGGCCGACGCAGAGTCGTGAAGGACGACGAGAACGCGCTTTCGAGCCCGACCCCGTCCTGGTCGACGACCCCGTCCACCGAGACCGAGAAGCTCGTCCCTTCGGTCAGCGGCGAGGAGGGTGTGAATGTCGCCGTCGCTCCGCTCACGGAGATGGTGCCGTCGAGTGAGCCGACCGAGAACGAGCTCGAGGTCACCGAGGTCGCGTCGACGGCACGCGAGAAGGTGACCTTCACGGCGGTCTGGGGATCGACGTCCGTGGCCCCGTCGCTCGGGACGACCTGCGTAACGGTCAGAGGAGTGGAGGTCGAGGTGGTGTCGCCAGGCGACGAGCAGGAGGGGTCCGTAGGACTGCAGGCGGACGAGTCGCTCTTGCTGCACGAGGTCGCCAGGGCCGCGCTCGAGGCCAACAGGAGGGTCCATACGAGGCGTGAGTAGCGCATCGAGCTGCTCCGGTGTCGGGCCGGCCTTCGGGCCGGCGGGCAGAAACCCCCCGCGAAGGGGGTGCTTCACCGGGGCAAGCGACGAATTCGGACGAATCCCCTCATGGAGGGGGGCGACGGGGACACACCTCCGGTCGTCCTCGGTGTGGGCTAACGGTACGTCGCGTCGGCGCCGTGATCCGAGAGTTGCGCGCCGAACCACCTGTGCACCGCGGTGATCAGCTCGGGATCGCGCGTGCCGTAGGTGATCCGGCCACCGGTGGGGAGCGGGGTGTAGACGATCCGGATCCGGTCGGCTCCGGCGGAGAGCGCCTCGAGACCCGGCATGGCGTTCCCGTGGATCGACGCCGGATCCGAGAAGTTGCCGCTCCTGAACAGCTCCGCCTCGTGCATGAGGTGCCGGCGGATCAGGGCGATCTGCGCGTGATCGGTGGAGTCCTTTGCCACCACGTCCTGAATGCCTCCGCTGTCCGTCATCTCGAAGATGTGGAGCGTGCTGTCGAGGGCGAAGGGCATGACGCTACCGCCCATCTCGTGCACCATGCTCACCCGATCCGGCGGTGCGTGCGGTTGGAGGAGCCCCATCGCCCGGAGCGCGCCGAGCGTAGCCAGGCATCCTGCGAACGCGCTCAGCGCGCCGACGACCCACACCGTGCGTCCGGTCTTCCTGAACATCTCGGTCTACTCCGGTCAGGAGGGCTTTTCCACCACGAAGACCACGAAAGGCCACAGCGGGACGCCGATGGTCTTCCGGAATCGGACCCGGCACCCCGCCTCTTCGAGCGCCGGCAGGACCTCCACGGACCGGCATCCCAACGAGATCGACGGGAAGCGCCAGACCACGGATTCCACGACGTGGGCCAACGCGCGTGTGAACGCCCCCGTGGGATCCGCTGAATGCGCGATGCCCATCAACCCTCCGGGCCTGACGACCCTGAGCATCTCCGTGGCGCCCTTCACGGGGTCGCCCACCGGGCACAGGCTGTACGTGGAGAGGGCTACGTCGAACGTGTCATCGGCAAAGGGAAGGCGAAGGAGATCTCCGATCTCGAACGTCATCGATGGCTCCAGCCCCGCCGCCTCCGCTCTCTCCCGTGCGACCCCCAGCATTCCGGGGCTCATGTCGATCAGGGTCACGCTGCCCTGAACGCCCATGCGACGGGCGGCCAGCAGCGCCGTGGACCCCGTGCCGGCCCCGCAATCCAGAACCCTGTCCGCGTGGCCCACCGTGCTCTCCACCAGGATCCGCCGGCCCCGCTGGTCGGCGTGGGCGGTCAACACCCCATGCTGGACATCGTAGTGGCCGGAGACCCTGTCGTACACGCGGAGCGTCTGTGACACGGGCAGGGCGGTTCGCATGCCGGAAACGTACCCGGAGGCCAGGCCACCGGCGAGTCCGCTCGCATCCGTCGCGAAGGGTGTCGCTCGGAGGCGCCGAAGACGTCGGTCCCCGGACCTTCGTGGCGATCGGACGGGCCGGGCAGCCTCTCCACCCGGCCGACGCTCACCAGCCCGTGGCGTCAGCGACCCGATCCCAGCGCTCCGAGCAGGCTCTGGGGGTCCACGCTCGTGGTGCCGTAACGCACCACCCAATGGAGGTGGGGGCCGGTCACGCGGCCGGTGGCCCCGACCAGGCCGATCGGCGTGCCGGCTTCCACGGTGTCCCCCTCTTCGACGAGCTGCTTGCTCAGGTGGAAGTACCCGCTGATGAGCCCGGCACCGTGGTTTACGTAGACGATGTTGCCCGCCAGGAGGAAGCGGTCTACGAGGGCGACCACGCCGCGCGCAGCCGCCACCACGGTGTCGCCGCGCTCACCGTCCAGGTCCAGCCCCAGGTGCCGGCTGGAGACCTGGCCGTTGAAGATGCGTCCGTCGCCGAATCTCCCCGTGATCCGGGCGTTCCTTGGGAGGACGGCACGGCCTCTCCAGAGGCGGGCCGTATGCTCCGCCTCGCGGGAGACCGCTCGGGCCTTGGCCTGATCCCTCGCCAGGCGAGCCTGGTTCGCCTGGCTGAGAGGCGAGCCGAGCTCGGGCGCCACCGTGAGCTTCTCGTGATGGAAGGACCGCTCGGTCACGGGGACGAAGGCCGCGCGAGAGCGAGTGATGCCGGAGGCATAATGGAGGGTCAGGGCCACCTCCACGCTGTCCGAAGCGTCGACCGGAACCGGGGCCAACGACTCCAGGGCTCGGCCGTCACCCGGATAGAAGTGAAGGGCCTCGCCACCGGCCGTCCCGAAGACGGAGTCGAGCGTCGCGCCCGGCGCGGGCGTCACGTGGACGACCAGGAGTGTCCCTTGGGATGGTTGCTCGGGGCGCCAGGCCAGTCGGGCGGGGGCCGGCACCGTGTCGCCCATCCGGATCGGGCTCGGCCACGCGATTCGGCCGGCGGCCTCGGCCCCCGCACCCCCGGCGGTCCCGGGCCCCACCCCTTCGGCGGTGGCGCCGGCCAGGAGAACGAACCCGGCCAGGACGACGAGGAGGAGCGCGAACCGACGCGCTGGCACGGACATCTATCCGGCCAGCTCCTTCAGGGTCTCGGTGAGGAGGTCGTAGAACCGACCGACGGAGGCCACGTTCACCCGCTCGCTGGGCGAATGGGGGAACTCGATCTGGGGTCCGATGGAGATCATGTCCATGCCTGGGACCATCTCTCCGATGAGCCCGCACTCCAGACCCGCATGGATGGCTTCCACGCTCGGCTCGGATCCCAGGACCCTGGTGTGGACGGAGCGGACGACGTCGAGGACCTTGGAGTCCAGATCGGGCTTCCATCCCGGATAACCGTCATGATGGTTCACCTCGGCGCCAGCCAGCGCCGCCACCGCCTCGATCTTGTCTCTGATCCAGTCCAGACCGGAGGCCACCGACGACCGTGAGCTCATGAGGACCTTCAGGGCGCCGTCCGAGCGCTTCGCGGCGGCCAGGTTCGTGCTCGTCTCCACCAAGCCCGGGATGTCCTGGCTCATGGCCTCGACACCGTGGGGCAGGGCCACGAGGAGCTCGAGGACCCGAGCGCTGGCCTCGGCGCCCCATACGATCCCGGGCGCGGCAACCTCCTCCACGCTCATCTCCATGCGGGGCTCCGGCACGGAGTACTCGGCCTTCACGCGCTCGAACTGAGCCTCGAGCCGCGCGAAGAAGTCGCCCTCCGCGCCATCCGGAATCACCACGGTCGCCCAGGCTTCGCGAGGGATGGCGTTGTGCTTGTTTCCCCCTTCGAAGTCCGCGATGAAGCCGGGCTGCTCGGCGGCGCGAAGCACGCGAGCCAGGAGCTGAACGGCGTTCCCCCGCTGCAGGTGGATGTCCACGCCGGAGTGCCCTCCGTTGAGGCCGAGGAGCTTCACCCTGTGCGCAGTGGCTTGGGCGGGCGCGGGCGCGGTGTCGAGCGTGAGGGTCAGGTCGGTGTCCGCCCCACCGGCGCACCCCACCGTGAGGGTTCCCTCTTCCTCGGAGTCCAGGTTGACGAGCTGTTTGGCGGAGAGGAGGGAAGCGTCGAGTCCCGCCGCTCCGGTGAGGCCCGTCTCCTCGTCGATGGTGAACAGGAGCTCCAGGGGGCCGTGCACCAGGTCGGTGGCTTCCATGACGGCGAGCATCGCGGCGACGCCGATCCCGTTGTCCGAGCCCAGGGTGGTGCCGGCGGCGGTCAGGTACTCCCCGTCCAGCACCGGACGGATGGCGTCCGTCGCGAAGTCGAACTCCACGTCGGAGTTCTTCTCGTTCACCATGTCCAGGTGCGCCTGGAGGATGGTGGCGGGCGCGTTCTCCTTGCCCGCCGTCCCAGGCTTCTTCACCACGACGTTCCCCGTGGCGTCGATCCGGTGCTCCAAGCCGTTCCGCTCCGCGACACCGACCACGAAGGCTCGCATCTTCTCCTCTTCCTTCGATCCCCTGGGGATGGTGAGGATCTCGTCGAAATGGCTCCAGAGAGGCTTCGGCTCGAGGTCGGATACGAAGGTCATGAGTCCCTTCCCGGTGAAGACCCGGCGTGCGCGGGGTCTCGTTCGTGTTCGTGTGAGGCCGTGTGTGTCCCTTCCGACGGAATCTGGCAAAGGACGTCGGCGATCGGAACGGGCGGCCGTGAGTCTCCGAGGGCCGGATGCGCACGACACTACGGGATGCCCCGCGCCGCGCCCCCCGGCCGCCGACGGAGGGACTCCACGGCAGGGCTCCGGCTTCTTCGCCCCTACGCTCCCCACGCACCGGGCTCGAACACCTGCTTCGCTGCCCGCCCCCGCGTACGCGGCTACCGCAACGATCTCACCAGGAGCTGGTCGAGAATCCGCTTCAGCGATTCCTTCCTGCCCTCGAGCTTCTCTCGGTACTCGCGCGAGTCGGTGTGGTACATCTCCGAGCGCAATTCCGTGAGCGTGTGCTCCAGTACGGCTCGAAGCACCTCCGAATCCGCCGGCGTGAGTCTGATGTCGGTCATGGTCCACCTCCTGCGTTCTCCCTACCTACTGATACCGGTTGGAGGGGGTCGAGGTTGCCCGTTCCGGAAAGTGCCTCGGCGGCATCTTCGGCGGCTCTCGGGCGAGAATGAACGATCGGGTTGAATCTCGGGCGCAACCTGTCCCAAATTGGAGGAAGAAGGGAGTCCCGAACCCCCTCGGAGAGTGCATCTCACGACGGGTCCCCGTTTGTGTCAGCACGGCTCTTTTCGACTCCGAGGTCCGACCGTTGAGCATCTCCCCCGTCGTCCGTCGCGCCAGACGCTTCCAGGATCTCCTCGCCATTCGGGGGGGAGACGGTCCCTACGTCTTCACCAGGATGTTCCGGGAGAGCGATCGAGCGGAGCGCCGTCAGGCGTGGAGGCACTTCAAGCTCCTGAAACATGTGGATGGAGCGATCCGGGAGGTCGTCCATCCCGACGAGAAGGTCGTGTTTCTTACGGAAGTGCGAGGGCTCTCCTTTTGGGAGCAATGGGTGCTGGGCTGGCGGCGGGCGGTCGTCTTGACGGACTCTCGAGCCATCTTGCTGCAGCTCGATGCCGGCCGTCGGCCTCGCCTTCATCACCGGCAGATGGCCTACGGCGCGATCGCCCGGATCAAGCAGAACGGGTCGGCCAAGGTCGAAGTCGAGATGCGTGGCGGTGACACCGTCGAGCTGCGGGGTCTCCGTCGGCCGGATCGGACGTTCGTGACCGAATGGCTTCGGAGCGGGGCCAAGGCGAAGAGGGGCGAGAGCGAGGCTTCCGGAATGGAGAGGCTCTGTCCCCACTGCCACGCGGCGCTCTCGGGTCGCCCTCGCTCCTGCCCGCGCTGCCTCAGGGGCTTCAGGAGGGGATGGCTGTCGGCACTCACCTCCCTGATGATCCCGGGACTAGGCAACTATCTGACGGGCTACCGTGGGTTCGCCGTCCTCGAGCTTCTGGCGGCCGGCGCCATCTGGGCCGCCTGTCTCCTCGGTCCGGGCGTGTGGGGATGGTCCGGGGTGCGCAGCGCGGTGGGTCTGGGTTTGATCTTCGCGGCGGTGCATGGCGCCGACGCCGTCCTCACCTGGCACGTCGCCCGGAGCGCGATCTCCCCCGGACGGGGCTGACGTTCGAGCCGGGGCGCGGCCCTCGAGGGCCGCGCCCCGGTCGGGCTCGAGGTCGCGGTGACGCCCTACTTCAAGGGAATCCGGCTCGCATTCTCCGCCAGCCACGCCGAGAAGTCCCTCAGCTCCGGGTTGAGCGCCCGGGAGGTCTCGACCGACCTCAATCGCCTCACCTCGTCCTCGAACTCGGTGTGGTGCTGGAACATGTTCCCCAGGTCGTCCGATCCCGGGAAACCGAAGGATCTGTAGGTGTCCGGAGAGACGGGGGCGTACTCGACCCGTTCGCCCAGGGCATGGGTGAGGGCCTCGGCCATCTCGGAGCCGGACAGGTGCTCGCCCGCGACGCCGACCGTCCGGCCGATCCATTCGTCGCCTCCCTTGAAGATCCCGTAGGCACACTTGCCGATGTCCTCGGCGCCAATCCCGGGGAGCTTCGCATCGGCCATCGGGAGAACGAGCCGCAGCGTACCGTCGTCACCGCGCTGTGGGCCCATGCCGAAGTGGATCAGATTGTCCCAGTAGAAGGCGGCGTAGAAGTACGTCGTCGGAATGCCCGCCTTCTCGAAGAGGGGGTTCGCTTCACCCTTGCCGTCGAAATGGGGCACCTTGTACCTCCCCTGGAGGGTCGGCATGCGGTCGTCGTCGAGAGGCACCTGCAGTCGGGTGTCCTCCAGCGTCGACCAGATCAGATGCTCGACGCCGGCGCCCTTGGCGGCGTTCACGATGTGGCCGGCCTGTTCGATCTCCTTCTCGGGAGAGAAGTGCTCCCAGAAGTTGGTGACCGCGAAGACCCCGTGGGCTCCGTCGAAGGCTCTGCGGAGACTGTCCGCGTCGTCCAGGTCCGTTTGCACCACCTCGGCGCCCGCCGCGGCCAGAGCCTGCGCTGCGTCCGACGTCGGATTTCGGGTGAGCGCGCGGAGTTGGAAAGGACCGTCGGCGTCGGAGAGAATGGCGCGAGCCAGTCCTCCACCCTGGGCGCCGGTGGCGCCGAGTACGGCGATGATCTTGTCGGACATGGGCACGGCGCTCCTGCTCGTAATATAGGTGTATACCATCAATAAATAGGACAACACTCAATAGTATAACATTTCTATAATCTTCAAGGTACTCCTGCCGCGAAGACTCCCAAGGAGGCCGGTGGAAGCGTGCCCGCCTCGGGCATCGCGGCCGGGTACGCGGCGTTGGGCGACGTGGACCGGGCGCTGGATTGGCTGGAGCGGAGTGGGCACGCCGCGATTCCGGGCCCTGTGGGACAGGGTCGGTCTCCCTGGAGAGCCACCGAAGCCGCGCTGGGCGCGGCGTCGGGAGGACGACCGCACGGCAACGAAAACCGGGAGCCCGGGCCGAGCCCGGACTCCCGGCAATCCCCAGGGGGGGATCGATCGTCCTGCGTCGCGTGCGACGCAGGGAATCCCGCGTCAGCTGCCGCCCGCGACGATCTCGAAGTCGATTCCGGTTGCGGCATCTCCGGCAGCCAGGTCGACGCTCTGGTTGGGCGGATTCGTGGCGTTGTCTCCGACCGCGACCGTGATCGTGTAGGACGCCGGCGGAAGCGCCGGGAACTCGTACGTGCCGTCCGACGCCGTCTGAACCGTCACGTCGGGCTCACCGTCGGCGGCCGCCGTCACGGTCAACCCCTCGACCGACACGCCGTCGAGCGACGTGGAGACCGTGCCCGCGATGCTGCCGGGCAGGACGATCGCGAAGTCGACGCCCGTCACGTCCTCGGATGTGCCTACGTCGACGTCGGCCAGCACGGGATCCGTGACCAGCGTGTCCGCGACCGCCACCGTCACGACGTACGATCCGGGCATGACCTCGTCGAAGGTGTAGGTGCCGTCCGACGCGGTCGTCGTGGTGAGGGTGTCCATGCCAGCGGCAGTCACCGTCAGCCCGTCGACCGCGACGCCGTCGAGCGCCGTCGACACGGTGCCCGAGATGCTACCCCTGACGTCGATCACATCGAAGTCCACACCCGTCGCGTTCTCACCGTCGGCGAGCATCACGTCCTGGCTCGCCGGGTCCGTTCCGAGCCCGGGGTCGAGATCGACCGTCACGTTGTACGAGCCGGGCACCAGGTAGGGGATCGTGTAGTTGCCATCCGCATCCGTGGTGGCCGTGGCCATCTGCGACACGTATCCCGCCACCGTGCCGGTGTCCGTCGGGGTCGCCCGCACCGTGAGGCCCTCAACGGATTGGCCGTCGAGGGACGTCGTGATCGTGCCGGAGATGCTGGCGGCCACGTTTTGGCCGGTTACCTGGATCGTCGGCTTGAAGATCACGCCATGGACGCCCGCCGGCGTCTCGAAGTTCCCGCGGAACACGAAGCTCTTGTCGACGTTGAAGTCCAGCAGCAACACGGTCTCTCCCGGCACGATCGCGAGGGGACCGCCGTCGGTGGCGTTCTTCAGGTTCAGCTTGAGGCCGCTCTGCATCCCGCTGGGGATCTTCAGGTCCTTCTCGGTGGTGCCGTCCTTGAACGTGTATCCCGAAGCCAGCGTCACACGCGCGGAGTCGATGACCAGTCGCAGCTGTACGAACGAGCCGGGATCGATCGTCGCCTCGGCGAGCTGCTTCGTCGCGTCCGCCTGGAAGTCGAGCAGGTTCACGAAGCCGTCCGTGCCGTTGTCGGTCAGCTTGACGTGCGTCCCGTCCGAGGAGATGAGCTCGACCGCCCCGATGTCGACCGAGGCCGAGGCGATGTAGTCGGAGGGAGCGTCCTTGAGAAGGATGCGCACGGTCGCGGCGCCGGACGCGGACGTGTTGTCGGTACCCGGGGCCACGGTCGTGGAGTCCTGGGTACAGGCGTTCGCGAACAACGCGAACAGGAAGGCGGACAGGATTGCGGTGGGCCTGCTTGTCACGGGCTTCATCGTTTCCCCCGGGAGGTTCTGGCGTTGGGCTGAAGAAACAGCTCGTGTGGTGCACACTCCGCGAGCGGCCATTTGGTCACATCGCGTGGCTCACGCCCGTTGGGGTGCTCTGAGGGCGCTCCGCTGGCGTGCCGGCCGCCGCGGCGCCAATCTTCCCTTTTATGTCGACGTTCATTCCAACGCACGCGGTCCACGTCGCGCTCGTGCTCCTCCTCTCCTTCCTCATCGGGTTCGAACGTGAGGAGCACAAGCAGATGGAGGGGAAGTGGGTCTTCGGGGGCGTCCGGACCTTTCCGCTGATCGGCCTCGTGAGCTACTCGCTGGCTCTGGTGTCCGGCCCCGGCCTGCTCGGTTGGATGCTGGGCTTCGCGGTGGTCGGCGGCTTCATGCTCCTGTCCTATCAGCGAAAGCTCACCGCGCTCGAGGACGCCGGGCTCACCACGGAGATGAGTGGGCTCGCCACCTACCTCGTGGCGGGACTGGTCTACCAGAACCAGTATTGGATGGCCGCGACGATCGCGGTGGTCGGCGTGCTCATGCTCGACCTCAAGAAGGCGCTCGAGGGACTCACTCGGCACGTGGCGCCCGGGGAGATCGCGACCGTCGCGCAGTTCCTCGTGTTGACCGTCGTCATCTTGCCGATCCTCCCGAATCGGGACTACACGCGCTTCGCCCTCAACCCGTTCCGTACGTGGGTGGTGGTGGCCGCCGTGAGCGGCGTGTCGTTCGGCAGCTACGTCGTCCAGCGCCTGCTCAAGGGCCGCGGCGGGGTCATGGTCTCGGCGCTGCTGGGCGGGGCCTATTCCTCGACCGTCACGACGGTGGTGCTGTCGCGCGACGCCCGGCGGTCGCCCCGACCGAACCTCTTCGCCGGGAGCATCCTCGCGGCTTCGGGGGTGATGTACGCCCGGTTCCTCGTCCTGATCGCCTTCTTCAACCGAGCCCTCGCGGAGACGCTGCTTCCCGGCTTCGCGATCGGGGCGCTCGTGGGAGCGCTCGGCGGGTGGTTCGTGTCGTCCCGCAAGGACGGTCCCGAGCCGGCCGAGCCACCCTCGCAGAGGACCGGGAATCCGCTCGAGCTCACGGCGGCCCTGCTGTTCGCGATCGTCTTCGTTGCGCTCCTCGTATTGACGACCCTGGTGCGGGAGTCGCTGGGTCGCCCGGGCCTCTATACCATGGCGGGCCTCGTCGGCGTGACCGACGTCGATCCGTTCATCCTGGGCATGGCTCAAACGCCCGAATCGGCTCTGACGCTCCGCGTCGCGGCGACCGCCATCATCATCGCGGCGTCGAGCAACAACCTGATCAAGGCCGTGTACGCCCGGAGCATCGCCGATCGTGAGACGGGCACACGGGCGGCTCTGTTGCTGGTCGCGCTCGCGGCGGTGGGCCTCGTCGGTCTCATGTGGGTGTGAGCCGATCGACGCGGCTGCCCGGTCATCGCCGGTAGGGCGACCGCCGCGCCGGCGCCGGGGACCTGCTGGAGCCGCTTCGCCCGTCCCGGAGGGGTCGCATCTTGCCAGTCGTCTCGGCGCCGGTACTTTGAGCCCCGTAGCCGAGCACCGGATCGTCCGCCAGAGGAGCGCCTTGCCCCGTGGCTGAGCACTCGGAGCGTTCGCTCGAGGAGCGCCTCGCTGCGCTCGAAGCGACGGTCGAGTCCCTGCAGCGCCAGCTCGCAGAGGGGGCGCGGACCCGGCCGTCTGCGTCGCGCCAACCTCCCGGCCGGCAACCTTCGTCCGCCCCCGCCCCGTCCGCTCTCTACAAGACCCGGCCACGACCCTCCGCGACTCCGGACTTCGTCAGCAGTCTGTCCAGCCGCGGCGCCGAGTTCTGGATCAGCCGGGTCGGCATCGGGCTCCTCCTCCTCGGGCTGGTGTTCCTCTTCAAGTACGCGGTCGACCAGGGGTGGCTGACGCCGACGATTCGCGTGTCGTTCGGGGTGGCCCTCGGCCTGGTCCTCGCCGCGATCGGTTTCCGGGTCCACGGGCGAAAGCGCTGGTTCGCCCAGATCATGCTCGGGGGCGCGGCGGCCACCTGGTACGTCACGGGCTTCGCGGCCTTTCAGCTCTTGCGGATCGTGAGCTTCCCCGTGGCCTTCGCGTTCATGGTCGCGGTCACCGTATTCACGTTCTGGGTGGCGCTGCGCCAGAACGAGGCGGTGCTGGCGGTGATCGCGGCGATCGGCGGTCTCGGGACCCCGTTCTTCCTCTACACGGAGACCGGGTCCGTCCCCCGGCTGATGGCCTACACGTGTCTGATCCTTGCCGGCACGGGAGCCATCTATCTGGTGAAGGGGTGGCGCACGCTGCTCTGGACCACCGCCGTCGGCTCGTGGCTCGTGGTCGGCATGGCGTTCCGGACGGAGGAGCTCGCCCAGCGCGTGGCCCTGCAGGCCGGGATCGTCGTGATCTGGCTGATCCACTGGCTGGTTCCGGTGGCACGAGCCGTGCTGGCGGAGCGGAATCCGGGGCGGTGGTCCTCGTCCGGGCGGCGGGACAAATGGCGCGCCGCGGTTGCGGGCGATACGGACCTGGCCGCGCTCACGTTCGCGCTGCCGGTGCTCGCGTTCTTCCTGTCACGGCCGGTATGGGGCGCCGGTGCGTGGTCGTGGGGCGCGACCGCGCTGGCGGCCGCTGCCCTGTATGCCCTGGTGGCGTGGTACCTCCATGGGATTCGACCGTTCACCGAGCTCTCCACCATCCACGGGGTCACGGCCGCCACGCTCGTCGCGATCGGCCTCTATCTGCTGGTCGGGGAGGACGTGCTGATCGTCCTGTGGGCCGTGGAGGCGACGGGTCTCCATCTGCTGGCGAGGCGTCTCGTGCCGTCAGGTCCACCTCCCTCGGACGCACCCAGCGCAGGCGGTGTCGTGGTGGACTACGGTGTCGCGGCGACCCTCCTCTACCTCGTCGTGGGTCTGTGGCTGCTCGAGCGCATGGTCTATGGTGCCGCAGTCGCGCCCGCCGTGCTGAACGGTCCCGCCGCGGCCAACGCCGCCGTCATTGCGTTGGCGCTCCTCTCCGCGGTGTTCGTGAAGCCGAAGACCGGCCAGGCGTACCGGCTCGCCGCGCACACGGCCGTCCTCGTCTGGCTCGCCCGCGAGCTGAGCGGCCTGAACGTGGGGAGCGGGCTCGTCACCGTATCGTGGGGCGTCTATGCGTTGGGCTTGTTGGCGTTCGTGCGCGCCGCCAGGAAGGTGGCGGTGGGCACCCTCTTCCTCGCCGTGGGCAAGCTCGTCCTCTACGACCTGAGGCAGATCGACCCGCTCTGGCGCATCCTCCTCTTCCTCGGCTTCGGCGCGGTCTTCCTCGTGGTGAGCTACTACGCCACGGCGCGGCCGGACGAGCAGGGAGAGCGCTGAGGGCCCCTCTCCCGCCCTCCCCTTCCGACCCATCTTGTCCGCGCGGGACGGGGATGCTATTCACATCGTCACCTCCCGCGTCCCCGCAGGAAAGGAGCCCGTACCCCATGCGATCCCGACGCGCGTTCTTCTCCTTCGCTCTGGGGCTCGCCCTCGTCCTCGTGCCTGCGCTCGCCAGCGGGCAGGGGACCCTGACGGACTACCAGCGTGCTTCGACCATCATGCGCCGGCTCGACGGCCTCACCACCGGTCTCGTCCAGGGGCCCAACTGGATCGGTGACTCGGACCAGCTCTGGTACCGCGTGTCGGTCTCGGGCGGCTCCCGGTTCGTGCTCGTGGACGCGGCCGCCGCCACCAAACGGCCGGCCTTCGACCATCAGCGCCTCGCCGCGGCGCTCTCCTCCGCAGCCGGCACACCCTACACCGAGATCACCCTCCCCTTCTATCGGTTCGCCTATGCCAGCGACCGCAGCGCGGTGGAGGTCGACGCGGCCGGCTTCCACTATCGCTGCACGCTCGATGCCTACGCGTGCACGCGCACCGGTGCATCCCAGGGCGGCGACGAGGAGCGCCCGTTCGGAGGTCGCGGGTTCCGCGGCGGCCGGGGCTTCGGGGGCTTCTCCCGGGACACGTCGACCGTGAAGGTGTCCCCGGACGGGAAGCTCGAGGCGTTCATCCAGAACTACAACGTCGCCATCCGCGAGCACCGCGAGGCACCCGCTCGGGCCGCCGGCCGGGGGGGCTTCGGAGGCTTCGGGGGCTTCGGTCGTCCAGGCGGAGCGGAGGCGGAGCCGTACACGATGCTCAGCTACGACGGCTCCGAGGGCGACGCGTACGAGGTACAGTCGATCGAGTGGTCGCCCGACTCGAAGAAGCTCGTGGCCTACCGGAGGCGCCCGGGCTACGACCGGCACATCCAGTACACGCGCTCGTCGCCGACCGACCAGGTGCAGCCCGAGTACGAGACGGGTCCGCTCTACCGCAAGCCGGGTGACGCGCTCGACCTAATCCAGCCTGCGCTCTTCGACGTCCAGGCGCACGAGCAGATCCTGATCGACCGCTCGCTCTTCCCCAACCCGTACCAGATCTCGCGGCCGGTGTGGTGGAAGGACAGCCGCGCCTACACGTTCGAGTACAACCAGCGTGGCCATCAGGCCTACAAGGTCCTCGAGGTGGACGGGAGCAGCGGTGCGGTGCGGGCGCTCGTCGACGAGGAGCCCAAGACCTTCTACTCCTACCGTGACGCCACGCCGGGCCTCTCCGACACGGGCCACCACTGGCGCTACGACGTGAACGACGGGAAGGAGATCCTGTGGATGTCGGAGCGCGACGGGTGGAGCCACCTCTACCTGTACGACGGTACCACGGGCAAGGTGAAGAACCAGATCACGAAGGGCCCGTGGGTCGTCCATTACGTCGACAGCGTCGACGTGGAGCATCGCCAGATCTACTTCGAAGGCCTGGGGATGAACCAGGGCCAGGATCCGTACTTCATCCACTTCTACCGGATCAATTTCGACGGCACGGGACTCGTGGCCTTCACGCAGGGCAACGGCACGCACAGCCTCGACTGGTCGCCGGACCACGCGTACTACGTGGACACGTACTCACGCGTCGACATGCCACCCGTGGTGGAGCTCCACCGTGCGAGCGACGGGAGGAAGACGCTCGACCTCGAGAAGGGCGACATGAGCGCCGCGCTCGCGACCGGATGGAAGCCGCCCGAGGTGTTCGTGGCGAAGGGACGGGACGGCAAGACCGATATCTGGGGCATCATCGTGCGTCCGTTCACCTTCGACCCGCAGCGGAAGTACCCGATTGTCGAGCAGATCTACGCCGGGCCCCAGGGCTCCTTCGTGCCCAAGTCGTGGGGCGGCGGCCAGAATCTACTCCCCACCGCCGAGCTGGGCTTCGTCATGGTCCAGATCGACGGGATGGGGACCAACAACCGGTCGAAGGCCTTCCACGACGTCGCCTGGCGGAACCTCGGCGACGCCGGTTTCCCCGATCGCATCCTCTGGCACAAGGCGGCCGCCGCCAAGTATCGGTGGTACGACGCCACGCGCGTGGGTCTCTACGGCGGATCGGCCGGCGGACAGAACGCCGCCGGCGGAGTGATCTTCCACGGCGACTTCTACGAGGCCGCGTTCGCAAGCTCCGGCTGCCACGACAACCGGATGGACAAGATCTGGTGGAACGAGCAGTGGATGGGCTGGCCTCTGGGTCCGCAGTACGAGGCGTCTTCGAACATCGTGCACGCGGGCAACCTCACCGGGAAGCTCTTCCTGGCCGTGGGCGAGATGGACAACAACGTCGACCCGTCTTCGACGATGCAGCTGGTCGACGCCCTCATCCGGGCGGGAAAGTCCTTCCAGCTCCTCGTCGTGCCGAACGGAGGTCACGGGGCGACCGGCCTGAACGGCACGCGCAAGCGCAACGACTTCTTCGTGAAGGCGCTGATGGGCGTGGATCCGCCCGATTGGAACGCCATGGAGGAGAGCGGCCGGGCGGTTCCCACGATCCCGGAGGCGGCGGCGCCTCCCCAGGGGTTCTTCGACAGCCCGGCGGACAACTCGCCGCCCTATACCTGGTGGTAGGAAGCTGAGGCGAGGCCCGGGGAAGGTTCCTTCTCCCCCGGGCCCTCGCCCGAGGGTCGACGAGGAGGCTACCCGAGGGTGGACGCGGACGCTCACCCGGAGGTTGTCACGAAGGCCCCACCCGCCGGTCGCCCGGCCCGTGGGCGGGAAGCCGATCGGAAGCTGTACGCCCGGCCTCCGCTCTCCCTTGCGCATCGCTTCCGCGCTGCGTAGACCATGCGTGGAGTCCGGCGCCCACCCCTCCCTGACGCGCCCCTGGTCCCACACGCTCAGGCACTTCGGCCGGGCCTCCGGCCGGTCCACGAACAGGGGGTTCCCGATGTCCCGCTCGCTCGCGTCGGTGCGCCGACTGGCCGCGCTCGTGCTCGCGGCTGCCGCGCTCATGCCGGCATCCGTGCTCCAGGGCCAGTCCAGGGCCCAACCCGACGACACGGCCTATACGCGCCTGATCAAGGAGTACCTCCAGGATCCGCGCATCACCACCGAGCTCGTCGACCACCTCCCCGCCTCGGCGACCGTTCCCACGCCGCTGCAGTTCAACGGACGCATCGTGGGAGCGCCCGGCGAGCTCACGTACGCCAAGGACATCCACCGCTACATGCGCGCCATCGCGGATGCCACGCCGCGGGCCAAGGTCTGGTCCATCGGCAAGACCGAGGAAGGGCGCGAGATGATCGTGATGGCCATCGCGGACTCGGCGACCGTCGCCGATCTCGAGACCTACGGGCACCTGCTCCACGAGCTCACCGACCCGCGCGTCACCTCGGAAGCGCGAGCCCAGGAGATCATCCAGAAGCTGGGCAAGCCCATCTACTGGATCACCGCGGGTATGCATTCGCCGGAGACCGGCGGACCGGAGATGCTCCAGGAGCTGGCGTACCGCCTCGTCGTCGAGGAGACGCCGTTCATCCGGGCGATCCGGGACAACGTCATCACCTTCATCACGCCGGTGGTCGAAGTCGACGGCCGTGAGAAGGAGGTCGACACCTACTACTTCAACAAGGAGCGTCCCGAGGGCGAGGCGAGGCTCCCGCTCGTCTATTGGGGCAAGTACGTCGCCCACGACGACAACCGCGACGGGATCGGGCAGTTCCTCGACCTGACCAAGAACATCACGAAGACCGATCTCGAGTGGGCGCCCACCATCATGCACGACCTGCACGAGGCGCAGTCGTATCTGTACACCTCGACCGGGACCGGCCCGTACAACGAGGCGATCGATCCCATCACGATCGACGAGTGGTGGGCGATGGCCGAGAACGAGGTCACGGAGATGAC
>CAZVYM010000028.1:0-37530 GCA_964630935.1 uncultured Gemmatimonadaceae bacterium | reverse complement strand
AGCTCGGCGCCCGCGCGGCGGCGGCGGCGCGGTACGCGCCGGTCAGGTAGTGGTCCCCGAGGACCAATGCCGGCCCCACCCCACCTCGGGCGACCAGCGTCGCCTCCCCGCGCCGCTCGCTGGCGCCGTCGAGCACGTCGTCGTGCAGGAGAGAGGCTTCGTGGACCATCTGCACGGCGAGCGCGCCCGACCAGAACCTCGCGTCCAGATCGGAGCGGAGCGCCGGAGGGACCATCGCGTAGGCGACGAGCGGCCTCAGGAGCTTGCCCTCGGGCACGGGCACGGGGACGCCCTCGGCCGCGAGCGCCTCGGCCGCGCGCTCCAGGCCGGTCCGGACCCGGTCGGCGGCGGACACGTCCGCCTCGCGAGGCCGGCGGTGTGCCGGCAGGTCCGCAGGGATCACCGAGCCTCCAGGGCGGCAGCGTGAGACGCTGCGGCGGGCGCGACATCGCCTGAGACCTGGGCTGCCGTGCCGTCGGCGGACGGCCCGCCCGACCCTGCCTCGGTCCAGATCCCACGGGTGAGCAGGACGCCCGAGCCCACACCGACCGCCGTCGCGGCCACCGCCGGCCACAGCCCCGCGGCCACGATCATGCCCACGGGCATGAGCAGTACCACCCCGTAGTACGCGGCCGACCAGCGCACATCGAGGAGCTCGAACCGCACGCGGGCCGCCAGCGCGTCGAGCGCGGCGATGATCACCAGCCCCACCGCGTACCATCCGACCAGGTTGGTCCACGGCATGCCGTAGTACCGCCCGGGCGCCTGCCAGCGCCAGTACGAGGTCAGGAAGCTCATCGCCGGATCGAGCGCCAGATCCCACACCGTGAGGAGGAACGCGCCCAGGGCGATCCGGCGCACGCGGCTCCCGGGATGCACGCGGCGGGCGACCACCCAAACCGGAAGCGCCATGAGGAACCAGCTGAGCGGAATCAGCACGGGGACGCGCCCGCCCAACTTGGGTCCGAGAAGGTCGGAGTACCCGTACGGTCCGAACGGAAACCCGTAGCCGGTCCCGACGTGCTCGGCCAGAAAGCTGAGACCGTAGACGACGGCCAGCGCGCCGAGCCAGCGCGCGCCCAGCCGTCGGGTGAGCACGTATCCGAACACCATCGCGGCGAGCACGATGTGCAGGCGCGCGAACAGCGGGAACGACGCGGCGAAGAGCTTCATGGCCACCGGCGTGCCCGGGATCCGGTCCGGATGGAGCGCGAAGTTCCAGTACGCGCCGGCCGCCACGATCGTGAACACGAGGAGGCCGACGAGGGCCCGTCGCTCCCAGCGATCCGGCCGGTGCCTCGAGGAGGCATTCGTCGAAACGGTCATCGGGCCGCCATCACTTCGGACGTGAAGCCCGACGCCAGAGATTCTGCGAGCTCCGCGCACGACGAGAAGATCCCCACGTTCGCGAACGGCCCGCCGACCGCGACCGCGTCGCCGGTCCCCGAGCCTCCGAACGCCAGCGCGTAGGGGAGCGAAGGATCGTACAGGCCGCTCAGCCCGCGCACCGTCTTGGCCAGGGAGCCGGTGCTGGCGCCGTATGGCATGGAGATGCACACGAGCGAAGCCTCCCGGCCGCGCTGGATGAGCGCGAAATCCTCGGCGGGAACGTCGGGTCCCAGGAAGAATACCTTCCAGCCCTCGGACTCCAGGACGAGGCGGACGCAGAGCGCGCCGAGCCCGTGGTGATTCCCCTCGAGCGTGCCGACCACCGCGACCGGCGCGGAGTCGTCGGCGGAAGAGCCCCGAACGGGATCCTCCGCGCGGGCCGACAAGGTGGGGTCGTCGGCAAGCCGCGCACGGAGCTTCAGGAGCACTTCGGTCATCGTCTGACTCACCAGGTGCTCCTCGCCCACGCGCAGGCGACCCCGCGCCCACTCCTCGCCCACCTGCTTCATGAAGCCGCCCACGGCCTCGTCGCAGAAGCGGCTCAAGCCCACACCGGTGTGGCTCGCGACGGCATCGAAGAGGAGGGAGACGCGACGTAGATGACCGCGTCCCACCCATCCCATGGCCAGGGTGTGCAGCCGCTTGAAGGAGCCTTCCTCACGGATCTGGCGCAGCACCTTCCACACGTGCGCCTCGTAGGGATGGAACGGCGCCAGGACGTTCGGAATGTCCTTCCGATCGGCGAGCGCTACGGCATCGTCGATCCGGATTCGGCGGTGTCCCCCGGGGGTCGTGGCGAACGCCAGCTCACCGTCGTTGCACCATCTCTTGATGGTCGACGGATGCACGTCCAGGAGCTCCGCCGTCTCCGAGCTCGTGAGGGTCGTGGCCGTGCCGAATCGCTCCATGGTCGGTTCTCGATCGCTTTTTCGGGTGAGCCCACTCGGCACAGCGCCAAAAAACGCTCTACATGGGAATCATAATCGTTTTAGGTCGGAGCGCAAGAGGCTGGATCACGGGAAAACGCTCTTCGGTGGATCGATGAGCGGAATAGGGGGAGGTCGACGGAGGTGCTGCCGCCGTGGCGGCGACGGACGACGCGTCGCCGGGACGGAGGGTCCGGACGGCCCTTTCTGACGAAGGCGACCCGATCCGCTCAGGCGGATTCCAGCGCGCGCCTCACCTCGGCCCCGAGCCGTCCCCACGACTGCGGTCCCCGGACGACGACCGCGTGGTCCGCCCGCTCCAGGAGCGCCCGGTCGCCGGGACCGTCGCCGTAGGCCACGATCGTGCGACCGTCCAGCGGCCCGACCGCCGCCCGCAGGCGGCGCAGCTTGGCCGTACCCCAGCACGGCTCTCCCTCGAACTCGCCGGTGGCCCGCCCCCGCTGGTCGAACGCGAGCCGGGTCGCGAGGACGCGATCGAAGCCGGCCGAGGCGGCCCAGGGCTCCATGTACGCGGCCAGGGAGGCCGTGACCAGGACGCATTCGTGGCCTTGGGCCCGGTGCCACGCGACCTGAGCCAGCCCTTCGCGCGACACGTCCGTCTGCGTCAGCTCCGCCGCGAACCCACGGCCGAGCACTTCGAGCTCCGTGCGGTCGCGTCCCCGTAGCAGCGCCCGGATCATGCGGCGATGAACCAGCGTGCCCCACCGGCCCCACACGCTTCCCAAAGCGCCCGGTCGGCCCTTTCGCTCCATCCCCACCGCGTGGGCCATGTCCAGCCAGTAGAGGGGCCCCCGGAGCGCGAGCGCCGTGAAGACGCGCGTACGTCCAGCGACGAACGCGAGGAAGGAGAGGCTGGTGTCCCGGACGGTCAGCGTACCGTCGAAGTCGAAGACCGCCAGGGTCTTGCGAGGTGATGGCTCGGAGTCCATGCGCTTGGGGTCTTTCCCGGCCGGGGGTACATTGGGACCGTCCTTCTCTTCTTTCGAGATCCTCTTAGTCTGGCTCGTGACACCCGACCCGTCCATCGTTCGCCGCTTCGAGGGTGAGCACGTCCTCCTCACGGGAGTGACGGGCCTCCTCGCGAAATCCGTGCTCGAGCGCGTCTTGCGTGCCGTGCCGGATGTGGAGCGCATCCACCTCCTGGTGCGCCCGCGTCGCGGGGTGGAGCCGGTCGAGCGCGTATGGTCGAGCGTCTTCTCCTCGCCGCTCTTCGACGCGCTCCGCGCCCTGCACGGAGAGGGGTTCGAGGACTTCGTGCGCTCGAAGGTCGCGGTGGTCACGGGGGACCTGGGCGCCGAGCGCCTCGGCCTGACGGAGGACGCGTACGCGGAGCTCGCCGAGCGCCTCGGCCTGATCGTCAACTCGGCGGCCGCGTGCTCCTTCCTGGAGCCGCTGGACCGGGCGATCCAGACCAACACGCTCGGCGCGGGCCGCATCCTCCAGCTGGCGAAGGACGCGGGCGACGTGCCGTTCGTGCACGTGTCGACCTGCTACGTCGGCGCGCCGATGAAGGGACTGGTGCACGAGGAGATCATCCCGGCGGGCCACTCCATCCCATCGTTTGAGGCGGGGGGGCCGGCCGCGTTCGACCTGGACGTCGAGATCCGCGAGAGCCTGGAGCGATGCGCACGCGTGCGCCGCGGCGCGCCTCCGGGCGCTCCGGACATCGGGGACCGTGCCGCGGCCGAGCTCGGCATGGAGCGGGCGCGCGAGCTGGGCTGGCACGACGTCTACCAGCTCAGCAAGGCGCTCGGCGAGCAGCTTCTGGCGCGCGACCGCGGCCGCGTTCCGCTCGCGATCGTGCGGCCTTCGATCATCGAGAGCACCTATGAGGAGCCGGTCCCCGGATGGATCGACGGGATCCGCATGGCGGACCCGATCATCATGGAGTACGCCAAGGGCACGCTGGTGCGGTTCGTCGGCTCGGTCGACACGGTGCTGGACCTGATTCCGTGCGACATGGCGACGCACGCCGTGATGGCGGCGGTGCCGCCCGCCGGAGATCCGGACTTCGTGAGGGTCTACCAGGTCGCGAGCGGGGAGTCGAACCCCGTGCGGCTCGGAGAGCTGACCGTCTGGGCGCACGAGACGCTGACCGAGCTGGCGCGCGAGCGCCCCGGTGACCTGAGCCCGCCCGGCACGATGGGCCGTTGGGTGCCCGAATGGCGGTTCCGGGCCGAGCTTCGGATGCGCCGGTGGCTCCTCGAGGCGAGCCGCCTGGGCCTCACCGCGCTCGGCCGGCGGCGACGCGCACAGCGGGCGGCCCTCCTGCAGCGGATGGTGAAGAAGGCCGAAGGCCTCGCCGACCTGTACGCGTGCTACACGACCACGAGCCCGCGCTTCGTCACGGCCAACACGCGGGCGCTCCTCGAGGGTCTGAGCGCCGAGGACCGCGAGCGGTTCTCTTTCGACGTGACGCGCATCGACTGGAGGGACTACCTCCAGGCGCGGCACATCCCGGGGCTGCTGCGGCTGAAGCGGCCGCGGGCGGGTCCGGCCGCCGAAGACGACTATGATGAGCGACGATCCATTCCGGCATAAGTGGTGGGGTTGGGGCCCGGCGGGCGTCGTCTTCGACATGTCGGGGCGCCCGGACTTCGAGGCGTTCATCGAAAGCAAGGGACTCTCCATCGCGAAGACGCTCACGCCCCGCGTCGCCCGCTCCGACATCCGGCTGCCCGAACGGCGCTGCGCGCCGGCGCTGGAGCGAGCGCTGTCCGAGCTGTTGGGCGAGCGCCTGCGCACCGACGAAGACGACCGGCTGACCCACGCGTTCGGGCGCAGCTACCGCGATCTGGTTCGGCTGCGCTCCGGGCTGGTGGAGCGTGCGCCCGACCTCGTCGCCTACCCGGCGAGCCACGAGGACGTCGAGCGGATCATCGCGCTGTGCGTGGAGCACGGAGCCTGCCTCATCCCGTTCGGAGGAGGCACGAACGTCGTGGGCTCCCTCGAGCCCGATGCCGGCGTGCGACGCCCCGTCGTCACCCTCGATCTGCGGCACATGAACCGCCTGATCTCGCTCGACGAGGAGGCGATGACCGCGGAGCTGGAGCCGGGGATGTTCGGGCCCCAGATCGAGGAGGCGCTGAACGCGCGCGGCTTCTCGCTGGGCCATCACCCGGACTCGTTCCTCTATTCCACGCTCGGCGGCTGGATCGCCACGCGCTCGGCGGGCACGCACTCCAACCGGTACGGCAAGATCGAGGACATGGTCGTGGCGCTGAGGGTCGTGACGCCGACCGGCACGCTCGTCACGAAGCCGCTCCCGGCGGCCTCGAACGGCCCCGACCTGAACCGGATGCTCGTCGGCTCCGAGGGCGTGCTGGGGGTGATCACGCGGGCCACCATGCGCGTGCACCCGCTGCCCGAGCACGAGGAGTACCGCATGGTGCTCTTCCCGAGCTTCCGTGAGGGTCTCGAGGCGCTGCGGGAGTGCGTGCGCAGAGGCGCGATGCCGAGCATGGCCCGCCTGAGCGACGAGAGCGAGACCGAGATGATCTTCGCCGCCAAGCCGCCCGAGACCGGCCTGCGGCGCAAGCTCGAGGCTCCCGTGAAGCGCTGGTTCAAGCGCCACGGCTACGAGCGGCCCGCCGCCCTGGTGGTGGCGTTCGAGGGCCCGAAGGAGCCGGCGCTCCACCAGCGCAAGGTGGTACGGCGCATCCTTCAGGCGCATCGCGGGTTCGATCTCGGGACGGGCCCGGGCGAGGCGTGGAAGAAGTCGCGCTACGACGTGCCGTACCTGCGCGACTTCATGATGGACTACGGCGTCATCGCCGACTCGTTCGACACGGCGGCGGTTTGGTCGGAGCTGTGGCCGCTCTACGAGCACGTGACGCGCGTCTTCGAGAAGACGATCGAGCTCGTCACGGGAAGGCCCGGCTACGTGGGAAGCCACGTCTCGCATCTCTACGAGACGGGGGCGTGCCTCTACTACACGTTCGCGGCGTCGCCCGTCGACTCGCTCGAGCCGTCCGTGCTCATGGACCGTTACGGCGCCATCAAGGAAGCCGTGACCGAGGCGATCCTCTTCTGCGGGGGCGCGCTCTCGCACCACCATGCGGTCGGCCGTGAGCACCAGGCCTGGATCGAAGAAGAGCTGTCGACCACGGGCGTGCGCACGCTGAGGGCCGTGAAGCGGGAGCTCGATCCGGACGGCCTGCTCAACCCCGGGAGCCTGATTCCACCCGAGGAGTGAGCGGGGTCGGAGTCGGAGAGCTCCGGCGGCGCGAGCGCCGACCCGCCCTCAGGGTCGGCTGCGGCCGGCGGCTCGGGAGGTGAGCACGCTCAGGGTCGAGAGCGTCCACCCGCCCGCGAGCATCGGCGCCAGGAACACCATGTGCTGCACCACGGCGAGCATGAGCGCCTTCTCGGGCGCGGCGCCCGCGAGCGTCCACGCGCCGTACGCCGCCGCCTCGTAGACGCCCAGGTTGGCCGGGCTCACGGCCACCATGGTCGCGATGCTCGGGGCGGCCATGGCGAGCGGGACGGACCAGAGGGGAAGGCCGGGCGCCATGGCGCGCATGACGGCCCACACGGCGAGCGTCTCGAGCGCCTTGCGCGCGAAGCAGGCCGTGATCCCACGGGCGAGCGCCATCGGGGAGCGAAGCGCGTGCAGGCCGCGGGCCCACGCCAGCACGAAGCCGCGGACGCCCGAGGGCGGCTCCGCGGCGGGCGCCTCCATGCGCTTGCTCGCCACCCGCTCGGCGGTCACGAGGACCACGCCGAGCGCCGCCACCAGGCCGACCAGCGCCCACGTGGCGATGCGCAGCGACCCGGGGAGCGGCGCCCACGTGGCCACGACGACGAGCAGGGCGATCTTGGCCAGGCCCTCCGCGAACTGGTCGAGCGCCACCACGGAGAACGCGACGGGGTGACCCGTGCCGCCGCGGGTGGCGAGCACGTGGGCGGCCGAAGCGTGCCCGCCCATGAACACCGGCACGCTGTTGGCCACCGAGGCCAGGACGCCGGACACCTCGAGCATGCGGGGCCAGGACACGCGCACCCCCCTCGGCAGGAACGACCTCCACATGGCCGCCTGGACCGGAAGCGCGACCAGGTTGAGCCCGACCGCCAACGCGAGCCAGGCCGGACGCGCGACGGCCAGGGCGGATGCCAGCTCGCCCCACCGGTCCGCCGGGAGCGCGAGCACCACGAACGCGGTGAGAAGCGCCCAGCCCACGATCCAGGGAAGGCGCCCCTTCCAGCCGTCCCGCACGCGCTCCCACGAACGGTGCACGGCGCCGAGGAGCTTCGAGTCCCAGCCCGTCCACGTGTCACCCGGGTGGTGGTAGACCCAGGCGCGCTCACGATCCTGAGAGCGGTAGCGCTCGGGCTCGAGGACGTGGATCTCCCGGCGGTCGGGCCACGCCCTCAGGCCCGCGGTCAGAAAGAGCGAGCCGGTCGAGCGGAGCACCTGGAAGTGGCGAGGGACCCAGGGACGGCCCCATCGCTCGAAGGCCGGCTCGAGGCGCTCCAGGAGGAACGAGAAGAACGGGTGGCCCGGCGCCGCGAGCATGAGGTCGTTCGAGTAGCCCACGGGCGCGGTGGCCGGGAGCGTCACGGCGTGCGCCCTCAAGGCGTCGAACGGGTGCAGACACTCCACGTCCAGATCCGCGTACAGGCCGCCGAACCGGTGCAGGAACATGTAGCGCGCGGCATCGACGCGCTGGATCGGGTGGGGGTAGCGAAGGTAGAGTGGCCAGATGTGCGGATACTCCGCGCGCACGAGCTCGGCGAGCTCGTCGTCCGTCCAGAAGTGGAACTCCCACGACGGATGGTGCTCTCGCCAGGAGGCCCAGGGCGCGCGAAACCGGTCGGGAACGTCCGCGTCCTTCCAGGTATGGTGGACGAGGGGAGGGACGGGGCCTCCGGTGCGGTGGGGCTCCGGCGGCCTTGCGCGGTGCGCAGCCACTTCGGCCGGCTGTGCCGCCGCCGTCCGGTGCCCGTCCGCCCCGACGGGCCTCCGCCCGCTCACCGAGTCCCCATCGCCGCTCGACCCTCCACGGTCGACTGGTAGAGCGCTTCGTGTCGGTCGAGCACCCGTTCCCAGTCGAAGCCGTCGAGCCCCTCGGTCCGTGCCGCCGCCTCCCGGAGCCGGCCCAGCCTCATGGGCTCGAGCGCGAGCGTGGTGAGCCGGTCCGCCATCGCGTCGTCGGAGTCGACCAGGAAGCCGTCGTGACCGTCACGGATGAAGCCGCTCACGCCCCCCTCCACGCGCGCCACGACCGGCAGGCCGGCGAGGCGCGCTTCCAGGGCGGCGAGGCCGAACGACTCCAGGCGGGCCGGGCTCACGAAGACGTCGCCGCGGGCGAGGAGCGTGCGGACGTCGTCCTCGGAGCCCGCGCCGAGGATCTCGACGCTCTCGCCCAGCCCCAGCGCCCGGACGCGGCGCTCGAGCGCGGTCCGCGAGGGGCCGTCACCCAGCACGGCGAGCGTCACGTCGCAGCCCGGCCAGGCGCGGGCCCGCACCCGCGCGAGGATCTCCACGAGCGCCTCGAGCCGCTTGCGCCGCTGCAGCCTGGAGACCGTGACCAGGCGGAGCCGCCCAGGGCGGGCGGCGCTCCGCTCCACCGCCCAGGCCCCGGTATCGATCCCGTTCGGCAGGATCTCGACGGATCGGTCCGGCAGGATGCGGCGCAGGTCGCGCGCGACTTCCTCGCTGACGGCCGAGTACCCGGCGCGCCAGGCCCTCCAGCGGAGGATCGGATCGGCCGCACGGTACGCGCGGCGCCAGCCGCCCAGGACCGAGTGGAACGTACCGAGCGTCGGCACGCCCAACGCGTCTCCGAGCCAGCCGGCCGTCCAGGCGGCTGGCGAGCCGATGCTCACGTGCACGTGCAGGAGGTCGTAGGTGCCACCCAGCAGCGCCTCGCGCATGCGCCGGACGAGCGGAGGCGGAAACGCTACCCGCGCGCCCGGGATCCTCGGCACGCCGAGGCGCTCCACCGCGATGCCGTCGACCTCGGCCGGACCCGGCTCCGCCGTCACGACCCGCACGTCGTGGCCACGCCCGGCCAGGCGCAACGCGAGGTTGCGCAGGTGCAGCTCGATTCCGCCCAGGCGGGGCAGGAACCAGTCGGAGACCAAGGCGATCTTCATGGTCTCCAAGCTCGCGGCGCGTCGCGAAAGGGCGCAACGGTGGAAACCCGTACGGGCGCGCCGTAGCTTCGCGTGTCCTCGGAATCGAACCGGAGGAAAGACTGAAAGGGATCCTCACCACGCCCGTCGGCCTCACGGGCCTCTACCTGCTCGCGGCGCTGCCGGCCGCCCTCGCGGGCGCCGCGCGTTCCGGGGCCGGCCTCGCGCTCGCGCTCGCCCACCTCGCCGTGACCGTCCTGCTCCTCGTCCTGGCCGCGCGCCCGGCGGGCGAGGGCTGGCTCGGCCTCTGCCTGCCGCTCGTGGCGATCCCCTTCCTCTACTGGGAGCTTCCGCTTCTCAACCAGGCGCTCGCGGCCGGCTACCACGATCCGGTGGTCGTGGGCTGGGAGCGCGCGCTCTTCGGTGGCGAGCCCGCACGCGAGCTGGCCGGGGCGCTCCCGTGGGTGTGGCTGAGCGAGCCGCTGCACGTAGCCTACCTGATGCTGTATCCGCTGATCTTCGTACCGCCGCTCCTCCTCCTGGTTCGCCGAGAGAAGGAGGCGTTCCGCACGACGGTCTTCGGCCTCATGCTCGCCGCGCTCGCCTGCTATCTGGTGTTCGTCTACTTCCCGGTCCAGGGACCGCGCTACTTCGGACCACCCGAAGGCGTGCCCGACGGGCCCGTGCGTCGGCTGACGCTCGCCGTGCTCGAGCAGGGCTCGTCGCGGGGCTCGGCGTTCCCCAGCTCGCACGTGGGCATCATGACCGCACAGTCGATCCTCGCGCTCGTCTATCAGCGTCGCTTCGGCGTCGTGGTGAGCCTGGTGACCGTGGCGCTCGCCTTCGGAGCCGTCTACGGCGGCTTCCACTACGGCGTGGACGTGTTGGTCGGGGGGTGCGTGGGTGGGGTCTCGGCCTGGGTGGCGCTCCGGTTCGTCAGGGCCGACGCCAGCACTCCGGCCAGCCGACCGACCACCGCATCCGACATCGCGGGATAGAACGGGACGTAGACCGCGAGCCGGTGGATCCGCTCCGCCCCCGGGGCGCGGCGTGGCGGGTCCTCGTCCGATCCGACGACGGTGAACGCCCGTCCGCGTGTCGACGCGAAGCCCCTGCGCCGGAGGGCTCGCGCCAGCGCGTCCGGATCATCGGCGAGCACCGGGAGGAGCCAGAACGTGTGGGCCGCGCTCCGCCATCCCGGGCACACGGAGCCGAGCCCGGCCTCGGCGACGAGCGCGCGTCCTCGTCCCTGCTGGCGCTCCAGCCGATCGACGTCCTGGCGAAGTCTGCGCTGCATCGTGCGCAGGAGCGGCTCGCAGGGGCGCCGGCGGATGCGGTGGAAGAACTTCCGGCTGCCGAACCCGCGCGTCAGCCGGTTCGTCAGGCGGTCGAGATCCACGTGCAGGACGCTGAAGAATGCGGAGATCAGCGTATAGGGTACCCGCATGGAGAGCGCGTGGAAGAGAGCATACTTGAGCACGCGCAGGGCGTAGATCGGCACGGGCTGCTTGGGCCATCGTCGGTGGAGCTTGCGCATGCGCGTGAGCGTGCGCTCGTCGCGGACGCGAGCCAGCGCCCCGCCGAGCGCGGTGGCGTGCTTGATGGGCCCGAAGCTGAAGAGCGCGACGTCGGAGCCGGGATGGCCCGTATAGCTCCGGCCGGCGTAGGCCTCGGCGCAGTCCTCGATCACCTGGAGCCCACGTTCGTGGGCGAACCCGATCAACTCGTCGAGCTCCATGCGGGCGCCGAAGAGATGGGCGAGCACGACCGCGCGTGTCTGTTCGGTGCAGGCGCGCTCCAGGGTGGCCACGGTCGGTGCCCCCGTCTCCGGATCGAGGTCGCACGGCACCGGCACGAGTCCGTGCCTCATCGCGATCCGCGGCATGTCCGCGACCGTCATCGCCGAGAACACGACCTCGCTTCCCGGCGGCAGGCGACGAGCCCTCAGGTAGAGGTCGAACGCGCTTCGCACCGAGAGGCAGGCGAGCGCGTCGCCGCGCGCGCTCCAGAGCGCTTCGACCTCGGCCGCCGCCGGCTTCGCGTTTCCGGGGCGAAGGCAACGGCCGAACGCCGCGGCCAGATCCCGCCAGGTCAGATCGAGCCGCTTGGAGACCCACATCTGACGGTCAGCCTCCTGCGGGCGCGTCGGCCAGGGGGTCTCCAGCGCCGGCGACGCGCCCTCCCGCGCCGGCCGCGTCCCCCGCGGCGCCGAGCTCATTTCCAGCGGTGCCGGCCGCGTGCCCTCCGGCACCGCCCGGACGGCTCCCCCGCCGCTTCTCGTAGACCCGGTAGGTCTTGTAGCGGCGAGAGCCCACGAACGCGGCGGCCTTGTGGATCTGTTCGTTGATGTCCTGCACCCACGAGACTTCGGCGAAGTCGTAGTGCTTCTTCATGTGCCGAAACGTCTCGGCGAAGAACGAGGGCGAGATGCCCTTGTTGCGATACTCAGGCAGCACGCCGAGCATCGCAAGGCGGAACGAGCGGAACGGGCGCCGCGCGTGGCGCGCCAGCGTCCATAAGCGCCGGAGTCCCCGAGTGCCCTTCGCGCGCTCCATGAGCTCGTTCGCGTTCGGCACGGAGAAGCAGAAGCCCACGGGCCGCCCCTCGTGCTCCGCGAACAGCACGAGGCCGGGGTCGAGGATCCGGCCCAGGTCGCGCGCGGCGTACTCCAGATCCTCCGCGGCCAGCGGCATGAAGTTCCACTCGTCCGCGAGCGTCTCGTTGAAGAGGCGATGTACGATGCGCAGCTCACGCAGGAAGTGCTTCCGCTCCCCGCGGCGGATGACGATGTCCGACTTCTTCCGGGTCCGCTCGGCGATGCGCGCGCTCCGCTCCATCGTGGACGCGTCGGGCGTGAACGCATAGGCGTAGAGGTCGCGGGCCGGCGCCCATCCGTTCGCCTCGAAGTGGCGCTCGTAGTAAGGCGGGTTCCAAGGCATCATGAGGCTCGGCGGGTGCTCGAATCCGTCGACGAGCACACCGCACGCGTCGTTCTGTGTGGGGCTGAACGGACCGCGCAGCACGTCGCAGCCTGGATGGGCGACGGAGCCTTCGGCCGCCTCGAAGAGCGCCGACGCCACCTCGTCGTCGTCGATCGCCTCGTAGAATCCCACGAAGCGGATCGTGTCACCGTGGAACCGGTTGTGCGTCCGGTTGACGATGCCGGCCACGCGGCCGACCACCTCTTCGTCGTGGAACGCGAGGAACGGGAACATCTCGCCGTGGCGGTGGAACGGATGGCCGGGCTTGCGAAGCCCGGACACGCTTCCGGGAAAGGGCGGGATGAACGGAGCCCTCCCGCCGTGCAGGAGCTCGGGCACGCGCTCGAACAGGATCCAGTCGCGACGTCCCCTGCAGGGGCGGACGGTCAGGTGCATGCTCCACCGATCGCGGCCCGCGATGCGAGGGAGAGCATCGGATCGGGCGCGGCGGGAGGAAACACGTGGATCACCGAACGGGCGTCACCTCCGGTGGCGGCAGGGAGCATCGGCTAGGGGGTGGCGGGATGCGTGGCGGGGCGGGCGGCGCTCGAACGGGCGCCGGGTCCGACTCGGGAACGCCCCAACGTTGGCCGGTCTCGGGGCGTCACGCTAGTTTGGCCCCGGCATCAACCCAGGAGATCTCCATGCGCCGTGCGTCGAATATCATGCCGAAAACGTTCCTGATCCTCGCCTTCGCGCTCTCCCTGGCGACCGCCCCGGTCGCCGCCCAGCGCACCGAGAAGCCGGTGCTGCACGCCAAGCACTGGGTGGCCATCACCGGCAAGCCGATGGCCGCCACCGTGGGCGCGATGATGTTCCAGAAGGGGGGCAACGCCGTCGACGCCGCCACCGCCATGCTCGCCGCCGTCTCCACCATGTGGGACGTGCTCTCCTGGGGCGGCGAGACGCAGGCGCTCATCTACAACCCGAACACGAAGAAGGTCATCGGGATCAACGCGCTCGGCGTGGCGCCCACCGGCGCGACCGCGGAGTACTTCCGCAAGAAGGGGATGCGTTATCCGCCCGAGTACGGTGTGGACGCGATGGTCACGCCGGGCACTCCCGGCGGGCTCATGACCATGCTCGCCGAGTACGGCACCATGCACCTGTCCGACGTGCTCGCGCCGGCGATCGAGATGGCCGAGAACGGCTATCCGCTCGAGGGCGACGCGGTGCGGAGCATCCGCATGTACCAGGACTCGCTGAAGAAGTGGCCCTACTCGCGGGCCGTCTTCTTCCCGAACGGCGATCAGCCGCCCGAGGAGGGCCAGATCCTGGTGCAGAAGGACCTGGCCGCGACGCTGCACAAGCTCGTCGACGCCGAGGCCGCGGCGCTCAAGGCCGGCAAGAGCCGGAAGGAGGCGATCTACGCCGCCTACGACCGCTTCTACAAGGGCGACATCGCGCGCGAGTACGTGCGCGGCGCGGACGAGCAGGGCTCGCGCGTGACGATGCAGGACCTGGCGAGCTGGAAGGTCCACATCGAGGAGCCGGTCGAGACGAGCTACAAGGGGATCGAGGTCTACAAGCTCACGCACTGGGTGCAGGGTCCCGTGATGCTGCAGACGCTCAACATCCTCGAGAACTTCGACCTCAAGTCGATGGGCTACAACAGCGCCCGATACCTGCACACGCTCTACCAGGCGATGAACCTGGCCTACGCCGACCGCGACTTCTATTACGGCGATCCGTACTTCCCGCCGAAGGAGCCGATCGAGGGCCTCCTCTCCAAGGCGTACGCGAAGGATCGCGCCAAGCTGATCGACCCGGACCACAACGACCCCCACGCGGCGCCGGGAGATCCGTATCCGTATCAGGGCGGAGTGAACCCGTTCCCGAAGCTGCTCGCGCAGTGGGGCGGCCACGCGAAGAACGTCGGCGAGTCGGACCCGGTCGCGCTCCGTCACTTCGAGCAGGAGTTCTATGACGGCACGACCTCGATCGAGGCCGCCGACACGCTCGGCTGGGTCGTCTCGGTCACGCCCTCGGGCGGATGGATCCCGGCGGTCATCGCGGGTCGCACGGGCGTCGGCATGAGCGAGCGGGCGCAGTCGTTCGTGGTCGACTCGGTGGACGGGCCCTACAACGTCATCGAGCCGGGCAAGCGGCCGCGGGCCACGCTCACGCCCACGATCGCCATGAAGGACGGCAAGGTCCTGATGGCCATGGCGGTGCAGGGTGGTGACAGCCAGGACCAGAACCTGCTCCAGTTCTTCCTGAACATGGTCGACTTCGGGATGAACCCCCAGGAGGCGGCCGAGGCCGCGAACATGAACTCCTTCCAGATGAGGAGCTCGTTCGGCGACCACGCGATCAGCCCGGGGCGGATGCTCCTGAGGAGTGACGTGCCGCCGTGGGTGCGCTCGAAGCTCCGCTCGATGGGCTACACCCTCACGTTCGCCGACCGCACGTCGGGCCCGATCAACGCGATCTGGTTCGACTGGAAGCACGGGAGCTTCTGGGGCGCGTCCTCCAACTACGGAGACGATTACGGGGTCGTCTGGTAGGGAGGCCGGGCGACGGACGCGCATGCCGGAGACCGCTGCGACACCCGAACGGGACGAAGTCGACGTGACGACCGTGGGCGCCGCCGCGGTGCGGGCGACGTGACGGCATGAGCACGACCGTCATCCCCCTACCGCTCGCCGACGAGGAGGCCCGCCGCCGCATCCGCGAGGATCTCCAGACCAACCTCCTGGTCGAGGCCGGGGCCGGCTCGGGCAAGACGACCGAGCTGGTCAACCGGATGGTCGCGCTGGTGGAGTCGGGCACCGCGACGGTCGAGCGCATCGCGGCGGTCACGTTCACGCGCAAGGCGGCCGGCGAGCTACGGGAGCGGTTTCAGGCGCGGCTGGAGCGGAGGATCTCGGAGACGGCAGGTGGCTCCGCCGACGGGGCCAGCGGCTCCGATTTCGTTCTCGCGCGCCTCCGCTCGGCGCTCGAGAACATCGACCGCACGTTCATCGGCACGATCCACGCGTTCTGCGCCCGCCTGCTGCGCGAGCACCCGCTCGAGGTGGGCCTCGATCCCGCGTTCGAGGAGCTGCCGGTCGAACGCCGCCGCCAGCTGTTGCGACAGTTCTGGGAGTCGTATCTGGAGCGCCTCGTGCGCGATCGCGATCCGATCCTCGAGGATCTGAGCGCGGCGGGCCTGCGGCCGGGGCAGCTCTTCGGCCTTTTCGACAAGCTGGTGGAGAACCCCGACGTCACGTATCCGACGACCGACGAGGAGCTGCCGTCGGCCTCGCAGATCGAGGCCGCGCGGACCGAGCTCGAGCGGCTCGTCGACCGGGGCCTCGAGCTCATGCCCGAGCACGAGCCCGACCGGGGGTGGGACTCGCTGCAGAAGAAGCTCCGCACGGCGGCGTTCACCCGCGAGGTCACGGGATGGCGCGAGCCCGCCGACTTCTTCGAGGCGCTGGCGCTCCTCCACAAACCGGGACCGCGCGGCCACGACATCACCCTGAACCGATGGAAGGACGGAGGCATGGCCAAGAGCCTCCGCGATCGCGTGGACGCGTTCGCCGTGGGTCCGCAGGCGACGGTGGCCCACCTCCTCGACCGGTGGTACGCGCACCGGTACGCGCTGGCCATCCGCCTGGTGCGGCACGCGGCCGATGCGTTCGCCGAGCACCGTCGCCGGCGGGGGCTACTCGACTTCCAGGACCTGCTCTGGCTGTCCGCCCGGCTCCTGGTGCGCCGTCCCGAGGCCCGCCGGAGGCTGGGGCGGCGCTACCGGCACCTCCTGGTCGACGAGTTCCAGGACACCGATCCGCTGCAGGCCGAGGTGATCATGCTGCTGGCGTCGGAGCCGGGTGAAGCCGAGGGGGGCGAGCCGGCGGCGGGCGCCGACGACACGGCGCCACCTTCCGCCGACTGGCGCACGGCCGTTCCGCGCCCCGGCGCGCTCTTCGTGGTCGGCGATCCGAAGCAGAGCATCTACCGGTTCCGACGCGCGGACATCCAGCTCTACGAGTTCGTGAAGCGACGCCTGGCCGAGGTGGGCGACGTCGTGGAGCTGACCACGAACTTCCGGTCGCGTCCGCCGATCGGCGATCTGGTCAACGACGTCTTCGCCGCGTCGGAGTTCTTCCCGTCGGAGCCCACAGAGGAGCAGGCGCGCTTCGAGGCGCTGCGGACGAGGCCCGCGGCCACTCCGGTGCCCGCGGAGGGCGTGTTCTGGTACGAGGTGCGGCCCGAGCGGTCGGCCAAGGGGGCCGTCGCGGCCGACGACGCCGAACGGCTGGCGAGCTGGATCCGCGCCCGCATCGACGCGGGCGAGCGCGGCCCCGGCGACTTCATGATCCTCACGCGGCAGCGTGCCCTCCTCGCCGTGTACGCGCGGGCCCTCGAGGCGAGGAGCGTGCCCGTGCAGGTGACCGGGGCGGAGATCAGCGTCGAGCTCGAGCTGGCCGAGCTGATGACGCTTCTCCGCTGCATGATCGACCCGACCGACCCCGTGAAGGTGGTGGCCGTGCTCGTGGGGCTCTTCTTCGGGTTCGATCTGGAGAAGCTCGTCTCGCACCGCATGGACGGCGGCTCGTTCGACGTGATTCGCCCGGGAGAGCGCGGAAACGCCGAGGTCGTGCGGGCGCTGCGAGAGCTGCGCGGCTGGTGGCGCTCGGCCAGCACCGAGCCGGCCGACGTGTTCGTGGGCCGCGCGGCCTCCGAGCTGGGCCTCCTCCCGTTCGCCGCGGCGGGCGACCTGGGCTCCATCCGCGCGGGCGCGTTCGCCTACGCGATGGACTCGGTGCGAGCCTCGGCGCTCGCGGGAGACGCCTCACTCCCCGGCGCGCTCGCCGCGCTTGCCGAAGCGCTCGAGGTCAAGGAAGCGGAGGCTCCGCTCGAGCCCGGCCGCCCCGACGTCGTACGGCTCATGAACCTGCACCAGGCGAAAGGGCTCGAGGCGCCGGTCGTGGTCCTCGCGGATCCCTCGAAGCCCGTGAGCCACGATCCCGCCGAGCACACCGAGCGGCGGGCCGACGGCACCGCGCTCGGCTACCTGCGGGTGACCGAGGCGCGTGAGAACAGCTTCGGGAACGACCGGATCCTGGCGCGTCCCCGAGGGTGGGACGAGAAGGCCGAGGCGGAGCGCCGATTCGACGGCGCCGAGCAGGTCCGCCTCCTCTACGTGGCCGCCACGCGCGCCCGCGACGAACTGGTCGTGGCGCGCTGGACCGAGAAGCCCGACGTGTCGGCGTGGGCCGCCCTCGGTCCGTGGCTCGACAAGCACGGGCGGAAGCTGGAGCTCGAAATCGTCGAGCCCGAGCCGAGGGAGGAGCTCGAGCTGACGCCGGACGAGGCGGCCCGCCGGACGGCCGAGGCGCACGAGCGCCTCGCGACGATGGCCGAGCCCACCTATCGCCACGTGTCGGTGACGCGGCTCGCGAAGGGCGCTGGAGCTTCCGCCGAGCACCCGTCGGGCAAGGCATCGTCCGACGGCGACGGCCCGGTGCTGCGTGGCTATGCCTGGGGAAGCGCCGTGCACGGGGCGCTGGCCGCGGCGGCGGGCGCCCGGAGCGAGGAGCGCCTGCGCGCGACGTGCCGAGACCTCCTGGTCGAGCACGGTCGGCCACTCGACCCGCACGGCGAGCCGACCGAGTTGGATGAGCTGATGACGCTGGTGGCCGACGTGCGCGCCTCCGAGCTGTGGCAGCGGGCGAACCACGCGCGCCGGATGCTGGTGGAGGTTCCGTTTGCCGGCCTCGACGTGCCGAGCCAGCCCGAGACGGCCGCTGAGGCAGCGCGTGACGAGGCGCCCGAGGCGGCATCCGACGGGGCTTCCGCGGCGCCCGAGGCCGGATCCCGCCGGGGCTCGCAGCGCCGGAAGGAGCGCAGACAGCTCGACCTCTTCGGCGCGCCGTCCGACGAGGGCGGGGAGGCGGGGCCAGGGGCGGAGGCCGAGCCCGGCCGCTCACCCGCGCAGGTGCTGGAAGGCGTGGTCGATCTCGCGTTCCAGGAAGACGACGGCTGGGTCATCGCCGACTACAAGACCGACGTCGGGACCGATCCGGAATTTCCCGCGCGCGTGGAGTCGTACCGCCGGCAGGTCGATCTCTACGCCCGCGCCTGGACGCACGTCACGGGCGAGCCCGTGAAGGAGCGCGTGCTGTTCTTCACGGCGCAGGGAAGGGTGGAGACGTGGTGAGGGCGGCCTTCAGCGCAGAACGGACACCGGCCGGGTAGGCCCCCCGATGCCCAATCGGAGGCCGATGGCCGGCATGTCTCCGCACCCCGTGCCGGGGGACGCGTACGTCCCGGGGCCGTTCGAGATTCCGGCCGGACCCTCCACACGCATGTTGCGGGCGTAGAGCGACAGCTCGAAGGGACCGTAGTCCGCCAGCGGAACCATCGGCGTGTCGCCGGGAATCGGGAGCACCGCGGACAAGCCCGTCGGCGTGGGGAGGCAAGGATTGCCGCTCGCCATGCCCTGGAGCCCGAGCGCCGGGCGGCCCATCGCCAGCCGCCACCTCTCGGTCGGAACGACCGAGTACGTGGCGCTGGACCCCGACGGCCGAGACGGCGCGACGGCCGGGGTGGGCGCCGCAGTGCGGGACGGAACCTTGGCGTGAGATGGGACCTTGGCGCCGGACGGGGCTTCGACGCTCGAGCCGGGCGGAGGCGAGCCGTCCGCACCGGCCAGGCCGAGGGCGGTCCTCAGGGCGCTCATGCACGCGCCGCTGCCGAGGGCGAGGGCGAGGACCAACGCGGCCCGCGCATAGGATCCCGATCGCATGGTCATGCTTCCCCCCGGATCAGAGACCAACGGCAACTGCGACTATACTATACGCCGTCGGTCGCCGGAAGTGTCCGACGGGTCCGGCCGGCCGGCTGGAAGCGGCCGAACCTACACGGTCCCTTCCATGGCCGGCAGAAGGCCGAGCTGCTCCAGCGCCGCCATGTTGTCCCACGAGGCCCAGGTCTCCGCCAGCTTTCCGCCCGCGAAGCGGTGCATTCCGACAATGACCAGGTCCATGGTCTTCCCGGTGGCGGGGAATGGCCCCATCGGCCCGTTCATCGTGCCCCGGCCTCTCGAGCGCCAAGCGACGAAATCGCCCTCTCCCACCAGGAACTCGATCTCCTCATGATAGTCCGGAAAGGTCGCTTTGTTGTCCTCCAGCCAGTCTCCCATCACCTCGGGCCCGCGGATCTCCCGCAACTCCGGCGGCATGGCCTGGCAGTGGCGGACGTAGTCATGCGAGAGCTCGGCCACGAATCCATCGATATCGCCTTCGCTCAGGCTGGCCAGCATCTTCCGCACGGTTGCCTTATTGGCCTCGACAGGGTTCTCTGGTGGGGTCGGCATGGTCCGCCTCCGGATGGAAAGATGTGGAGGGCAGGAAACCGTACCTAACTATAGGGCGCCGGCCAGCATGCTCGGTAGCTCGTCGAGCCCGTGGATGACTGACTCGACATCCGCGGAGGCCTCCGTCTCACGTTGCAGAAGGATCACCTGAAGCCCGGCGGCCTGGCCCCCTTCGTAGTCATCCACCAGCGTGTCGCCGACGTGCACGACCTGCTCCGGCGGCAGACCCAGCCTGGCACACGCCTCGTCGAAGATCGCGCGCTCCGGCTTCCCGACGCCGAAGTCGGCGGAGCCGATGACGTGGTCCACGTATCTCGAGAGCCCGAGCTCCGTGCAGAAGTGACGGAGCCCGGCTTGCCAGTTCGAGACGATGGCGATCGGGTAACCCTGCGCCCGCAACGCCGCGAGCGTCGGCAACGCGTCGGGAAAGAGGTCGAAGCTGGCGGGACCCAGGATTCGCCAGAGAGCCGCCGCGTGGCGCGCCGCGTCTCCGTTGGAGCTCGGGACGCCGAGCCTCTCGAACACGCGACCCGCCAGGTACGCGTAGTAGGCTCGGCGCTCGTCGGCAGAGCCTTCCGGCGAGTACCGGGCGTCGTGATCCTCGAATACGTCGTAGAGCACCCCGTGCTCCCAGGGCGCGTGCGCGAACCCATGGGCCTCCAGGTACCCGATCAACGCATGCCCGCGGCCCGGACCTTCGCGGTGGAAGATCAGGGTGTTGTAGAAGTCGATCGTGATGCCTTCGATTCGGCTCGAGTCTGTCTTCATATCCGAGTGTTCCACCTACATCCAGCCGATGATCCGGGCCAAGGCCGCGACTCCCCGATCACCGAACCCCAGACCGGCGCCGGCGCCTGCCAGCACGAGGAGCCACGACACCCACCCGGCGACACCCCACAGTAAGGCGAGGGACAGCGCGACGAGCCCGCCCAGGAGGGCTCCCACGAGACCGGCAAGGACCTTACGAAGGACTGGATAGGGAGGATAGGGCCGGCTGATGGTCTCAACCTCCCCCGCCCCGCACGATGCCATCGTCCTCGCTCGGCAGGACCCAGAGCGCGGTAATGTGCCACCCGCCGTCTTCTCGGGCGAGAAGCCACGTCGCACGTGCGTAGCGGGCGGGCACCGGTCGAGGCGCCCCCTCCGCGGCGGCCCCCGCCGCAACGACGTTGACCAGGGCCACGTCGGGCGAGACCATCCGGATGTCTTTCACGATGAGGATCGCTCGATAGGGCCTGGCTTCGGCGAAATAGCTCGTCCACCAGTCCTCGATGGCTCGCCGCCCATGCGTCACCGGGCCATTACGGACGATGATGTCCGCATCGTCCGCGTAATAGGCGCTGACGGCCGATGGGTCGTGGCTGTTGAAGGCGTCTTCGTACGCGTCGACGAGCGCGCGGATCTCGGGTTTGAGCTCCTCCGTCGTGGCGGGTGACTCGTTCAGGACGACCCGGTCCTCCCGGGTCGGTAACCCCCGCATCGCCGAGATCATCCACTCGCCCCCGTGGCGATGGAGGACCCAGGTGCCTCGAAACCTCCTCGCCAACAGGTCGCGGCCCAGGCCGTCGCGGCCTCCTGTGGTCGTCGTAAGGGTGACCACCGCGACATCGGGCGTGACGAACCGGACCGAGTGCACGTCCAGGCCGAGGTGGCGCTCGGGTTCCTGGCTCGAGAAGTAGTCGCGCCACCACTCCTGGATCGCCCGCCGCCCGACGGAAGCCGGCTGATTGCCCATCACGAAATCCGCATCCTCGGTAAAGAACGCGGCGACGGCGGAGGCATCGTGGGTATCCCACGCGGTCTTGTAGGCGTCGATGCGCGCGGCGACGGCGACCGAATCCTGTGCGGTCGTCTGTGCGCTCAGAAGTGCGGGAACCAGAGGGACGACAGCGCTCGCGGAGAGAATCGTCAGCGCTGTCCGCAGCACTCCGGCGAGTCTGCGCTCCGAAAGACGGCGATCGGATCTTCGACCCATGGTCACCTCCCGAGAATCAGCAGCGCAGCCTGACCGCGGCCATCAACTGCGCCGGCCAGGACGGATCGTACTCGACGAGCCGAATCTGCTTGCCGGCCGTGTCACTCATGTCACCGTGCCCCTCTGACGGCGCTTCATCCTCACCGCACGATCTTCCCGTCCGCCCCCACCCGCACCTCCAGCACGCTGCCGCGATACTGGGCCGGGTCGACGTTCTCGATCCGGTCGCTCACACGGCCATGCCCGGTGATCGTGGTGATCTCGACGTCCACGGGCTGCGCACCAGGGAGACCGAAGTGCACGGGGAGCACGTTCTGGCTGTTGTAGCCCGAGCCGGTGTCGACGAGCCTGGTGCCGAGCAGACGCCGCCTCCCCGCGACGTAGACGCGCACTTCCGAACCTGCTCGCGTGGCGTGCCCCTGGGCGTCGAGCACCGACACCTCGAGTGCGTGCCAGGCGACCTCGGGGCGGAGAAGGTTCTGGAGCAGGAGATGCATCCCGTCGTCTCCCGCCCCCGCGAGCGAGAGGTCCATGTCGCCGTCGTGGTCGTAGTCGACCCAGGCGGCGCCGTGGTCGGCGGCGAGCGCCTCGATGTTCGGGGGCGTCACGTCCAGGAAGCGGCCGTGCCGGTCGCGCCGCATGAGCCAATCGCGATAGCTCACGCCTCCGGTCACCGTCCCGTTGACGTAGAGATCCTCCCAGCGGTCGTTGTCGAAGTCGGCCCAGATGCAGGTGTCGTAGCGGCTGTCGTTGGCGAGGCCGAGGTCGCGGGCGACGTTCGCCCAGGGCCGTCCGTCGGCCAGGTTCTGGAAGAGCCCGTTCGGACCGTAGTTCGCCGTGAACAGATCGAGATGGCCGTCATTGTCGAAGTCGACCACGCACGGCCGCACCGTGCCAAGGCTGTCGACGCCGAGCGGTCGTCCGCCGTCGGCCAGTCCCCACTTGGCCGCCTCGTCGTGGAACACCCCTCCGTCGTTCAGCCAGAGTCCGTTGGCGTCCCCGTCCATGTTGGCGTCGTAGAGGTCGAGATCGCCGTCCTCGTCGGCGTCGAACCAGACCGCGCCCACCGTGCGGCGTGCATCGCCCAGACCCGTGGCTTCGGTGACGTCCGTGAAGCCGGCCGGCCCGTCGTTCCTGAACATCCGGTTCGCCCGGTCGCGGAACGCGAGGAAGAGGTCGAGGTCGCCGTCGCCGTCGAAGTCGATCCACGAGGCCTGGCGCGTCACGCCCGAGTCCAGGCGCAGCCCGACCTGGTCGGTGACGTTGACGAAGCCCTTCACGCCATCGTTCCGATAGAGCGCGGTCACGGGCGAACCGCCCGCGAACCCGAGGAAGAGATCCGGATCGCCGTCGCCGTCGTAATCACCCCAGGACGAGGTACGGATCGAGCGCTCGGTGGCGAGCCCCACCTGGGCGGCCTCGTCCTCGAACACGCCCTCGTTGTTCCGGTAGAGCCGGCTCGCTCCGCGCAGGAAGCCGACGAACTCGTCGGGATCGCCGTCCCCGTCGACGTCGGCCCACGCCACGGTGAGCGCGTGCGGCCCGCCGAACAGGTCGGGCTGCACCGCCGAGAAGCGCACGGGCTCGGGCGGCGCGCCGGCGTTGTGCTGTCGCCAGAGCAGCCACACCACGGCGAGGAGCAGAATGAGGACGAGGCCGCGGAGCGGGTGGTTGAACCAGGAGTCGGGTCGATCGACGGCGCTGCTGCTCACGGTGCCCTTCCTGTCGAGGCGAGGACGTTGAAGGCATGCTGGGCCGTGCGGGGCGTCCGCACAAGGGAAGAGCGCGAGGGGCGGGGGAGCAACGCCTGGTACGGCGGCCGGCGGCCTGGCGGCCCTGCCCGCCGGCCCGGCGCGGCCCCGCCCTTCGGCGCGGCACGCCACGGCCCTAGGACGTGACAGCACCCGCCCGACTACCCATGTTGCGCTCGCGCACCCGACCCTGCCCACGCCGATCCACCGGGACCCGAACCGAACGAGGAAGCATGAGCCACACTTACGACGCCGTCATCATCGGCGGCGGGATCATGGGATGCACGACCGCCTTCGAGCTCTCGAAGCGCGGGCTCTCGGTCGCGGTGCTCGAGAAGGGGGCGCTCGCCTCGGGATCCACGGGAAGGTCCTCGGCGATCGTGCGCCAGCACTACTCGAACGAGACGACGGCGCGCATGGCGCTGCACGCGCTCGGCGTGTTCGAGGACTTCGAGGAGCGGGTGGGCGGCGGATGCGGGTTCGTGCCCACCGGGTTCGTGGTGCTCGTGCCCGAGGCCGACAAGGAAGGGCTCGAGGCCAATGTCGCGATGCAGCAGGGCGTGGGGATCGACACGCGCATCCTCGCGCGCGAGGAGCTCGTGGAGGTCGTGCCCGACGTGGCCGCCGCGGACCTGGTGGCCGCCGCGTACGAGCGCCGGAGCGGCTACGCCGATCCGCACCGCACCACGACGAGCTTCGCCGACGCCGCCAAGCGGCTCGGGGCCCGGTTCTTCCTCGGTCACGAGGTGACGGCGATCCGGTTCAAGGGGGATCGGGTGGAGGGCGTGGATGCCGGTGGGGAGCGCTTCGACGCGCCGCTCGTCGTGAACTGCGCCGGGCCGTGGGGCGCGCGGGTCGCCGCGCTCGCTGGGCTCGAGGTGCCCGTGAGCTCGTGCCGCGCGCAAGTTGCGGTCTATGGAAGACCCGAAGGCCACCGGGGTCCGCACCCCGTCGTGCTCGACTTCGCGCACGCCAGCTACTTCCGTCCCGAGACGGGCGACCTGATGCTCGTCGGCCTCATCGATCCCTCCGAGGCCGAGGACGTGGTGGATCCCGACGACTATCCCGAGCACTCCGACGCCTCGTTCGACCTGGATGTCGGTCAGCGCTGGATGGCGCGCTGCCCGCCCATGGAAGCCGCCTCACCCCGACGAGGCTACGCCGGCCTCTACGCCATCACCCCCGACTGGCATCCCGTGATCGACGAGGTCCCGGCCGGAAGCGGCCACTTCCTCTGCACCGGCTTCAGCGGCCACGGGTTCAAGCTCGGGCCGGCGGTGGGGCTGATGACCGCGGAGCTCGTGACCCGCGAGAGCGATCCGACCTTCGATGCACGGATCTTCCGGCTGGGGAGGTTCGCGGACGGACAGACGGTGGAGAGCCGATACGCGTACAGCATCACGGGGTAGGGGAGGGGCTTGAGCGTATCCCTCTAGGCCCCGAAGCCACTCGGGCTAGTCGACACGCCGTCCCGTCCGGACATTCCGAAGAGCAAGTCTCACACTGACTCTAATGGGGTGGGGAGGTGGCTCCCCGGTCGGCTGCCTGACCCTCTCGAGTAACTCTTCTCACCTTGTGAGCGTACCACTAATGTGGTACATACTCCATGGGACTCAGCGACGCGCGCAAGGCCCTCATTGCCGCTTTGGAGGCAGGCGACTTCCAGCACGAGGCCCGAGATGTCATCGGGGAGAAGAACCTCCTGGCCGTGGGTGACGTGACGGAGGCCGAGGTGATAAGGCTTCTGCGGCGGACTCGAGGGGATCAGTACTCGAGCTCCGCACATGACTGGGATCCCAAGACAACCGTGCACGTGTTCAGACCGGAAGTGGATGGGGAGAGGTGGTACATCAAGGCATATCTCCTGGACCCGTCCGAGCAGTCCGCGACCTTCATAAGCGTGCACAAGTGAGGCCGAGGTGAAGATCATCCAGGAAGGCGAGACGGGTCTTGCCCTCGCTCCTGAGCGTGGCCGCGTCCCGGTCGTCTACAGGTACCGCGACATCACCTTGGATTCGGGCGCGACCGTGAGGCACGTGTTGGTAGGTGTCGACGAAGAATCCGATGAGGTCCTCGTGATTCCGTCCCAGTCGACGCCTCGAATCAAGGAAGCGCGTGAGGCGGCCAAGGAAGAGGTTCTCGAGGCCCGTGTGCCGCGTGAGTTGGAGGACGTGCTCGCCTTGGTTGCGGATCGATATGGTGTGAGTCCGAAGAAGTTCTCGCCCGCGCTGATCAGGTACTATCTGCACGCCGCGGCCATTCATCCTCCCTTGGCACGGCGCTTGGACAGACTTTCCAGAGTGCCGCTAGCCCGAGGCAGGAGATCCGCGCGCATTCGTGTGAGGTGCGAGGCTTCGCTCTCGCGGGAGGTCGCGCTCATGGCCGCAGGCTTCGCAGACGCGAGCCAGAGCGACCTGGTGCGCGGCGCCATCGTGGCGGTGAAAGAGGACGTCCTCGACAACCGTGCCAAGAGGCGCGTGGAGGAGCTGGAGGCAGTGGCCGCGGCCGTGTAGAGGCTCGCGCCTCCCCCCCTCCGTCTGGCACGCATCAGGACGGCGGAGTATCTTGCGGATACCCTCCCGCTCACTCCGAGCCGCGCTGCATCCGCCTATCCTGTGCGAACCGTCATGCCTTCCCCGAATCACGTTGTGAAGGGCGTCTGCCTGCTGCTCGCGCTCGGGAGGCCGGTTCTCGGCCAAGGAGTCGAGAAGGGGATGGAGCCTGGGAGGCATTCCCTCACGGTGATGGGGGGTGGGTGGGCCTCGGACGGCGGCACCTCGCCCTTCGGGGAGCTTCGCTTCGGCCAACGCTTGAATGACGACCTGGTCGCCCACGTGGCGTTCATCGTGATCTCTCGTGCGGATCCTAGCTGTCCCGGCGGCGTCCCGAACTTGCCGTGCGGTGATCGTAGGCTGATCCGGATGGCCACCCTCGGGTTGCGATTCGAGCCCGACGAGGGTCGACTGCACCCGACGTCCGGTGGAGGCCTCGGTTGGTCGAGCTACGGAGCCGTGGTCTCCGCGAGCGCCGGAGCGCGATTCGACGTCGGCTCACGGGTGGGGCTTCGTGGCGAGGGAGCCCTCCAATGGTTCGTGAATGGGGAGGGGCCGTCCGTGGCAGCGCTCTTCGGCGTCGGAATCTCTGTTCGCGTGTAAGGAGAGTTGGCCATGAACACAGCCGAAGCCATCAACGCACGCCAGAGCTTGGGACTGTCCCAACTCCAGCTGGCCCTCGAGCTGGGCGTCACGGAGAAGGAGGTGGCTGCGTGGGAAGGCGGCCGCGTCCCGATTCCCAAGCACCTGGCCGAGAGACTCGCCTGGGGGGCCGCGCTCGCCGCGCGTGGAGCTGCTCTCGAGGCGAGCGGCCTGCCCGAGTGCGCATGGGTGCGGGCCTGGCAGGCCAAGCCACGGCCCAAGAAGACGAAGGCCCGACGGGCCCATGTTCGAGAGCTCCGGGAGCACGCGTCGACATGCCCGGTCTGCCAAGCGAGAGACGCGTACGCGGAAGAGCATCTGCCGCCGCTCCCGGATCCACCCGTGCCCGGCTGGGCCAAGGCACTTCGCTGGCTCGTGGCTCGGGTCAACCGGCTCCCGAAGTGGGCGCGACCCGCAGCGTACGGGGCCGTGTTCATCGGTGGCTGGGGGCTTCTGAACGTGCTCGCCAGAGGCGTCGGTCAGGGATTCAGTCTCGTCCTACTCGAGACGGCCGGCATCGCGATCCTGGCCGGCGGGGCTCTCGGTGCCGTCGGTGGCATCACCTATTACGCGGTACGCGAGCCCTTCCGGCGGTTCGGCCGCGCCGGGGACTACATGACCGGCGTGGCCGTCACGTGCGCCTATCTCCTGGCCTTCGCGATTCCAGACGCCCTCTTCTCGAACGACCCCATGTTCAGGGACCCGGCCGGCTGGATCATCTTCGGAATCCTGACCCTCTTCTTCGGGCTCCTGATCGGGCATGTGTGGTTCCGTGACGTCTGAGCCTGGAATGGATGAGCCCGGGGAAGGCCCCTTGGAGGACCTCGTCGTACCGGGGTCCGTGGGGCGCCGCGTGGGTGAATTCTCGCTCGGCGTCTTTTCGGCGCTCTTCTGCCTGATGGTCTACGTTCCCCCATCGCATCAGACCATCCTTCCGTGGCTCTTCGGTCCGCTCAGCGCTCTGGTGAGCGTGCACTTCGTGCTGGGGGCGTTCGACCGCCGGCCGCGGCTGGTCGTGACGTCGGAGGGCATTACGGACCGTACGGCCCTGTTCGGCGGCACGCTGTTCATTCGGTGGTCCGATGTCCTGGATGTCACGGCCGGACGATGGAGCGGAAGGGTCAGCCTGATCGTTCGCGACTCGGAGGCCTTGCGGGAGCGAACGGGGGTGGTGCGGCGGATGTGGATGAAGCTCGGGGCCATGTTCGGCCTGAGAGGGATCCCGATCAGCGTCACCGTGATCGGGCTGAAGGACCGGCTGGATGCGGGGCTCCTCGAGTACGAGCGACGGCAGCTCGGCCTGGGCGCCGACCATCCCCGACTGGGAGAGAGGCCGAGCCAGGGGAAAAGCGGGCTTTGATGTAGAGGGTTATTCGCGGTGAGGCTGCGATCCCGCCAACAGTGCGTTAAGCTGCGGTGTCAGACTTGTTGGGCACCTGGACGCACGAGACCAGCACCAGTCGATGCCTCGCAAGTGGCACGGAGCGCGGGAGGGTCGGTGATGAATCGAGGACGCGGGGTGGGCTCCGTCGCGAGGGCTCGCTGGATCCTGGCCGCCGCCCTTCTCCTCGCGCTCTTCCTCCTCCTGCCGCCCGCCCCGGCATGTGCCCAGCAAGGCACGATCACCTACAACCGTTCCATTCGCCACGACTTTGATCTCCCGGACGGGTTCGCGGAGCGGGTGGGCGTCGACGTTCCTTCGGCGGACGTGACGCCCATGGTGCTCCTCTTCGACAGCTCGGGAGCGTTGCTCAGACCCGATTCCACCGAAAAGGCCGAGCCGCGGACTCCGGAGAGCGATCAAGCGCGCGTCGCGGAGCTCATGCTCTCCCGGCTCCGACGGGCCTCCACCTCCCGGAGTGATCAGGAATCGGTCCTGGAGACCTACGTGAGCTACGAGGACGAGACCATGACCGAGACCCGGGAGCTGCTCGGTCGCAAGTTCTTGATCACGGGGCCTCTACGCTCCTGGTCGTGGAAGCTCACCGGCGACGAGGCCGAGTTCCTGGGCTACCGGGTCCAGAAGGCGGTGGCCGAGCGGGACAGCACCTCGGTGGAGGCATGGTTCACCCCCGAGATCCCGGTACCGGCGGGCCCCGGCCCGTACGTAGGGTTGCCGGGGATGATCCTCGTGGTGTCGGTAAACGGCGGGCACACCCAGTTCGCCGCTACGAAGGTGAGCCTGGCCCCCCTCGAGAAGGATGCCATCCGGGCGCCCACCGACGGCGATCGGGTGTCCCGGGACGAATACGAGCGCATCGTGGCGGAGAAGCTCGATGAGCTGCGGGCCACGCGACGCCGGCGGGGTGGTGGGGATCATGAGTAAGATGCGCGCAACACGGGCAAGCCGGATCCATCGCCGGCCCGGTCGACATTCGGCGGAGCGTGCCGTGCCGCACACCCGCACCTCCCGCGCCGTCCTCCTCGCGCTCGTCATGGCGGCACTCGCCTTCGCCCCGACTCGCGCCGAGAGCCAGCAGGACGTCCACGGCACGGTCATCGACTCCGCCGGCGCCCCGGTCAAGGGCGCCATGTTGGTGGGGCTGGCTCTGCCGGACTCGATCCTCACGAAGTTCGGACTCAGCCGCGGCGATGGCACCTTCGTGCTGAGCCGAGTGCCGGCAGGCGACTATACCCTCCAGGTCACCATGGTCGGCTACCGCACCCTGCACCGGGACTTCAGGGTGGCCGACGGAGATGTCGATGTTGGCAGCGTGCGCCTGGAGCTACAGGCGGTCCAGATGGACTCCCTGGTCGTGAGCGTGGAGCACGTCCCCTTCGTCAACCGGGGCGACACGCTGGACTACAACGTCCTCGCGTTTCCCGTGCCGCCCAACGCGGCGGTCGAGGACCTCCTCAAGCGGCTCCCGGGCATCGATGTCGCGGCCGACGGGTCCATCAAGGCACTGGGGGTGGACGTCCGCAACGTACTCGTCGACGGCAAAGAGTTCTTCGGCAGCGATCCCAAGATCGCCACCCGCACTTTGCCCGCAGACGCCGTGAAGCGGGTTCAGGTCTACGACAAGCAGTCCGATCAGGCGGAGTTCACGGGCGTCCCCGACGGGAACGAGCAGCGGACGATCGACCTGGAGCTGAAGGAGGAGGCCAAGACCGGGCACTTCGGCAGCGTGACCAGCTCCCTGGGAGGCGATGGCGCGGCCCGCCTCGCGCTGGCCTCTCCGAGCAAGAACGGCATGCGATACGACGAGGCCCTCAACCTCAATCGATTTTCGCCCTCCACGCAGCTCGCCGTCACGGGCAGCATCAACAACGTCAATCAAGCCGGCTTCTCCTGGGTCTCGGCGCCGGGCGGGAGCGGTTTCGGGTCGGCCTTGGGCGGCACGCGGGACGACGGGCTCACGACCTTCCGGTCCGCCGGACTGAACGGCAGCCACGACTTCGGGAAGGAGCGCTGGCTCCGGGCCAGCTACTTCCTTAGCAGCCTGAACAACGTCCAGGATCGGACCGTTCAGCAGCAACAGCTTCTAGGCTCGAGCGTGGGCTCATTGGCGGACGGGACCAACCACGACGGGAACGAGAACGTGCGCCACAGCCTCAACGTCAATGCCCAGTACGCCGTATCCGAGGGCAACGAGATCCGGCTGCGGGCCAATCTGGGCCGGAGCTCGGCTTCGGCGAGCCACACCGGCTACCAGGAGACCCGAACCGTGGACGGCGCGCTCATCAACACGGCCGCCACCGACCGCACATCCGAGAGCAAGAACCTGTCGGGCGGCGCCGCGCTCACGTGGCGGAAGCGCCTGGGCAACGAGGGACGTACCCTGGTCGCGGAAATCTCCGGGAACCTCAACGACCCCAACCAGTCCACGGATCTCACGTCCACCACGGGAGCGGTCGCGGGAGACTCGACCGGAGGCGCCGGGAGCGGCGACCTCAGCTACGACCAGATCGTCCAGAAGCAGTCCCAGGGGGGGCGCACCCTGAGCCAATCCGAGCGGATCTCGCTCACGCAGCGGCTGGGCACAGCCGGCGCCCTGGAGGTCTTCGGCCAGCGGAGAGCGGTCGATGAGCGGAACAACAAGGAAGCGTGGGATCTGGGGGGAAGCGCACCCGTCCTGAACCAGGAGCTCAGCGCGCGCTTCAACCGCACCTACACCTACCTGCAGGGCGGCGCGCGCCTCAGCCGCAACAAGGACAAGACCTTGATGACCCTGGGGCTCCAGGTGCAGCGCTCGTCCCTGGCCGGCGACATCGTGGACCGGGGTGAGCACATCGAGAACGGCTACACCCACGTCCTGCCCGACGTGCGCTTCCGCTACCAACCCAAGGCCGGCCGCTCCCTGGATCTCCGCTACTCGACGTCCACCCGCGAGCCTTCCATCACCCAGCTCCAGCCCTCCGCCGACAACAGCGACCCGCTCAGGGTCTACGTGGGCAACCCGGACCTCCAGCCCGAGTACTCACAGAACGTAGGCGCCAACTACCGCTCCTTCGATCAGTTCAGCTTCACGAACCTCTATGGGTCGGCGCGCGTCTCCTGGACGAGGGACGACATCGTCCAGGCCCGGAGCGTGGATGCGCGGGGAGTCCAGACCATCACCCCGGTGAACCTGGCCGGATCGTGGTCCGCAGGGCTGAGCGCCGGCTACGGCCGCCCCGTCCGCCGGTTTGGCGCGAAGGTCGACCTCGGCTACAGCCTCTCGTACTCGAAGTCCACCGAGCTCCTGAACGACGCTCGCAACGAGAGCCGCCGGCTGAGCCACACGGCCAGCATCCGTCTGGAGAACCGCACCAAGGACGTCGTCGATCTGTCCGCGGGTGCGAATCTCTCGTGGAGCGACGTCCGCTACTCCTTGAACGAGAGCCTCGACCGGAGCTACCTCAACAGCACCTTCTCGACCCGGGCGACCTGGTACTACCATACCGCCTGGACGCTGACCTCGACGTTCGACTACCGGCTCTACGACAAGGACGTCTTCGGCCCCGGCCGTGATGTCGGCCTGCTCAACGCCACCGTCTCGCGCTACGTCGCCGACAAACGAGGCGAGCTGCGGATCACCGGCTTCGACCTCCTGGCGCAGAACCAGGGCGTCACGTTCAGCAACTCGGCGAGCGGCATCACGGAGTCGCGCGTGCAGTCTCTGGGCCGGCACGTGATGGTGAGCTTCTTGTGGAGGTTGGGCGTGAGGCCGGGGAGGCGGTAGAATGACCATCGGACGGGAGGGCGCGTGTCCGGTAAGAACGCCGTGATAATCCCCGTCGTGACGCTGATGATGGTTGTCTTCCCGTGCCCCAGGGGGAATGCACAGGACCCCTGTCCGAGGACCACGGTGTTCGAGCTTCGCGGAAGAGTCGTGGACGCCTCCACCATGCTTCCCCTGAGCGGGGTCGAGATTACGGTTTCGGAGCTCTCCCAGCGAACCAAGTCGGACTCTGCAGGCGTTTACGTTCTTCCAGCCTCTCCTCGAGGCGGACAAGTTGCTGTCGGGGCCTTTTTCGCCGGCTACTTTCCTGACCGCCAGGGTGTGTGGGCGGTGTGCGACCACGATCTCCCCATCGGGGGGCAGGGATCGATGTGCACAAAGCATGTCGACTTCTATCTGAGGCCGGCGAAGCCTCTCTTCGAGGCGACCCGCGCAAGCTGCAATCTCTCGGGCAGCGTGAGAAGCGCACGTACCGGGGAAGCGCTCGCGGGAACTGCGCTAGGGCTGAGCGGCACCGGCCTCGGCACGTTGGCGGGACCCGATGGCGAGTTCAGGCTCCACGATGTTCCTGCTGGACTCTACCCCGTGCGATTGGACCACGTGGGATTCACCTGGGAAGAGACCATCGTAGTCGTCGCCTGTGGGCGGGAAGGCACCGCCGCTCGGCTGAGGTTCTGGCTATCTCCCGATCCTGTGTGGCTGAATTGAGCCGACCTGAAGACGTGGGCTGAGAAAATGCGACAACGCTACAGGAATCGACGATGGATGATCGCGCTCGGCCTCCTGTGCCTCTCCGCCGCGTGCCATGCGGAGAGTCCCACGGAGCCCCGCCGCCTTCTCGTTCCCGGCATCATCGAAGGATGGGGCGGTGTGCCTGTCTTAGACGTGGTGTCCGACGGCAACGTCGTGACGATTCGGACCGTGACCTACGGGATGGATGGCTGCTGGTGGAAGGGTGCCCTCCAGGTCAGCACGGACACCGAACGCCACATCGTCACGGCGGAGCCCCGGGACTGGTCGCTCGATCCGCTCGGCGTGTGCTTCGATGTCCTGGCCACGTTCCATCATGAGGCCACGGTCGAGCTTGGTGAGGGCGGCACGTGGACGATCATCGTGAAGGGTGAGAAGCTCGTCGGCGCGAATACCCGAACGGAAAGGAGCATCTCCCAGACCATCGAAGTGAGCTAGGATGACATGAACCGGGCTGAGCGGTACGCCCGGGCCGCCTGAGACGAGGAGGGCCGAGTGTCAGCGGAAGGGGAGCGTGAAGGGTGGAGGGAAGCTCTGCGGGGCCTTCCGGGCGTACTCGAGGTCCTGATGGAGGGCGATCACATCGTGGCGGTAGTAGCGACACGGGAGCGCGGCCAGCAAGCGCGAGCCTTGGCTGACGATCTCGAGGTACCTCGGGACGCACTGCGGATCCGAGTGATGCGGCACTGGATCTATCCCTACCCGGACGACTCCGAAGTGAACGAGAAGCTGCTGTGGCAGCAGATGTCGGAGTGGGACAAGGAGGATGAGGACCTGTGAAGACGCACCTAGCCCTGCCTCTCGCATTGCTTCTCTGCGGATGCGCAGCCAACCCTTCGACTCGCGGCGCGTCCGGGGTCGTTCCAGGTGACCCTCCACTCCACTACGAGACGGTGGGGAACGGCCCCGCCTTGATCATCGTGCTGCACGGTGGCCCGGGCCTCACACATGACTACCTCCGCCCAGAGTGGGACCGCCTTACGGCAGTAGGCGAAGTCGTGTACTACGACCAGCGCGGCTGCGGAGCGAATCCTGCGAACGGTGCGCTCACGTGGCAGGAGCACGTCGCGGACCTCGACCGTCTGATTCGGACGCTCCGCCACGGGAGGCCCGTGTTCCTCGCAGGCTCCTCCTGGGGGTCCGAGTTGGCCTTGCGGTACGCGTTCCTGCATCCGGGTAGCGCCGACGCACTGGTTCTCAGTGGCTTCGGAGGGTGGAGTTCCACGCCTCCGCGCGCTTTGGTTGGTCGAGTTCGCCTCGCCCCGTCGGCCGGTGTCACAGGGTCGAGCGGTCGTGCGTTCCGAAGCCCTCTGTCGCGAAGGGCATCGGACAGCTCGGGTGTCGGTGGAAACCTTCTAAGCCCATTGGGCAGTGACTGGATCGGTGAACGCAGGACCTACGATCCCCTGGCCGGTACTCTCTTCGATTCCCGATTCTCAGCCGAGGCGTACATCCAGCGAGTGATTCAGGAGGTTGGCGCGGTTACCTTGCGGCAACCGGCTGATCCCGAGACGGGCAAAGGGCCGGTCTACGCAATGTCACCGAGCAGCGTGGGCGGTGATTCCGCCCTCGCTTGGCGCTTTCCCATGGACTGCCACGAGAGCGGGGCGCGCACCGCGGTGAGCCGCTCGGGACCACCGCTTTCAGCCTTGGTGTCGGTCCAGACGCCGACCCTCGCCATCGCGGGCGGCGAGGGCATCCGGCCGGATGGCTCGAACCAGCTCGTCGGCATCCTGCCCAACCTCGAGGTCGACTCGATTCCCGGCGGTGGGCACGACCCCTGGTATTCCCAGACGGATGCCTTCTTCGAGATCGTGTCGCAGTTTCTCCGCGAACAGCTCGGCGTCATCCGCCGGGGCCCACCTTCGTGAACCCGCTGAACCAGGGAGCGTGATGCGATGAGGCAGGTGCCCGCCGTTTCCGTGGCCATCGCCGCGGTGCTGGGAATCGGGCTCGGGGCGTGCGCGGACGGTCGCGAGCCAGCCCGGACCTTACGGGCGGACACGATCCAGGCGTCACCCGTCCTGTCCTTGGGGGCTGCCGACGCTCCGGAGGCAGAGACCTTCTCGGGTGTGTACTCCGGCTTCCTCGAGCCCGATCGGTTCGTGATCGGAGACCGCGGTTCGCACGAGGTGCGGGTCTTCGATCTGAAGGGTCATCTGGTGCGTCGGTTCGGGCGCAGCGGCCAGGGACCGGGCGAGTTCGTGAACATCCGTTGGGTCACCGACAAGGGCGACAGCATCGTCGTCCTGGACTCCGGTCTGGACCGGGTCAGCGTCTTCACATCACGGGGAGACTTCGCGAGGTCGTTCGGGCTCCCGGTCGAACGACTCGAAGAAGTCCAGTGGGTCGAGCCGTTCGGCGGCGGCTTCCTGCTCGCGGCGACGACCGGAATCGACCCGAGACAACGGATGGGCCTGGCCCGCGACTCGTTGCAGGTCCTGCTCCTCTCATCGCCTCAGGGCAACGGGAGCGCTTCGGTCGTAGCGCCCTGGGCGAGGGTGGGGAATCTGTGGTGGCGCGTCGGGACGATCCCGAACAAGGCCTTCACGTTGGATGCGGTCGTAGACGGCCCCATGGCGCTCGCAGCCGTGTCTCGCGGTACCCTGTGGTTCGCCGAGAACGAGGAGCCGAAGCTGTTCTCCGTGCGCCAGGGGCAACCACCGGACACGATCTCCTTGGATGATGGCGTCGCTCCGGGTAAGGTGCTCGTGGACGAGGGGCCGATCCGTACGCGGCTCTACGAGCAGTTGGTGTCCGCATCGGACGGATCGCTCTGGCTCAGTCGATACGACGTCGATGGGGAGGACCGCGCGTGGGACGTCCTGGACGCCTCCGGCCGGCTCGTGGCGTATCTCCCCCTGCCACATGACTTGAGGATCCTGGACATCTCCGACAACGAGATCCTGGCGAGGCGGCAGGATGATCTCGGCGTGGAGAGGGTGGAGCTGTGGAGGTACATGCGTCCGCAGTCTTCCTGATCAGACGAGCCGGGGTTTGCCGGCGCTCGCGATCGATTCGACTGCCGACGGCAAGGAGCGAACATGGAGGCCCACATGCCATCAGGTGAAATCGCCAAGCGGGCGAGCCGCTCAGCATCCGTGGTGGTGACCTTCCTCTTGATCGGCTGCGCAGGTGGAAGTCGATCTGGCGGAGACGATTGGACCGCCACCGTGGACACGGTCGCCGGCGTGGTGCACGTGGTGAACACCCCGCCCGAGGGAGGCCCGCAGCCCACGCTCGTGGCAGAGGAGGAATTCCGTATCGGGACGGTCGAAGGCGGAGGACCGACCTCGTTCGGGCTCATCCGTGCCATCGCGGTGCTACCGGACGGCCGGTTCGCGGTGGCAGACGCACAGGCGGAGGAGGTTCGCCTGTTCGCCCGCGACGGAGCATACCTGAGGACGTTCGGCGGAAAGGGACAAGGTCCCGGCGAGCTCGAGGGCATGCAGGGTGTGTACGTCCAGAACGGCATGCTGCGGGTGCCCGAGCAAGGGAACGCGAGGCTCTCGGTCTTCGATCCGGACAGCGGATTCGTCCGCACGTACCCACTCCATCTCTTCAGCTACGGCTTCCGCGGCCCGTGGCCGGCGGCCGTAGACTCCGCCGGGCACACCTTCGTGGCCTCGTCGGGCGCGTATGGTGAAGGCCGGTCCTGGGACATGGTGCGGGTCTACGACCCGGCGATGAAGCAGCTCGACTCCATCCCCTACCACGACTACACGGATGAGATCAACCGGGACGAGGTCCCAGGTGCCTGGAAGGTCCAACTGGGGAGCAACGCCTGGAGCTGGGCGCCGGTCCCGTTCTACGCCCGGCCCTACCAGGTGCTGACGCCCAACGGGGAATTCTGGGGCACGACCGGAGGGAGCCCACGACTGGAGGTGGCTCGCTGGAAGCCCGCCGGCGACACCTCCCTGGTCTTCACGAGTCTCCGAAAGCCGGAACCAGTGACCTCGGCCGAGCGCGACTCCGCCATGAACGCGCTCGAGGAGCGGTACTCGAGGCCTTCGGGAAACAGACCTCACCTGGATCCCTCGAGAGTCCCGGCCGAGAAGCCGACCGCGTACGGCTTGTCCCTGGACGACCTGGGTCGGCTCTGGGTGCGGGTAGGCGAGCCGTCAGCGGATGCCACGGAGTACGACGTCTTCGACCGTAACGGCCATCACGCCGAGACGGTCCGCATGCCGTTTCGCGTCGACGCTTGGGTGCCCCCCGTGGTGCACGGTGACACCGCTTGGGCCGTGGTGACGGACGACACGGACGTGCAGTACGTGGTCCGCGCGCGGATGCATCCGGTGATCGGCGATCAACCGGGTGCGGGACGATGACCGGCTCGAGCCCGATCGCATGGTGAAGACGCACGCCGTCTCCCCCAGCCGCCTGCCGACGGCCGTGGTCCTATGCGCCTTGCTGAGCCTCCCGGCCTGCCGCGGCGATGCCGAGGGCACGGCGCACGTGGACGGCGGACCCGCGGTGCTGGACTCTTCCGACGTCCACGTGCTCGCGACGTCCGACTCCATCGCCACGGTCGACGATCTCGAGGTCCTGCCGGACGGCTCGGTGTGGGTGCTCAACTCGCTGGCTCCGTTCTTCCTCGACTTCGACTCGGGCGGCCGTCTCGTGTCGATGCACGGGAAACGCGGAGGCGGACCGGAGGAGTTCGGGCTTCCCTCGTCGTTCGTGACCGGCGGCATCGATGGTCAGGCGTGGGTCCTGGATCTCCGGAGGCATGCGTTGATCCGGGTCTCGGGGACCGAGGAGAGCCCGGCCGTGGTCGCGCTTCCCCGGGACTCGATCCCGCCCGGCAGCGTCGTCGGGGGGATGAACCTGATGAGCACGGTCGTGCGGATCGCACGGTTGGGCCACGAGGTCATCATCCCACGGACGAGCGCATCGATGCGCGACGGTGTGCTCGCCCTCAAGCTGGCCAGCCTGAGGCCGGACCTCATGGCGCTCGATCCCGCGACGGGCGCGGTGAGGAAGGTGGTCGCG
>CAZVYM010000027.1:0-38105 GCA_964630935.1 uncultured Gemmatimonadaceae bacterium | reverse complement strand
GCGGGTGTCCCGTAGGGCCGCGACGGCCATCGGCCGGCGCGAGCAGAGACCTCATGTTATCGGCTGTTCATCCGATTCGTGGCCTTGTGGCTGGTTGGCGGCTCCGCGTTCCTCGGAACACTGACAGGCACAAGGAGGGGCCAAGGGCTGAGCTGCGCATCCGCGGCTGCACACTCAGCGAGTGTTGAGAAGAGCACATGACTATACGCGCGGCCTGCCATTCACCGCTCATTGAGGCCCAGGCGGCCGTTGACCCGACATCCAGTAGATCGTCGAAGCACCAAATACCTTCATGCAAACGTATCCGACGTTTGCGGCGGCCCAGAGCCCGGCAATAGCAAACGCATATACGGGCCACACGCCGCGGATCTGGTTGTCATCCATCGCGAAGTAGAATACGACGCACGCCGCCAGCGAGACCACCGTCAGCGTCCACATCGACCGTCCCACTCGCTTGGACTCTTCGGTGAGCGACCACTTGGCTACGACCTGACCCTGCGCCTTCAAGACCACAGCGTTGGCGCGCCGGACCAACCAGAGCCCGGCTATGCCCCCGGCGAGGCCTAAGAAGAAGAGACCGGAGTCCGGGGCACTGAGGAAGACGCCCGCAACTCCCAAAAGGGCCAGGGTCAAAGCCGCCGCCCGCAATGTGTAGACTTTTGCGCGAACCTCAGGGGGGATACTCATTGGTCCGGACCTTCCTGTGAGACATCATAGCATGCCACGACACTCCTCACTCGTCGACAGGCTCTATCGTTTCGCCCGTGCGCCCCACGTTCCATAATGACGGTCTAAATGTGAGGATGAATTGCCGATAACGTTTGGATTTCCGTATTTCGTCTTAGCCCCGTTATCGGCGTGATTTGCGTGTTTCGTTGTATGTGACTCAGCGGCGGGAAGTGCGAGGGTGTTCGTGTAGGGACTTTTGGTCGCTCTCAATTTAGACCATCTGGCTTATCAGTAGCCGAGCCGCCGTTACGCGGCAAGGCACACGCTCCCTTCCGCGCCACGCTCCACCTCGGCTCCAGACGCGATACGCCGGCGCTGGCTTCTCCGGAGCGTTCCGGGAACGCCGTGGATGGGAAGCCGGAGCTCCGGCGGGCGTTCGCTCCTTCAACGCATCCTCAACGGGAGGCGCTTCCCTCCGGCAGCCACTCCAGGTTCAACGCCCGCTTCGATTCCGCGCAGTCCCGCAGGTAGAGGTTGATCAACGTCTGGTAGGGAATGCCGGTCTCTCCCGCGAGCTCCTTGAAGTAGTCGATGGTCGGAGCATCAATCCGGATGGTCACGCGTCGCTTGAGCTGCTTCGCGTAGGGGTTTTTCTTCGCCTTCGAGAAGTCGTATTCCGCTCGCATTGTCGGCGTCACCTCAGGCGAATCTCGTACTCCCTCGTCTCCAGGCGGGTCGCCTTCCGCGCAGAGATGATACGGATCAGGTCTCGATTGCGCACGGCGTGGACTACGACCAGCAACCGAAGGGAAGCGCTCAGTCCGAGAAGGATGAATCGGTCTTCCTCACGGACAGGCCGCGGGTCCTCGAGAAGGAGTGCCTGCTCATCGAAGAAGACCGACCGAGCCTCTTCGAAGGAGACCCCGTGTTTCTTCTCGTTCGCGCTCGCCTTCCTCGGGTCCCATTCGAACCCGATCTGGTTCACGAAGTGGCGTACATGTAATATATGTACATTGAGTCCAGTCCCGAGTTCCTATTCGACGTCTGTATCCCACGTCCGGCCGTATCCCGGGCTCCTTGGGCCCTCCTCTCGTCTGGGAGCCGCGAACGAGACAGCCGGCACCCCCGCTAATCCCCGTCCGGCGGCAGGTCGAACGGGCTCCGGATCCGCTCGATGTGGCGGCGGGAGACGTGTGTGTAGATCTCCGTGGTGCGGACGCTGGCGTGGCCGAGCAGCTCCTGGATGAAGCGGACGTCGATGCCGCGCTCGAGCAGGTGCGTGGCGAAGCTGTGCCGCAGGACGTGCGGCGTGACGGGCTTGGCGATGCCGGCCCGCTCGCGCGCCACGGCGGTCACCTTCTGGACGCTCCGGGCACTCAGGTGCCGGGCCGGTTGTGCGCCGGGAAAGAGCCAGCGGCCGGGATGGAACCCTTCGAGGTACGCGTCCACGAGCTTCAGTGCGGCATCCGAGAGCAGCGTGTAGCGGTCCTTCCGACCTTTGCCGCTCCGCACGTGGATGAGTCCCCGATCCCGATCGAGATCTTCGGGCCGGAGGCGCACGACCTCGCTCACGCGCAGGCCGGCCGAGTAGGCGATCGCGAGGATCGCCAGGTGCTTGGGGTTGCGCACGGCTGCGAGGAAGCGGCGCAGCTCGTCCGGACTCAGCACCGTCGGGAGCTTGCGCACGCGCCGGGGCCGATCGAGCGGCAGCTCCTCCGCTCTGTAGCCGAGCACCATGGTGCAGAAGAGCCGGAGCGCGCTGATCAGCTGGCTCTGGTACGACCTCGAGATCGCTCTCCCTTCCAGCTTGGCGAGCACGTGCCGCCGGAGGGTCCGGGAGAGGTCCTCGTCTTCGCGAAGGTCCTGCACGAAGCGGCGGGCGTGGCCGAGGTAGGCCGCCCGGGTGCGAACCGCGTAACCGCGCAGCCGCATCTCTTCCTCGAAGCGATGGACGAGCGCTTCGGGTGTGTGGCCCGACAGATCGGGGTGGCTTTCCTCCTCCGCTCCGGCCTTCTCCTCTTGGCGGGGGGCCTGGTGCGGCTCGCCTTCGGAATCGGGCTCCGACGCCTCGGCCTTCCCTCCGGGACTGGAGGCCTCTGGATCGACCACCGGCCCGAACAGCTCGGCCAGCGTTTCCCTCGCGGTGGGCGTGTCCGGCATGCGCCAGATCTTCAGGCGCGGGCTCCACCGGCTACCGGGCAGGCTCCGGATGCGCGCGACGAGCGCACGGTCGTACGGGAACCGGACATGGATCTCCCCACCGCTCAGGACGGCGCTCGGTCCGGACGAGCCGGGCCGCGATCCGAAGGGTCGGGCTCTGGAGGTCATGGTCCGCACGCTCGTCGCGCGCGCGGGGCGGGGCCATGACGCAAACGGCCGACCGCTGGAAACGGCCGGCCGCTCGAACGGGGGCCGGCATCGAGAGTAGGGCCGATGTCGAGAGTCAGGCCGGCGTCGACATTGGGGACCGGCGTAGGGAGCATGAGCCGGCACAGGGGGAGCGGGCGGCACCTACCCGATCGGGAAGCCGCTCCCCGAGCTACACCGGCTCATTTGGCGGTGTGCGATCAGTGCCAGGTGAGTCCCAGACCGGCCTGAAAGACATTCGTGCTGCCGCCGCTGAAGCTGCCGGACATGATGTTGGCGTACGGTGTCAAAGAGAAATTGGTGCCGACACGTGCGTCGTACCCGAGGCCGGCCACCACCCCGAAGCCCGATTCCGAGCCGCTCCCGAACCCGCTGACGTCGAGCTTGAGCGTGCTGACCCCGAACCCACCCTTCAGGAAGAAGCCCGATTCGACCTGCGGATAGAAATACGCCACGGCGCTCGCGTTGCTCTGGCTGAGCGTCACTCCGCTCTGCTGCTTGACCCACCCGTTGCTCTCGAAGCCCAGCAGGAGCTTCTCGTTCACCGTGCCGCCCAGCTTCAGGTATCCGGAGAAGCCGGACTCACGGCTACCGCAGTCCTGACAACCCAGGGAGCCCACGCCCAGGCCGAACCCGATGAAGAAGCCTTCCCGGGTCTGAGGTCGGGATTGGGCGGCCCCGCTCTGAACGCCAAGGAGCGCAACGAGCGCGGCCGCAGCCACGGCGATGGAAAGACGGCGCATACGTACCCCCTTCGAAAGAGACCTGTGCCGACGTGCTGCGTCGGGTCGGAGGCCGCACCGGGGCGGCCCGAGTCGAGCTGCGACCGCCAGCCGGTGGGAGGGGTACCGGCCCAGGTCGAGGGGGGTCATCGACTACTTCATAGATAATACGCGCAACCGGAATCCGTGAGTCTATTGTGTGTGGATGACGGGCCCCGACAGACCGTCCGCTTCCTCCCTCGTTTGGCACTCGGCGACCGCCCGACGTATCCTGCGCTCATCGTTCTCCCCGGCCAGGAGCGTGTCATGCCGACCCGTCGTCGCTTTCTCGGTGCCCTCACCCTTCCCGCCGCGGCCTTGATCGCGCCCCCTGCCCTCCTGCGCAGGGACGCCCTGGAGCGGATCGGCGACCTGTCCCGCCATCCGGGCACGCCCGCCGAGCTGGCGGGGGACGAGGACTTCTGGTACGAGATCCAGCGGGCGTTCACCGTCGACCGCAGCCTGATCAACCTGAACAACGGGGGCGTGAGCCCCGCGCCGGCGTTCGTCCAGGACGCCATGAAGCGCTACCTGGATTTCTCCAACCTGGCGCCGTCCTACACGATGTGGTCCGTCCTCGAGCCCCAGCGCGAGGGGGTGCGGCAGCGTATGGCGAGGGAGTGGGGCGTGGATCCGGAGGAGATCGCCTTCACGCGCAACGCGTCGGAGTCACTGCAGACCATGCAGCTCGGCGTCGAGCTCGGGCGCGGCGACGAGGTCCTGACCACCACGCAGGACTACGGGCGCATGATCACCACGTTCCGGCAGCGCGAGCGCCGCGAGGGGATCGTGCTCAAGGAGATCAAGATCCCGGTGCCGGCCGAGGATCCGGCGGAGGTCGTGCGGCTCTTCGAGCAGGCGGTCACGCCCCGCACGCGCGTCATCCTCGCGTGCCACATGATCAACCTGACGGGCCAGATCCTGCCCGTCCGGGAGCTCTCCGCGATGGCGCGGCGCCACGGCATCACGCTCATCGTCGACGGCGCGCACGCGCTGGCGCACTTCGACTTCACGCTCTCCGAGCTCGACCTCGACAACTACTCCACCAGCCTCCACAAGTGGCTCTTCGCCCCGCACGGCACGGGCCTCCTCTACGTGCGCCGCGAGAAGATCCCCGAGGTGTGGCCCTTGATGGCCGCGCCGGAGCGCATGGACTCCGACATCCGCAAGTTCGAGGAGATCGGCACGCACCCGGCCGCCAACTACCTGGCGATCGGCGAGGCGCTCACCTTCCATCAGGGGATCGGCGGCGCGCGCAAGGGGGCCCGCATGGTCTTCCTGCGCGACTACTGGGCCAAGCCGCTCCTGGAGCACGACCGCGTGCGCCTGCACACCAGCCTGAAGCCGGGCCTGGCTTGCGGGATCGCGAACGTGGAGATCGAGGGGATCGAGCCGAGCGACCTGGTCACTTACCTGTGGGACAAGCACCGGATCATCGTGGTGGCCATCAACCACCCGGAGTTCCGGGGAATCCGCGTCTCACCCAGCGTCTACACGACCCGGCCGGAGCTGGACCGCTTCGTCTCCGCGATGAAGGGGGTGGTCAAGAACGGGATTCCGGCCTGAGGCGGGCCGGGCGCCGCGGCCTCCGTCGCCCCGCTTGCCGGGATGCGGCGGCGGTCCGGATCTTGGGGGAGCCGCGGCGGATGTTGGGCCGCGATGCGGCAGCGGTCCGGATCTCGCGCATCCCCCACGGCGCCGGGCGGTTCCCGCCGGCGCCAGGCCGCGAGCGCTACTGCCGGTAGTTGCCGAACGTCAGCTCGAGCCCGTAGTCCTTGCCGCGAACGAACGTCTGAACCTCCTGCAGCGCATCGCGCGAGGGCGACGACACGCGCAGCTCCTCTCCCTGGATCTGCACCTGCACCTTCTTGATCTTCTCGTCGCGGATATCCTTGGAGATCTTCTTGGCGACCTCCTGGTCGATGCCCTGCTTGAGTCCGATCATCTGGCGAGCCCGGCCCAGGTGTGCCTTCTCGAGGGGCCCTTCGGACAGGTTCTTCAACGGCACGTGCCGGCGTGCGAGCTTCTCGAAGAGCACCCCCGCCAGCGCCTTGAGCCGGTACTCGTCGTCGGCCTCGAGCTTGAGCGTCGCGGCGGCACGATCGTAGTCGATGGTGCAGTGCGTCCCCTTGAAGTCGTAGCGGGCGGCGACCTCCTTCCTCGCCTGGTTCACCGCGTTGTCGACCTCCTGCAGGTCCACACCGGTCGATATGTCGAAGGATGCCATCGGGTCCAGCGCTCCTGGTGGGGGGTCGTGCGATCTACTCACAAGATCGCGCATCGGATGGTCGGCGGGCCAGGCTCTTCTGTGGCTCCTGGCGCCCCTGGGCTCCTGGCGCCCCCCTGTGGCTCCTGGCGCCCCCCTGGCCAATTCCGCCTCCACGCCGCATGCTGTGCGCGGGCCGCCGAGACCCGACGGCGGCCCTCCCTCCCACGAGATGCGCAGATGTGCCGCGATCGGGAGCGCTCCGCCCCGCGGATCCTCCTCGCTGCCGATCCGAACCGATCCCGAGATGCAAGCTGGAGGTTGGACCATGAACGGTCGTGCTCGTCCGCAGATGGCTCGTCGTCCGCGCGCCCGAGGACTCCTCTTCGTCGGAGCGCTCGCGCTGTTGATCCCCCTGGGAGCCACGGCGCAAAGCCAGGCCTGGAATCCGGGCGAGATCCTGGCGGCGAAGACGTACGTGAGGCCGCCGCAGCAGATCGCCGAGGCCGTGCTCGCCCCGCGCTACCTCAACGTGAGCCTCTCCGAGCCGAGCGCGGACCGGAAGTGGTTCGTCCACGAGATCGGGGACGGGCCCGTGCCGATGAGCCGCTTCAGCAAGCCGTTCGACGAGCTGGGCGGGATGTTCCTCGACTTCCAGGCGAACCGCGACCGAAGCCTGACGATCCGGAGCAACGTGGGCCTCGAGGTCATCTCGGCCGAGGACGGCCACAAGGTCGGGATCCAGGTGCCGGAGGGCGCGCGCGTCTCCAACGCGACGTGGTCGCCCTCGGGCGAGCAGCTCGCGTTCTTCGTGCACACGCCGAGCGCGACCTACATCTACGTGGCCGACCCGGCGACGGGCCGCTCCCGGCAGATCACCCGTCAGCCGGTGCTCGCCACGGCGGTCACCTCGTTCGAGTGGACGTCGGACGGCTCGGAGATCGCCACGGTGCTCCCGCCCGACGGACGAGGCGCCCGGCCGCTCCCGCCCGCCATCCCCGAGGGTCCGCAGGTCAAGCAGACCCAGGAGGGCGACAACATCCTGCGCACCTACGCGAGCCTCATGAAGACGCCCTACGACGAGCGGCTCCTGGAGTGGCACGTCACGGGCCAGCTCGCGGTGGTGAACGTGCGGAGCCGTCGCGTCGACAAGGTGGGCGGGCCGGCCATGATCTGGTCCTTCGACTTCTCGCCCGACGGGAAGTACGCGCGGGTCACCCGGCTCGTGAAGCCGTTCAGCTATCTGGTGCCGGTCTCCAACTTCGGGCGGGTCGAGGAGATCTGGGACCGCTCGGGTACGGTGCTCGCGGCCGTCGACACGACCGCCATGAACACGGGTCTGGGAAGCGACCGGCCGAGCGCGCCCGGCGTGGGCGGCAACGCGCGCGACCAGGGCAAGCGTCAGGTGGCGTGGCGCGAGGACGGCCGCGGGCTGACCTTCCTCGAGCAGGAGCCCGCGCCCGACTCGGCGGCCGCGGCAGCCGCGCGTGACTCCACGGATGCCGCGGGACGTGGCGGCGCCGGTGCGGCGCGGCGTGGGGGCGGCGGAGAGGCGGGCGGCGAGCAGGCCTCGCGCGCACGCCGAAAGGACAGGGTCATGCTGTGGGCCCCGCCCTTCGACAGCGCCAGCCTGTCGGTCGTCTACGAGAACGACAACCGCATGGCGAGCCATCAGTACTCGCCGGACTACGACTGGCTCTTCCTGACCGAGCGCCAGGGTGAGCGCACGCACCTGTTCGCGGTGCATCTGACCGATCCGGGCACCAAGCACACGCTCGCCCGCTACGCCGCGGACGACGTCTACGCCAACCCGGGCAGCCTCGTGCTCACCGGGGGCACGGTGCCGTCCACGGGCCGGGGGTTCTTCGGCCGCCGTGGCGGCGGGGGCGGCGAGACGGTGCAGCTCTCGGCCGACGGCGCGTCGGCGTTCCTCTACGGCGTCGCGTACGACCGGGACCCGGTGGCCAACGGTCCCCGCAGCTTCCTCGATCGGGTCGCGCTCGACTCCGGTGACAAGACCCGCGTCTGGGAGGGCTCGAACGACGATCTGTGGGAGCGCGTCACGGCCGTCCTCGACATCGACGCGCCCCGCTTCGTGATGGAGCGCGAGAACGCCACGACCGTTCCGCAGTCCTACCTCTTCCAGGGCGGCGCGCTGGGACGGCAGCTCACCGAGAACCGCGACTACACGCCCGACATCACCCACGCCCGGCGCGTGCGCTTCGTCGTGGAGCGCCCCGACGGGTTCCGGTTCATGGTCAACGCGACGCTTCCGCCCGGCTACGAGGGCGGGAAGCTGCCGGCCATGTTCTGGTTCTATCCGCGCGAGTACGACGGCCAGGAGAGCTACGACGAGGCCGGGCGGACCTACAACAAGAACGCGTTCCCGAACTTCGGCACGCGCTCGATGCAGTACCTGGTCAGGCTGGGCTACGCGGTCGTCGAGCCCGACGCGCCCATCGTCGGCAAGACGGGGCAGATGAACGACAACTACGTGTACGACCTGCGCAACGATCTCTCGACGGTCATCGACTCGCTCGAGGCGCGCGGCCTGATCGACCGGTCCCGCCTGGGCATCGGCGGCCACTCCTACGGGGCGTTCTCCACGGCGAACGCCATGGTCCACACCCCGTTCTTCAAGGCCGGCATCGCGGGCGACGGCAACTACAATCGGACGTTCACGCCATTGGCGTTCCAGAACGAGCGGCGGTTCTTCTGGGACGCGAAGGACGTCTACCTGTCGATGTCCCCGTTCATGTACGCCAACCAGCTCACCGGCGCGCTCCTCATGTACCACGGCATGCACGACCAGAACGTGGGCACCGACCCCGCGCACACGCCGCGCATGTTCCACGCGCTGAACGGCCTGGGCAAGGACGCGGCCATGTACCTCTACCCGTACGAGGACCACGGCCCGGCCGCCGAGGAGACGCTGCTCGACCTGTGGGCGCGCTGGACGGCGTGGCTGGACGTGCACCTCTCGGAGACGGGCACGGGGAAGACGGAGAAGTAGAGCCGGGCGGCCGGGGGCCGCTCGCACGAGGGTCGCACGGCCGGCGCCCCCGCCCAGCTCGCTTCGCGGGCGGCGGGGGCGCCGTTTCCATCCCTACGACCCTGCGATCTCCGCCAGCGCCCTCCGGGCCGCCTCGTACTGGCTCACCTCGCGCCCGGTCGAGCGGGGATTGAAGCGGATGGCCGCCCGGTAGTGCTCGACGGCCTCGGCGGTGTCGCCGGCGGAAGCCAGGTCGCGTGCGAGCGCCTGGTGCATCCGGTACGAGAGCGGCACGAGCGTGAGGCCGAGCTCGAGCACCTTGGCGCGGTCCGCCTCGTGGGCGCGGCCGGCCCGCATCGCGGCCGACAGGAGGTCGGACTCGCTCGCGTAGGAACGCCAGAGATCGGGCATGGCGCGGAGCCGTGCGAGCGTGGCGTCCACGCCGTCCTTCGCGAAGCCGTCGCTGAGCATGCGGGGGATCGATTCGTGGTAGACGCCCAGGATCTCGTAGTCGAACACGAGCGTCGAGCCCGGAGGAATCGGCGGGCGGTCGCGATCGCCGTAGGCCAGCTCCGGCTTCATGACGATCACCACGCGATCGCCCTCGCGCACGTAGCCCATCCCCTCGCTGAAGCCCGCGATCACCCGGTCGACCCGGTAGGTGTACTCGTACGGCGCGCCCTCCGCGCGCGTGTCCCAGAACACCTTGCCGTCCGTGAAACGTCCCACCCCGTGGATGACCATGAGGTCACCCGAGTCCGGCTTCGGCCCGTCCCCGTGCCGGAGGAAGACATAGCGCAGCCCCGAAGGGGTGGTGATCGTATCGCCGATCGGCGGCGGCGTGGGCACGGTGTCCTGCTGCGCGGCGGCCGTGCGTGGCGCGAGGGAGAAGAGGAGGGTCAGGGAAAGGCCGAGCGCGAGAAGCGACGTCACGTGAGATCCGACGTCGGAGCACGGCGTCGGGCGACGGCCGAGCGAGAGGCGTGGCTTTGGGCGACGGCCGGGCGGGAAGCGCGGCTTCGGCGGACGGCCGGGCGCGATGTGCGGCTCCGGCCGAAGGCCGGGCGCGCAAAACGTCATGGGCGTGACGACCGGTGGGATCATGGATCTCTCGGAGCTGAGGACCGGGGATACGGAACGCTCACCCGAACCTACGTGGCGTTCCGGCTTGCACCCAGGCCGCGAGGTGCGCCTTCCGAAGGCGGTGCGGCCGTTCGTGGTCTCGACCACGGCGATCTACGGCGTCGTCGCAGGCAAGTACGACGAGGAGTACCTGGTGCGCTACCGGGTGGAGACGGGGTGAGCGAGGCCTCGGCCCGCCTCAATCCGTCCTGAGCGCCTTCACCGGGTCCACGCGGGTGGCGCGCCGCGCCGGGAGCCAACACGCGACGGCCGCACCGAGGAGCAACGTGAGGCCGGCGGCCGCGAACGTGACCGCATCCGTGGGCCGCACCCCCCACACCAGGTGGGAGAGCGCGCCCGAGAGCGCCACCGCCGCCGCTCCGCCGATCGCGAGGCCCGCGCACGCCGGCAGCATCCCGATCCGCACGATGCGCCCGAGCACGGCCCGGGGCCGGGCCCCGAGCGCCATCCGCACACCGATCTCGTGGGTGCGCCTGCTGGTCGCGAAGGCGACGACCCCGGCCACGCCGGCGAGCGTCACGAGGAGCGCGAGCAGCGCGAAGATCCCCATGAGCGCCGCGGTGAGCCGGCGCGGGGCGACCGCGTCGGATACGTAGCGGCGCAGCGCGCGGACCTGCGTGACCGGCGCATCCGGCTCGAGGCGGTGGACGATCCGCGTCAACGACCGTCCGAGCGCGGCGAGATCCCCGTCGGCTCGAATCGCCAGGTCGTTTCCGCCGTAGACCTGGCTGTTGTCGGCGAGATAGACAGCCGGCGTCGCGGCCTGCTCGAGGCCGTCGATCTTCACGTCGCCCGAGATGCCGACCACGGTCAGCCAATCACCGCACGTCCCCGCGTTGTACGAGCAGACCCGCACGCGACGGTCGAGCGGATCCTCTCCCGGCCAGAGGCGCGCCGCGAGCGTGCGTGCGAGCACGGTCGACCGCTCCGGAACGGTTCGGTCGTCCTCGGTGAGCGCCCGGCCCGAGACGATCGGGATGCGCATCGTGGCGAAGTAGCCCGGCGACGACCGCACGGTCATCACCTGGACCCACCCTTGCGGCCCACCGTCGGCGTGGGCCTCGGTCTCGAGACCGGTGCGGAACGAGTACCCGTTGAGCGGCAGCGACTGCACGCGGGCCACGTCGTGGACGCCGGGCAGCGCCTTCACCTGCCGCATCACCTCGCCGAAGAAGCGGTCGGCGGCGGAGTCGCCGCTCATGTAGTAGCGCATCGGCAGCGTCACGTGCGCCGACAGCACGTGATCGGGGTGATAGCCGGGGTCCACCGACGAGACGGCGACGAACGTGCGCGCCAGGAGCCCCGCGCCGATGAGGAGCACGAACGCGAGCGAGACCTGGGCGGTGACCAGCCAGGCGTGGGCGCGATGACCTCCTCGCCCGACGGACGAGCCGCGGCTCCCTCCGACGGCCGACGCTTCGGCGTCCGCGCGGCGGAGCGCCGGCACCGACCCGAACACCAGCCCGGTGAGGACGGACGCCGCCAGGGCGAAGAGGAGCACGGGTCCGTCGATGGAGGCCTCGAACGCGCGCGGTGTGAACCGTCCGGCGAACTTGACCAGCAGCCCCAGGCTCGCCCGTGCGAGCAGCACCCCCACCAAGCCGCCCAGGAGCGCGAGCACCGTGCTCTCGGTCAGGAGCTGACGGACGAGGCGGCCGCGCGCCGCGCCGAGGGCCTGCCGGACGGCGAGCTCCCTGCCGCGCCGCACCGCGCGAGCCACCGCGAGGCTGGCCACGTTGGCGCACGCGATGAGCAGCACGAGCACCGCGGTGCCCATGAGGATCAGGAGCGTGGGCCGGGCGCGAGCGACCAGGTCCTCCTTGAGCGGGGTGACGGCGGCGGCGTAGCCCTTGGAGGCCGGATACACGTCAGGGTGCTCCGACGCGATCTCGTGTGCCACGGACGACAGGTCGCGATCGGCGGCCGCGATGTCCTCGCCCGGCCGCAGGACGCCGAACACCGTCATCATGCGCGCGCGCCGGTTCGCGATGAAGCCGGGGCTCGAGCGCGTGGGGCACTGCGACGTGGGCATGTACACGTCGTTGTCGTTCGGGTACTGCGGGATGGGGGGCAGCACGCCGATGACCGTGTGCACCTTCCCGTTCATGACGAAGCCGCGGCCGATCACGCTCGGATCGGCTCCGAAGCGCCGCCGCCAGTACTCGTAGGAGAGGATCATCACCGGATCGGCCCCGAGGCGGTCGTCGGCCTCGGTGAACGAGCGTCCCAGGATCGGCTTCATCCCGAGCACGTCGAAGAAGCGCGCCGACACCACGCCCGTCTGCACCAGCTCCGGCTCGCCGTGTCCGAGCAGCGTGAACGTCATGTTGTGGTACTCGACGACGTCGGTCAGCGAGTGGTTCAGCGCGCGGTAGTCCTCGATCTCGTGGACCGAGAACTTCATGTCCGGATCGTCGAGCGCCGGCTGCTCCTGGCGCACGTGCACGATCCTGCTCCCCTCGGCGTAGGGGAGCGGCTTCAGGAGCACGCCGTCCACCAGGCTGAACATGGCGGTGTTCACGCCGATGCCGAGCCCCAACGTCAACACCACGACCAGCGCGTAGCCGGGCCTGCGCCACAGCGTCCTGAGCGCGTACGCCAGATCCTGCCTCAGATCACCCAACATCTCCCCACCTCCCGTCGTCGTCGTCCACTCGTCCCGGCGATGCCGGCGCCCCATGCGCTCGGCCAGCCCGCTTCGCACCACGTCCGCGGACATCCTCGTCCACAGCCAGATCCCGCGTAGCGGCCCGGATCCGAACGCCGTCTCCCGCATCGCGCGGAGATCGTCCCGGAGCCCTTCCCCGAACGCTTCGCGGAAGGGCCGGGAGTAGGTCCTGAGCAGCAGCGCGTCGAGCGCCTCCGCCATCCGGATCCAGGCCTCGCGGCCCCCTGTCGCGCCCCGCTTCCCCCTCACGTCAGCGCACCCCCCGAGGGACGAGATCCTGCTCTTCCGCCACGCGGATCAGCGCGGCCATCCGCTCCACCTCCGCCGCGGCCACCCTGCGTCCGAGCTCCGTCAGCCGGTAGTAGCGCCGACGGCGGTCGTCGTCCTCGGGATCCGGGCGGTCCGGCGCGTCCTCGATCAGCCCATGCTCCAGCATGCGGGCGATCGAGGTGTAGAGCGTGCCCGGCAGGATGACGGCCCGGCCCCCGGTCTTCCGGTCGATCTCCTGCATGATGCCGTACGGATGCAATCGGTCCGAGCCGAGGGCGAGCAGGATGTTGAGGACCGGGGAGCTCAGCGGAAGAAACGCCTGGGGATCACGCGGACGCCGCACCACCTCCACCTCCGTGGCCACGCCGGAGGGGGCGGGGGCGGGCGCGGGCACGTCGCACGCGGCGGTCCTCCGGGCAGGATTGCCTTGTCGGAAAAGGTATAGGGTTGAAACACTTTTTTCGCAAGGTATTTGGAGGGAGGGGGCACACCGCGCCCGCACCGGAGCGTGTGGCGGCCCCCTGCGCCGGACGCGCCGCCACCGACCCGCGTCGCGGCCGGGCCGCATCGGAACGCGCCGCGGCCGGGCCGCATCGGAACGCGCCGAAGCCCGTCGCTGTCGGACGGACGCTCGCCCCCCGCGCGCCGCGGCGCCCGCGCGCCTATCTTGTCGCGTGTCGCGTGGCAGCCCCCCGCCGGCATCCCGCAAGGAGCGAGGTGATGAAGCGCATCTTCCTGGTGGCCGTGGCCCTGCTGGGCATCTACGCGTGCGCCAAGTCCGGCCAGCCCGCCCAGCAAGCCAATTCGGCCGATACGCTCACCCGGCGACAGAAGGACAGCATCGTCTCGACGATGCCGATTCCGGGCGCCGGAAAGATCCAGGACGCCCAGAAGGCCGTCGACAAGATGAACGAGCAAGCCCGGGCGCTGGACACCGTCCATTGAGCCTGCGCCCCCGATGCGGAAGGGTGGCCGGAGCGGCCGGCGCCCTGGCGCTGCTCGTGGGATGCCGCCACGACGGATCCGCGCCGATCACCACGAGGTGCGGTGATTCGGGGAGCGCGGTGTACGCGGGATTCTCGGACCCGAGGCTCCCCCGATTCTCGGCGCGGGAGCGCACGGAGATCGGCGGCGGCCGGCTCCGCGGCGAGGAGGTGCCGTTCGGACGCATCGCATCGGTGGCGGCGGGCCCCCTGCACGTCTACACGCTCGACGCCATGAACCAGGCGGTGTTCGTCCACACCCTGGCCGGACAGTTCGTCACGAGCTTCGGGCGCCGCGGCGAGGGCCCCGGGGAGCTCGGCCAACCGGTCGCCGTCGGTTTCGTCGATCCGGACTCGGTGTTCGTGTTCGACGCCGGGCCGGGGCGCCTGAGCGTCTTCTCGACACGAGGAAGGCTGCTGCGCACCGAGGTCGTCCCGAGCGGGGACCAGTTCGGGCAGGGCTACGACGTGCGCTTCGGGGCGGGAGGCACGCTCTATCGGCTGGGATGGGAGAAGTACCGGGCCTCGCTCCTGGAGGCGCTGGGCACCCGGACCGCGGGCGCCGTGCGGGGCACGAACAGCTTGCAGCGCTGGAGCGAGGCCGAGCATGCCTGGACGGGTCTCGCCGACGTCCCGGGGCTCGAGGTCTACGCGGAGCGGAGCGGGGGTGGCAGCCTGCGCGACGTCCCCTATCCCGCGCGCGTGCTCTGGTCGCCCACGCGCAACGGGGTCTGGTACGCGGACAACGAGACCTACACGCTCGTGCGCCTTTCGGGGGACGGCGAGCGGCGCTGCGAGCTGCACGTGAACCACGCCAATCCGCCCGTCACGGAGACGGAGCGCGCGGCGTACTACGATGCGGCCGATCTCGCCGGCGATCCTCGCTTCGAGGGGCGTCTGGCGAGCATCCGCGAGACGCGCGCGGGCATTCCCGTGCCGGCGACCAAGCCGGACATGGACGCGTTCGTGGTCTCCGGCGAGGGAAACCTCTGGGTCCGCGTGCCGTCCGCGGGTGACCCGGCGACGACCCGCCCCGGGAGCGCCACCTGGCAGGTGTTCACACCCGCGGGGCGGCCGATCGGGGCCGGCACGCTCCCGGCCGACCTCCGCCCCGAGGTGATCCGCCATGACGAGGTCATCGGCGTGCTCACCGACTCGCTCGGCGTGCAGCGGCTGGGCATGCTCTCGATCTCCTGGAGGGGTTGAAGCGCCATGACACGATCCGTTCCGAAGCTCCTGAAGCCGGCGAAGGGGATGCGCGTGCCGCTCGGCTACGCGCTGGTGAGCCTCGTCATGGTCTTCGTCGGGGCGGCGTGGCCGCGTCTATTCCCCTTGTTCGCGCTGACGTCGTCGCGGCCGGTAGGCCTCCAGCACCTCACGGGCCTTCTGACCCATCCGCTCGCCCCCACCAATCTCGTGAACTGGGCGATTCCGGCCGGCTACGTCGTGCTCGCCGGCTATCTGCTCAGGCGCGAGCTGAGCGACCGCGAACAGCTGGTCCTCGCCGTCGCCGGAGCGGTCGCCGGAGGGCTCGCCTACGAGATCCTCACCACCCAGGCGCGCTTCTTCGTGGGCGGCAGCATCGTCGCCTGGGGCTTCTGCGGAGCGGCCTCGGCCTACGGGCTCGTCCGGTGGCGGTCGATCTCCTGGCCCTGGCGCGCGTACGTCGTGGCGATGGGCTTCACGGTGGCGGTCCGGAGCATGGACACGAGCACACCCCAGTCGGCGCTGACCGTGTCGGCGGCCGTCGGGGTGGTCCTGGCCGTCTTCTGGACGTGGCAGCGGGGATGGCGGCAGCCGGTCGCGGAGGCCTGAGATGACGGGGCATCCGCCGAGAGCCGGAACGTCGGGGAGCGCCGCATGATCGGAACGGGACGGCTCGAGGCGTTCAGCGACGGCGTGCTGGCCATCATCATCACGATCATGGTCCTGGAGATGCGGGTCCCGCACCAGCCGACGCTCGCCGCGCTGCGGCCGATGCTCCCGGTCCTGCTGAGCTACGTGCTCAGCTTCGTGTACCTCGCCATCTACTGGAACAACCACCACCACATGCTCCACGTGGCCGAACGGGTGACCGCGTCCATCCTGTGGGCGAACCTCCACCTGCTCTTCTGGCTCACGCTCGTTCCGTTCGTCACCGCCTGGATGGGCGAGAACGCCTTCGCGGCGATCCCCACGGCGCTCTACGGCGTCGTGCTGCTGATGGCGGCGATTGCGTATTATCTGCTCCAGTTGGCGATCCTGTCCGCGGAAGGTCGGGACTCGGTCCTGGCCAGGGCGCTCGGCAGGGACCTGAAGGGGAAGATCTCCCCCGTGCTGTACGTCGGCGCGATCGTCGCGGCCCCGAGCCGGCCGTGGCTGGCCGACACGATCTACGTGGTCGTCGCGCTCATGTGGCTGGTGCCCGACCGCCGCATCGAGCGGGCGTTGGCGGAGCACAGGCAGACGGCGACGGGACGGAGGGCCACATGAGCGAGAAGCCGTTGGTACCCATCCCGTCCGAGCTGACCAAGGCGCGCGCGAAGCCGGATCTCGTCGACGTGCCGGAGCGCACGGTCCTCGCCGTCGACGGGGAGGGTGGCCCCTCGACGCCGGCGTTCACGAGCGCCATCCAGGCGCTCTACACCGTCGGCTACGCGCTCCGGTTCGCGCGGAAGGGCGCCGGACGGCCGGTCTTCAAGGTCGGGCCGCTGGTGGGCGAGTGGCGCGCCGAAGGCGAGAGCCTGGAGCCCGGCCGACTGCCGGCTCCGGAGGATTGGCGCTGGAGCCTCCAGATCGACGTGCCGCCGGACACGACGGCCGAAGCGGTGGCGCGGGCGGTCCGCGACGCGACGGAGAAGCCGAAGGGCAAGCTCGCGGAGAACGCGGAGGCCCGCCGCATCGAGCTGCGCACGCTCCCGACGGCCCGCTTCGCGCGGATCCTCCACACGGGCCCCTACGCCACCGAGCCCGAGAGCTTCGGGAAGATGGCGGCGCTCCTTTCCGGACATCGACTCGAGCGGGAGCCCTGGCACGTGGAGGTCTACCTCTCCGATCCGGGACGCACGGCCCCCGAGAAGCTGAAGACGGCGCTCCTGGCCAGGGTGCGCCCGGAGCCCTGAGAACGACCGCCGAAGGATGCGCCGCTCCGGTGGGTGCCGGAGCCGTTGGACAGACGGGTCCCGAGTCCAGAAGTTTGGGGCCTCAGAGCCTCGATCCATCGGATGGGCGGCCCCGGGGCGACAGGGCCGGCCGGCGACGCTTCGGCATTCCTCGACCCCCAACCCTTCCGACTCACGCCATGCGCACACTCAGCCGACTCTTCTCGAACAACGAGGCGTGGGCCGCCGAGATGACGCGGCAGGACCCCGCGTTCTTCGAGCGCCTCACCCGCCAGCATGAGCCGGATTACCTCTGGATCGGCTGCTCGGACAGCCGGGTGCCCGCCAACCAGATCGTGGGGCTCCTGCCAGGCGAGATGTTCGTGCACCGCAACCTCGCCAACGTCGTGGTCGACGACGACACGACCTGCCTGGCCGTCATGCAGTTCGCCGTGGACGTGCTCGGGGTCGGCGACATCATCGTCTGCGGCCACTACGGGTGCGGCGCGGTCGGCGCGGCGATGACCGACGAGGACGTCGGGCTCGAGCACGTCGACGACTGGCTCGGCCACCTCCGGGAGCTCCGCCGCAAGCACGCCGGGGCGCTCGCCCGGCTCGCGACGGACGCCGATCGGCATCATCGGATGTGCGAGCTGAACGTGATCGAGCAGGTGGGCCACGTCTGCCGCAGCTCGGTCGTGCGCGACGCATGGGCGCGCGGCCACGAGCTTGCCGTGCACGGCTGGATCTACGACATCGCCGACGGCAAGCTGCGCGATCTCGAGGTGACCGTCGTGCGCGAAGAGGAGTGTCCGGCTGGACGGGGGAAGCCCTCGCATTGACGTCCACTCCCGCGCGTCGAAACCCTCCCGACCCTCAATCGGAGTCCGACCCATGGACAGCACCGAGCTCCGCGCACTCCAGGCGCCCCTCAAGCAGCGCTACCGTGACGACCCGGCGTCCGCGCTCGTCGTGTCACGCGCCGAAGCGCGCCTGGGCCCCGACGTGACCTGTACGGTGCCGACGTGGGCGGGCGACACGGTCGCCGGCCTCCATTCGTCGACGGGCGGAGACGGGAGCAGGGCGTGCTCGGCCGACATGATCCTGCAGGCGCTCGTGGCGTGTGCGGCGGTGACGCTCAACAGCGTCGCCACGGCCATGGGGGTCGCTCTACGCCGTGCCGTGGTGCGCGCCGAGGGAACCTGGGACGCGCGCGGCACGCTGGGCGTCTCGAGGGAGACGCCGGTCGGCCTCACGCGCGTCGTGCTCTCCTTCGACCTGGAGACCGATGCGGACGAGGGGAGGCGCGCGAAGCTGATCGAGCTGACCGAGCGCTACTGCGTCATCTACCAGACGCTCAAGAGCCCGCCCGAGCTGTCGGTGGACGGAGGGGGGTGAGCGCCGTCCTACCGATCCCCGCTGATGATCCCACCCAGGATGTTCGCCCCGAGGCCCGCCACCCCGCGCTTCTCGCCCACCTGGTGCTGGACGCCCACGCGGGACGCCTGGATGATCCGGTCGGCCATGCGAGAGAACGGGAGGCTCTGCAGGTAGACCGTGCCCGGCCCGGTGAGGGTGGCCGTGAACAGCCCTTCCCCACCGAAAAGCGCGTTCTTGAATCCGCCCACGAACTGGATGTCGTAGTCCACGCCCCGGCTGAAGCCGACGATGCAGCCGGTGTCGACGCGCAGCCGCTGGCCGGGCATGAGTCGCTTCTCGATGAGCGTTCCGCCCGCGTGCACGAACGCCATGCCGTCCCCCGTGAGGCGCTGCAGGATGAAGCCTTCCCCGCCGAACAGACCCACGCCCAGCCGCTTGGTGAACGCGACCTCGATCTCGATCCCCTGGGCGGCGCACAGGAACGCGTCCTTCTGGCAGATGAACTCGCCGTCGAACTCCCGCAGGTCGAGCGGCACCACCTTGCCCGGGTACGGAGCGGCGAACGCGACCTTCCCCTTGTCCGCGCCGTGGTACGTGAAGTTCGTGATGAAGAACGACTCGCCCGTGACGATCCGCTTGAAGCCCTTGAAGAAGCCGCCCCCGGTGGAGGTCTGCATCTCGATGCCGTCCTCCATGTACATCATGGCGCCGGCCTCCGCCCGCACCGCCTCCCCCGGATCCAGCTCGATCTCCACGAGCTGCATGTCGTCGCCGAAGATCTCGTGCTCGATGATGTCCGCCATTCCCTGCGCTCCTATCGGGTTACGGTCCTATCGCGTCGTGTCCCCGTCGCGGCGTGGCGCTGCCTGGTCGAGGCTCCCCGAGGGCGGCCCCCGCCCGCCGGCTCCGCCCATCGCGGTCGCTTCCGGTCCCGATCCGGAGCGATCACCCTGCGCGGGTCCAGGTGCCCTGCCCCTACGGACGTCCGGGCTCATTCCTTCTCGGTGTCCCGGGCGCTCTCATGTTGTCCGGACGAGAGGAGCCGGTCGGTGAAGTCCTGGCGCTCCTCCATGAGCCGGAGCCGGTTGTCCATCGTCTCGAGGAGCTCGCGCACCTGCCGGACCTCACTCTCGAGCCCCTGCTTGCGGTCTTTGGCGTAGACATCGAGGAGATCGGAGACGCGCTTGGCGAGCGGTCGGAGAATCAGGACCCCGCCGGTCGTGAGGATGAAGACGACGCCGACGATCATCGGGGCGATGGCATCCCAATCCATGGGGACTCATCCGTCTGTGAGGTGGATGGCGACGCCGGCCGTCCGGCGGCCCGATCCAAGCTTCCAGCCGAGTGGCCGGAGGGCAAGGTCCTGTGCGGGCCGCCCGGCCCTGTTTGACGGCAATCAGGAAGAGGATCAGGAAGATCAGCGGGGACCCTACCCCGCCGTCGTGAAGCTGAACTCCATGCCCCAGGTGCCGTTGTCGGCGTCCCACCATCCGTCGCCCATGTGCTGTGACCCACTGCCTCCGCCCATCATCCCTCCCATCGACGTGCTGTCTCCCATCATCGACCCGGTCACCCACGCGCCGCCCATGCCCATGCCGTGGTCGGCGAGGTCGACGGAGTCTCCCTCGGCGTCCATCATCCCTCCTCCCACGTGGATCACGTACGTCGTGGCAGGCTTCAGGTCCTGGTCCGGCGTGAAGGTGAGCGTCGTGCCGTCCTGGGAGAGCGTGCACGTGCCCGCCACCTCCGGTCCGGACACGTCCCCTTCGTGGACGTCCATGTAGTCCTCCATGCCGTCCATGAGCGGGTGGTCGAACGTCATCACGACCGGCGTTCCCACGAGCACGCCCGTGGCGCCTCCTTCAGGGCTCACCGTGAGCAGCGCGGTCACCTGGGACGCGCCCGGATCCGCCGGGGACTTCGAGCAGGCGGCGGTCGCGAGCAGCGCGCCCGACATCGCCAGGGCGGTCAGCATCCTACGGTTCCTCATCTTCATCTCCTTCTTCACACTCCGATCGTGGTCTCCCGGAGCCGGTACGCACGCTCGCCACGTCCGTCACGTCGGAGACCACCACGAGCCCGTCGACGCGATGGCCCGTGCAGCCGATCAGGTCGGCGACGCACCCCGCGCGGACGATCGCCTTCACGTCTCTCATGGGTTTCATGGAGCCTTTCTCCCTCGCGGTGCGCCCATCAGTCGGCACCGACGGGCGCGGCCGCGGCCTGCTCGAGCTCCCTCGCCTCGCGTCGGCTCTCGGCCCTGAGCGCGGCCTCCTGCCAGAGCGAGTAGATGGCCGGGATGACCAGGAGCGTGAGCGCCGTGGCCGAGACCATGCCGCCCACCATCGGCGCGGCGATGCGCCGCATGACCGAGGCCCCCGCGCCGTGGCCCCAGAAGATCGGAAGGAGGCCGCCGATGATGGCCGTGACCGTCATCACGATCGGCCGCACGCGCATGGCCGCGCCCTCCACGATGGCGTCGTGGAGCGAGCCGACGGTCGCCCGCAGGCGACGGTGCTTGTCCCACGCGTTGCCGAGATAGAGGAGCATGATCACCCCGATCTCGGAGGCCACGCCCGCCAGCGCGATGAAGCCGACGCCGGTCGCCACCGACCAGTTGAAGCCGAGCGCGGCCATGATGAGCACACCCCCGACCAGGCTGAACGGAAGCGACAGCATGACGACCAGCGTCTCGCCGATGCGCCCGAAGTTCAGATAGAGAAGCAGGAAGATGATCAGGAGCGTGGCCGGAACGACGAGCTCCAGCTTGGCCTTGGCCCGCTGCATGTACTCGTACTGACCCGACCAGGTCATGGTGTAGCCGGCCGGCAGCGTCACCATCTCGTCCACCATCCTCTTGGCCGACGCGACGTACGATCCGAGGTCGGTCCCGTTGACGTCGATGAAGACCCACGCGGTCGGGAACGCCTGCTCCGTCTTGATCGCCATCGGCCCGCTCACCGTGCGGATGTGGGCCACCTGCCCGAGCGGGATCTGCACGGGCCCGGCCGCGCCTCCACCCACACCGTTCACGCCGCCCATGCCGCCCATGCTGCCGGCACCGGCGTCCGCGTTGCCCATCCCGTCCATTCCGGCACCACTGGAGGATGCCTCATCGATCCCGGCCATGGTCGCGGGGGCGGCCATGTACTTCATCGACGCCTCGCGCCGTCCGACCGGGATCAGGATGTTCTCGAGCTTCTCCGGCTGGTCACGGAGCTCTTGCGGATACCGTACGCGCACGTTGTAGCGCTCGCGTCCCTCGACCGTGCGGGTGATGCTCATCCCCCCGATGGCCGAGGCGATCACCATCTGGATCTGCTTGACGTTGAGGCCGTAACGGGCCGCCGCGGCGCGGTCGATGTCGATGTCGAGGTAGGTCCCCGACACGACGCGCTCGCCGATGGCCGAGCGGGTGCCCGGCACCATCTTCACGGCGCTCTCGACCTCGGTGGCCAGGCGCTGCAGCTCCGTGAGGTCCGGCCCGAAGATCTTCACGCCCACCGGCGTGCGGATGCCGGTCGCGAGCATGTCGATGCGCCCCTTGATGGGCATCGTCCACGAGTTCGTCACCCCGGGGATCCGCACCGCCCGGTCCATCTCGTCGACCAGCGACTCGTACGTCACGCCCTTGGGCCACTCGTCCTCCGGCTCGAGCGTGATGGTGGTCTCGAACATCGAGAGCGGGGCGGGATCCGTGGCCGTCTCGGCGCGGCCCGCCTTTCCGAACACCGTCTCGACCTCGGGGAACGACTTCAGGATCGAGTCCTGGAGCTGGAGGGTGCGCCGCGCCTCCGCGACGCTCACACCCGGCAGCGTCGTCGGCATGAAGAGCATCGTGCCCTCGTTCAGCGGCGGCATGAACTCCGAGCCGATCTTCCTCATGGGGAGAACGGTGAGCACCAGCGCGGCGACCGCGGCCGCCACGACCGGCCTCCGGTACCTCAGGACGAGCTCGAGGACCGGCTTGTAGACGGCCACCAGCGCCCGATTGATCGGGTTCTTGTGCTCGCGGTGGATGCGCCCCCGGATGAACAGCCCCATCGCCACCGGCACCAGCGTCACGGACAGGAGGCTGGCGCTGCCCATGGCGAGCGTCTTCGTCCAGGCCAGCGGCTTGAACAGCCTGCCCTCCTGCGCCTCCAGGCTGAAGACGGGCAGGAACGACACCGTGATGATCAGGAGCGAGAAGAAGAGCGCGGGGCCCACCTCCTTCGAGGCCCGCACCACCACGTCCCAGCGCTCCCGCGCGGTGAGGACGCCGGTGTGGAGTCGGTCGTCGTCGTCCCCGGGCAGCGGGGACCCGACCTGCCGGGCGCGCTCGCGCTTCTCGTCGATGGCGCGCTCCAGGTGCTTGTGCATGTTCTCGATCATCACGATCGCGGCGTCGATCATCGCGCCGATCGCGATCGCGATCCCGCCGAGGCTCATGATGTCGGCGGACAGTCCGAGCAGACGCATGGCGATGAACGCCATGAGGATCCCGAGCGGCAGCGTCAGGATCGCCACCAGCGCGCTCTGCGCGTGGAAGAGGAAGAGCACGGTGACCAGGGCGACGATCACGGACTCCTCGAGCAGCTTGCCCTTCAGCGTCTCGATCGCCCGTTCGATGAGATTCGAGCGGTCGTAGACGGTCTTGACCACCAGCCCCTTCGGCAGGCCCGGCTCGATGGCCGCGAGCTTCTCCTTCACCCGGTCGATCGTGGCCAGCGCGTTCTCGCCGTAGCGCATGATCACGATCCCGCCGACGACGTCGCCGCGACCGTCCAGATCGGCCACGCCCCGGCGCACGTCCGGTGCGAGCCGCACGTCCGCCACGTCGGCGACGGTCACGGGCGTTCCGTGGTCGGTCGCGCTCACGACCACGTTCTCGAGATCCTCGAGGTTCTTCAGATAGCCGAGCCCGCGGATCATGTACTCGCGGTCCGAGAGCTCCAGCACCATCGCGCCCACGTCCTCGTTGGACGAGCGGAGCGCGTCCATCACCCGCGTCACCGGGATGCCGTAGCTGCGCAGCTTGGTCGGATCGACCGTGACCTCGTAGACCTTCTGGTAGCCCCCGACGGAGGCGACCTCGCTCACGCCCGGGACGGACGTGAGCTGGTAGCGCAGGTACCAGTCCTGGTACGAGCGCAGGTCGGCCAGCGACATCGTGCCGGTGGTGTCGACGAGCGCGTACTGGTAGACCCACCCCAGCCCCGTCGCGTCGGGGCCGAGCGCCGGCTGGGCGTCGGAGGGCAGCTTGCCGCGGATCGCCGACAGGTACTCGAGCACGCGGCTGCGCGCCCAGTAGAGGTCCGTGCCGTCGTCGAAGATGACGTAGACGAACGAGGTCCCGAAGAAGGAGTACCCGCGCACGGTCTGCGCGCCGGGGACCTTGAGCATCTCCGAGGAGATCGGATAGGTGACCTGGTCTTCGACGATCTGCGGCGCCTGGCCCGCGTAGTCGGTGCGGACGATCACCTGCACGTCGGAGAGGTCGGGCAGCGCGTCCAGCGGCGTGCGCCTCATGGCGAGCACGCCCCCGGCCGTGATGAAGAGCGCGAAGATCAGGACGAGGAACTTGTTCCTGACCGACCACTCGATGATGCGCTCGAGCATGGGTCGCGGCTCCTCAGTCGCACGGGTGGCTGGAGTGGCCGCCGGTGCCCTGTGCGCCCGAGCCGCCGCCGGCACCCTGCGCGCCGGAGCGGCCGCCCTTCTTCATGCCCTTCACGTCCGAGCCGGACGCCGCGCCGCTCATGTCCATCCCCTTCATGTCCGAGCCGGACGCCGCGCCCGACGCTCCCCCCATGTCCATCCCGGACATGTCTTCGTCGCTCGACGGCGAGCCCATGTCCATGCCGGGCATGGCCATGCTCCCCAGGTTCGACTCCGCGTCCACGAGGAACGCCGCCGAGGAGACCACCCGCTCGCCCGGCTCCACCCCGGCCAGCAGCTCCTGCAGCCGGCCCGAGGTCCGTCCCATCGTGACCTCCCGCGGCATCAGCTCGCCGTTCTTCTGCTGGACGAAGACGAGCGAGCGTTCGCCCGTGGCCAGGACCGCGCTCCGTGGTACGACCAGCGTGGGCGGCCCGGGCGGGACGTCCAGACGGATCTGGGCGTACATCCCCGGTTTGAGCTCCAGGCGCGGGTTGGGCAGCGCGAGTCGGATGTGCGCGGTCCGGTCCTGAATCGAGACGGTCGGATACACGTAGGAGACCCTCGCCCGGAACACGCGGCCCGGATAGGTCTCGAACGTCACCTCGGCCTCCTGGCCTTCCCGGACCAGGCCGAGGTCCTTCTCGAAGACGTCGGCCTCGATCCAGACCCTGGAGAGATCGGCGATGCGATAGACGGCCATGCCCGGCATGATGCGGTCGCCCTCGACGACGTTCTTCTCCACGACCACGCCGGAGGCGGGCGCGCGCAGCGTCAGCGTCTTCGTCGGCGCCCCGGAGTCCTCGATCCGTTGGATCTCGTCGGCCGGGATGTCCCAGTAGGCCAGGCGGCGCCGTGCGGCCAGAAGGAGGTCGTGGGCGTTTTCCGCCGCCCGCCCTTGCCCCGCGTCGCGCACCAGGCGCGCCGCGAGCACGAGCTCCTCCTGAGCCGACACGAGCGCCGGGCTGTAGATCTCCATCAGGGGCTGCCCGGCCTTCACGGGCGCTCCGGTGAAGTCCACGTCGAGCTTCTCGACCCAACCGGCGATCTTCGGGCTCACCGTGGCGAGCCGGGTCTCGTCGTACGCGACCGTTCCGACGGTGGTGACCGTGACCGGAAGCGGCTCGCGCGCGACCGTCGCGTACGTGACGCCGATCCGACGGGCGCCCTCGGAGCTGAGCTTGACCGGCTTGTCCTCGTCGGCCTTCGCGCCCATGGCCGCGTGGTTGTGCCCGCCGGACATGGACGCCTGCCGCGCGTCTCCCGGCCCGGCGTAGACACGGAACGCCACCACCGCGACCGCCAGGATCACGATGGCCGCGGACAAGAGGATCTGCTTCTTCGTGCTCATCGTGCCTCCGCCAGGATCTCGCCGTTTCGTGGAAGCGGACGGCCCACGGCGGACTCGAGCGCCGCCACGGCCTTCCCGTACTCGCCCAGGAGCTGGTAGAGCTCCCCTTCGTACTGGTTCTCGGTCATCTGCGCGTCGACGAGCGTCATGAAGTCGACGTCCCCGACGCGATAGGACGAGAGTGCCGACTCGACGGCGGCCTTCGCCTCCGGCACCACTTCGTCGCGGTACAGCGCGGTGAGCGTGCGCGAACGGTCCAGCTCCGCCAGGAGCTCGCCGATCCGCGCGTCCACCGAGGTCTCCACGCTCTGCAGGTCGGCCGCGGCCATGCGCTGCTGGGCGGCCGCCGCATCCCGAGCCGCGAGCTGTCGGCTCCCGGCGTGGATCGGAAGGCTGAAGCCCACCACGGCGCTTCCCATGCGCTCCGTGCCCATCCCCCGGTTCCGCTGACCGTACGTGACCCCCACGGTCAGGTCGGGCCAGATCTCCCGGTGGGCCAGGTCGAGGCGCTTGCCCGCCCGGTCCACGCCGAGTCGGGCGCGCTCGAGGAGCGGACGGCTCTGCTCGGCCCACGCCAGGAGCGTGTCCCGCCCCGGCGTCTCCAACGGCAGCGAGTCGAGCGCCGGAGAGGCGACCGGCGTCGCGGACGCCCGGTCGAGCAAGGCGTTCAATCGGGCCGCCTTGGTGGCGCGCATGGCCTCCATCTGCCGTATGTCGCCCTCCATGCGCGCCACCTCGACGTCCGACCGGAGGACGTCGGTCTGCCTTCCGGTGCCCGACACGTACATCGCCTTCGCGACCTGCTGGAAGTCGGTGAGGAGCGAGAGCGTGCGGCGCATCACGTCCAGGCGCCGATCCACCGAGTAGAGATCGTAGAAGAGCGCGGACACCTGGCTTCTCACGTCCCACCACGCCTCGTCCGCGCCGGCCCTTGCCATGCGCGTGCCGTACCCGGCGACGTCGCCCATCAGGGAGAGCTTGCCCGGAAACGGGATCTTCTGCATGAGCTGCACCGACGGCGCCATGGACGTGGGCATGTCGGCGTTGAAGTCCGGGAGCCCGAAGTTCATGACGCCGATCTGGATCGTCGGATCGGGGAGCGTCGAAGCCGCGGGCTCCTGGTAGGCGGTCGCCTGCGCCGAGGCCTGCAGCGCCTGGAGCTTGGGGTTCCGTGCCTTGGCGACCGACAGGACGTCGTCCAGTCGCAGCGTGCCCACCGAATCCGGAGGCGGGGCCCGGAGCGTGCCGACCGCGTCCGCAGGCGGGGCCTGGCCGGAGAGTGGGACGATGCAGATCGCCCATGCCACCGCGGCCAGCACGGCAGGGCTTTTCGGGAGTGTCTTCACGCACATCCTCTGGAGTGAGGTCCGCCGGGTTACGGACGGAATCTCATCCGGGGCGCGTGAAGCCTCCGTGAGATCAAGATGAAGAGAGATTCATGATCCCCGGGGGGATCGGGGTGGGCGGGATCTTTCCGGATGGCGCCTGCCCTACGCGATCCTACCGACCGTGCCGGACCGCAAAGACCCCACTGCGCGTGCGAACCCTTTCAGCTCCAACGGGTCGAGTGCTCGGGGGCTCAGGCCCACCACGGCGGCACGACACCCGACCCGACCCGTCGTTCTGCCGCTACTCGTGCTCGGGGGACTCGACGGCTCCTCCCGGCATGGGCATCCGGATCCTGTCCCCATCCCTGGGGGCGCGTGCGACGATGGCGTCGTACTGCTCCCGGCTCATCGACGGCAGCTTCTTCAGGAAGGCGACGATCGACCAGATCTCCTGGTCGCTGTGCGTGGGGCCCCACGCCGGCATGCCCGTGAGCTTGAGCCCGTGCTTGGTGATCCAGAACGCCTCTCGAGTGCCCAGATCCGTGTCCCGGGCGAGCCTGGGAGGTCTCGGATAGAGTCCGTCACGCAGCTCGGTCGAGTTGTAGCCGGGGGCGAGGTGACACTCGCTGCACATCGCCGCGTACTGACCCGCACCCTTCACGATCATCGTGGAGTCGGTGAGGTCGGGCGCCACGATGTCGTCCGATCGGCGCGCGACGGAATGGTCCCGGAGGGTCTCCACTCCCCAGAGCACGAGCTTCGTATGGGGTGAGTCGGCCCCGATCGGGTAGATGCCCGAGTAGAGGAATCCGACGCCCAGGAAGGCGGCGACGATGACGAGAGCCAGCACTACGCGTAGCGGTTTCGTGGCGGCCTCCGGTCGAAAGGTCGTCCCGCCACGTGCTCTGAACGGTGCCGGCGGGCTCGCCTCTGGGTAGCACCTGGGCCCGAAGGATGTTCCGGTCGGCAGCGGGTGACCCGGCCGGACGGTTTCCTCGAGGGACCTTCATTCGAGGTTCACGGAGACTTCATGCCCGCCCCCCTCGTCTTCGTCCGACGCAGTGCAAACCATGCGGGAGGCTCCGACGGCCAGAAGGCGGACGGAGAGGGTGCCGAGCCCCGTGACCCGGACGCGGCGGCGCCAGAGCCGATGGCTCAGCGAGCGGTCGAGTCGCTCTCGTGGCTCAGCGAATAGACGTAGGCCGCGACCGCGCAGACCTGGTCCGTGCCGAGTTGGGCGCCTCCCATCGGGGGCATGGGCGCCGGGTACTTCTTCGGTCGGGCTACGCCCGATCGCACGGTCTGCACGATGCCCGCGTAGGAGCCGTCGGCGTCGAGCCACGTGGAGTCGGCGAGGTCGGGTGCCAGCGTCGTGCCGTGGGCGTCACTGCCGTGGCAGGCGAAGCAGGTCCCTCCCCGGCCCGTGAAGATCTCGCGGCCGGTATCGACGAGCGCCTGGGACACGTCCGGGCAACCGGGTGCGCTGGCCGTCGCCGCCCTGGCGGTCGGCGCCGTCGCCGTATCGGCGGACCGGCCCATCATCCCTCCCATCATGCCGCCACCTCCCATCATGCCGCGCCCGCGTGCAGGAACGGTATCCGCCACCTGCTCTGCGGGGCCCCCGCCCCCGGTGCCCGAGCTCTCGCCCGAAGAGCCCCGCACACACCCGGAGAGTGCGATCAGTAGGCCGACGAGACTCGAGCCGATCATCCTGTACAAGGTCATGGTTCCTCCTTCACCGCACGGCGGGCCGGCGCGCCCCGCCGCTCGATCCTGCGAGTACGTGACGAGAGCGGCTGGCACGGCTCGGGGAGCATCGAAGGGCCGCGGGCCACCCGACCTCGCGTGCAATGAATCGCTCATCCATATAGGGTTGTGATTCGCCAGGAGCCCATATCGTTGACTGCCAGGCCGAGACCATGCCCACGATTCCGACCGCCATCCTCCAGGCATTGCACCTCGCGGCCGCCATGGCATGGGAGATCCTGTGGGGCCTGATCCTCGGGTTCGCCCTCTCCGCCGTGGTCGATGTGCTGGTGTCGAAAGCGGAGCTCCAGAGGCTGCTGCCGGACGCCTCGCCCCGATCGATCACCCGCGCGTCCCTGCTCGGCTGCGCGTCGTCCTCGTGCTCCTACGCCGCGGTGGCCATCAGCCGCTCGATCTTTCGCAAGGGAGGCGACTTCACCGCCTCGATGGCCTTCCAGTTCGCGTCGACGAACCTGGTCATCGAGCTGGGCGTCCTCCTCGTGGCGCTGATGGGCTGGAGCTTCGGCGCGGCGGAGTTCGTCGGCGGCCCCATCATGATCGCCCTCCTCGTGGTGCTCTTTCGCGTCTTCCTGGGAACGAAGCGGGTGGAGGCCGCGCGCGAGCAGGCCGAGAAGGGGCTCCAGGGCAAGATGGAGGGACACGCCGGCATGGCCACGATGGCCAAACAGGGAAGTTGGCGCGAGCGGCTGACGTCGGGCCAGGGGTGGACCTCGATCAGTCACTACTTCGCCATGAACTGGTCGATGCTCTGGAAGGACATCGCGATCGGCCTGCTCATCTCGGGCGCGCTCGGCGCGCTGGTTCCGAGCCACTTCTGGCAGGTCGCGTTCCTCAGCGACCATCCCGTGCTGTCCCGCTTCTGGGGCCCCGTCGTCGGACCGCTGATCGCGATGGCGTCGTTCACGTGCTCGATCGGCAACGTGCCGCTGGCCGCCGTGCTCTGGAACGGCGGAATCAGCTTCGGGGGCGTCGTCGCGTTCATCTTCGGCGACCTGATCATCCTGCCGATCCTGAACATCTACCGGAAGTACTACGGGACCCGAATGAGCCTCTTCTTGTTCGTCACGTTCTACGTGGCGATGGTGTTGGCGGCCCTGGCCGTGGAAGGTCTCTTCGGCGCCTTCGGCTGGATCCCGGCCACGCGTCACGCGAATGTCGGGCAGGCGGCCTTCACGTGGAACTACACGACCTGGCTGAACATCGCGACGCTGATCTTCGCGGGCTGGCTCTACGTGCGGTACCGACGCACCGGGGGGCCGGAGATGATGCGCGCGATGGAGGGAGGTGGAGCCGGAGGCTGAGCCACTCCTCCCGTTAAACGTTCCTGCCTCCTCGCCTGTAGAGCCATCGAGAGCCGGAGAGATCGCACCGGCCGAGAGCTCGACGAAGAGACCGAGGAGACAACCGTGAACAAGTCGAAGAAGATCGTTACGGCGGCGGCGGGAGCCGCGTTGATGTTGATGGCGGGCGTGGCCGCGGTGCAGCAGCAGCAAGGTCCGCAGGGACTGAACGCAGACAGCCTCGCCGCGCAGTTGGGGCTGTCCAGCGACGTCAAGGCGCAGATCGCGCCGCAGATCGAGGAGTTGAACGCCCTCCTGGCGCAGCAGGAGCAGATCCGCCGGCAGCACGCCGACCTCGGGAGCAAGCTCGCGAGCGTGCGCGGTGAGATCGCGGAGGCGCTCACCCCACAGCAGCGACAGGGCTTCGGGCAGGCGCTCCGGCAGGCATGGGGCCGGGGCCCGGGGGCGGGTAGGGGCGCGATGGGCTTCGGGCGCGGGATGCGTGAAGGGCCGGGTGCCATGGGTCAGGGCTCCATGGGCCGAGGTTCCATGGGCCAGGGCCGGCACATGATGGGTCGCGGCGCGGGTTACGGACGCGGCATGGGCCCCGGCGCCATGAGGGGTGGCAGGATGGGCTCCAACGGCTTCAGAATGGGCGGGATGTACGGGCCCGGATCGGCGAACTGCCCCTATGCTCAGCAGGGGTCGGGAGCCGCCGCGCAGGACTCCGTCGGATCCTGAGGCCCTGAGACGGGGAGCCCGACCAGGTCGGCTCGGGCGAGGGTGGACCACGATGGCGCTTCGCGTCGGCTCCCGGAGGGTGACCCCCCGGCGCCGGCGCGCGGCGCATCCGAAACGAGCACGGGAACGAGGACGATCAGGAGGCGATGGACTCGAGCCGCCGGTGGATCGATCGAGGCGAGGGAGGGCCAGAGCCCTCCGACGCCGACCTCGCCCGGAGGGTCCAGCGGGGCGACCGCGACGCGTTCGAGCTGCTGGCCAGGCGGTACCTTCGGCCGGTCCATGCGGTGGCCGCTTCCTTTCTGAAGGAGCGAGCCGACGTGGAGGACGCCGCACAGGAGACGTTCATGCGAGCACTGAGAGCCATCGGACGATTCGACGCGAGCCGCCCGTTCGCCCCGTGGCTCTACCAGATCGCCCGCAACGTGGCCAGGAATCGGGTCGCCCAGACGGTGAGCCGTCGATCCGACCCGATGTCCGACTTCGAGGACCGGCTCCCCGACCAGGGCGCGCCCCCCGATTCGGGGGTCGAGACGGCCGAGCTGCGGAGGCTGATCGCGGAGGCCGTCGCGGAGCTCCCCGAGCAGCGGCGCACCGCGTTCCGGCTGGCCGACGTGGAGGGGTATCCGGCCGTGGAGGTCGCTCGCCTGATGGGTCTCACACCCGGTGCCGTGCGAGCGCACATACACCATGCCAGGCGGGACCTCAGGTCGCGCCTGGAGCATCTGGTGAAGGATGGGAACGAGCATGACGACGAACGACGACCGTCCTGATCCGCTCCCGAGGGAGTGGCTGCCCGATTCTCCGGTGCCGCCGGAGAGCGACGACAAGTACTGGAGCGCGCGCCTCGAGCGGCTCATGGCCGAAGCCGGGCCCGTGCTGGCCGAGCAGGGACGTCGGCGTGGGCCATCGATCTCCTGGGTCGAGGCGCTGAGCTTGCGGTGGCGTCCCGCCGCGGCGAGCGCGCTGGCCCTGGCGGCGGCGATGGTCCTGGTGTTCGTCTGGCAGACCGAGCACGCGACGACTCCGGACGGTCGGGCGGTCGCCCTGTCGACGATCGTCGGCGACGGTGAGCCGGCGGCCGTGTGGCGCGGAGCGGGCGTCGAGGCCGACCCCACCCTGGCCTTCCTCGCCCTGGAGAGTGGCGTGCAGGGAGAAGGAGGAGACCGATGAGCACCGGGCGCGAGTTGGATCCGCGGTGGAAGGCGGCCCTCGCGGCAGCCGTTCTCTTCCTCGCCGGAGCGGTGGCTGGTGTGGCCGGTGACCGGGCATGGCTGGGTCGCTGGCCCAGCTCGGCCGAGGCGGCTCCGCTGACGCCGGACGCCATGTCACGCGCGCTGGATCTTGATCCCGGCCAGCGAGCCCGGGTTCGCTCGGTCCTGGACAGCATCCGGATCGAGATGAGCCAGGCGCTCGAGCAAGGGCCGGACTCCCTGAGGGCCGTCGCGCAGCGTGGACAAGAGCGCCTCCGGCAGGCGCTTCCTCCGGACCGGAGGGGACGGTTCCGCACGTGGATGCAGTGGCACCACGCACGCATGATGCAGCAGATGGGTGGGGGCATGATGGGGCCGCGCGGCGGTCGGGGACCAGGGGCGGGACCCGGCGGAGGCATGGGGCCGGGACCGATGCGGCGGAGGGGACCCGGCGGGATGATGGGAACGGACAGCCCCACGGGCGGACGCGGGGGCATGATGGGGTCCGACAGCTTCACGGGCGGGCGTGGCGGCGCGATGGGGTCCGACAGCGGCGGGGGCGGGATGCGGCGCTGACCGTGAGGCGCCCCGGGAGGAGGCGGGGTCGCACGTGTCCCGCACCTGTGCCGCACGATCGCCCGACCTACATTGTCCCCCTTGCCGCGCCCCTCGATCCCGGAGGAACACGCATGGTCCCGAGTGATGGACAGCCGCCGCGCCCCTTCGCGGTGCCTTCGGCCACCTCTGTCCGCGCCGGAGCTACGCCCGCCACCGCCGACGTCGCCGCCTCCGTGCCGACCCTCGGCCCGCTTCTGCGCGCCCCGCTCGGGTTCGTGCTCGGCGCGTCGCTCGCCTTGGCGCTCGGGGCTGTCCTCACCGTCCCGGGCCACGCCCAGCAGACGGGATCGCCCTGCCAGGAGGGCCTGGCGCCCGTCACGCCGCTGAAAGGCACGCTGGAGCGCATCCGGGTGCACGGGAAATCGCTGGAGGGCAACCTCGAGGGCGATTCACCCGACCGCTGCGTGTCGGTCTACCTCCCGCCGAGCTACGCGTCGAGTCCCGACCGGCGCTATCCCGTGGTCTACATCCTCCACGGCTACACGGACGACGACCAGCATTGGTTCGGGTGGACACGGCATTTCGTGAACGTGCCGGCCGGGATGGAGAAGGACCTGGCGGCGGGCACGGCGAGGGAGATGATCCTGGTCATGCCGAACGCGTACACGCTCTACCAGGGGAGCATGTACTCGAGCTCGGTCACCACGGGAGATTGGGAGACCTACGTCTCCGAGGACCTGGTCGCCTACATCGACGGCCACTACCGCACCCTCGCCCGGCGCGAGAGCCGTGGGCTGGCCGGGCATTCGATGGGCGGGTACGGAGCCGTCCGGATCGGCATGAAGCGCCCGGACGTCTTCTCGAGCGACTACGCGATGAGCCCGTGCTGCATGGCCGTCATCACCACCCCGGGCGCCACGGCGGTACGCGCGGAGACCGTGGAGAAGCCCGAGGACGCCTCCGAAGTCCCCTTCGGGACCCGCGCGACACTGGCCGAAGCCGCCGCCTGGTCTCCGAACCCGGACAACCCGCCCTTCTACTTCGACCTGCCCACCCGGGACGGAGCGCCGCGGCCCGAGGTGCTCGCCGCGTGGGCCGCCAACGCCCCGTTGGCGATGGTCTACCAGTACGTCGCGAACCTCAAGAAGCTGCACGCGCTCGCTCTGGACGCCGGCGCCCAGGACCGCGGGATCGCCGAGACGGTTCGCCGGCTCGACGACATCCTGACGCGCTTCGGCGTCCGGCACACGTCCGAGATCTACGATCCCGGAACACACATCAGCCGGGTGGAAGAGCGGATCGAGACCAACGTCCTGCCCTTCTTCTCCAAGAACCTGGCCTTCTGATCGCCATCCGGACCGCTTGACCGCGGTGCGGGTCTCCAGGTCACGGTCTGGGTGGATCGCGGTGCGAGTCTCCTGATCACGGTCCGGGGTCCGGATCAGGGTCACGGCCATCCCCGCTCCCCCGTTCTCGGAGGGGGAGCACGGCGAAGGACGTCCCCTCCGCGCGCTCGACCGCCACGAGGATCGAGCGCCGGCCCAGGAAGACATGCCCGTCCTCGGGTACGACGATCCTGTGCAGCCGTCCTCGCTCCACCCAATCGACGGCTTCGCCACCCTCGGGCGGCAGGGCCAGGAAGCCCCAGGGATGTCCTCCTCCGACGAGGGCGCGGAACGCCGGCAGGTTCGCAGAAATCCGAACCTCGGTGGCGACGCCGCGCGATCGTAGACGCTCCTGCAGGCGCCCCATCGCCTCGCGAACGGAATCCGGCACGGGCCGGCGCGGCAGGTCCGGATAGCACACGCGGCGGACGGCCTCTCCCCGTGGGTTCAGGATCCGCAGGCACGGATCGGGCGCCACGCCCAGCGCGAGCGAATCGCCCACCCGGCCGAACACGGGGAGTCGCAGCGGATCGACGGCACCGGACCTGAAGTCGTTGTAGGCCCACTCGGTCATGACACGGGTGCCGCCGTCCGGCGCCACCCGTTCCACCCGGGCCAGGACGCGCCCCGACCTGGGCGTGCACCAGGTGAGCGCGACGAGGCTGTCCCGGCCGCCGATCAGCTCGTGCACGTCGGAGAGCACACAGTCGGGATCACGCACGCGGGCGAGACCGGCCGGCGCGCCGATCGAGTCGAAGAACACCAGGCGGCCCGACCGCTCGGCCACGGCCACCCGATCGTTCAGGAACGCCACGGAGACCGGGACACGCATCTCGCCCGGCCCGTCCCCCTCCCGGCCCGCCACCCGCACGAGATCTCCCTGCGGCGAGAGGAAGGCGACGCGCTTGGTGCGCGCGTCGAGCACCACCCACGACCCGGCATGCTCCACGGCGGCCTTCGTGCCGAGGACCTCGCGATGGATGGGGCGCTCCGGTGGGAGGGCCACGCGGACGGTGTCGACCGGGCCTGCGAGCGTGTCGGCCGGAACGCGGACCTCAGACGCGCCTGGAGATCCCACACAACCGGCCGTGACCCAGATGACGACGCCTCCGAGGAGGGCGCGACCGCCGGAGGAGGCCAGCCTCCTCCGGCGGCACGTGGTGGGCGTGGAGCCGCCCATCACCCGAGGGGCGGGAGAAGAGCGCCCTCCAGGAACTGGGTGGTGCAGATGAAGTCGTCGGCCACGCGAGCGACGTAGCACCCGCCCTCCGTGTACCAGGGTTGATCCGCCGTGCACTGCTCGAACGAGTCCGCCGAAGCGTAGAGGCACGCTCCGTACTGCTCCGTAGCGGTGCACTCCCGCGGCTGCCCCCACTGGTCGTAGCAGGCCATCTCCGTGGCCGAGGCATGCCTCGGGTGGGCGATCGCGATGAGCGCCAGCAGCCCCAGGAAGAGGAGAAGCGGCCGAGGAAAGCGGTAGGACGATGTCATGGTTCCTCCAGCGGGAAGGATGACGGGTCGCGTCGGCTCGTCCGACGCGGCACCGCAGGAGGTCTCGTCACGAATCGTACCATAGCAGCAACTTGAGAATCGGGAATGTCTGGATGGGACGACCGCGCCGCCATCTCCGGCGCGGCCCCACGTCACCTCCCTCGTCATGCCCGGCAGGAGGGAGCGGTCCGCGCCCGCCCTCCGGCTCTCCGTCACCTCTCGCTTGTCCCCCGACATCGCGGCCCGTATCGTGCCCGGCACGCCCGAACCGCCTCGTCGGCTCCCGACCCGACCCAAGGAGAGCAGCCCGTGGGAGGCACCCCCTATCTGCTCGTGATCCTCGCCTACCTGCTGCTCATGGGTGGGCTCGGTATCTGGTTCGCCAAGCGCAGGGTGCACACGGGCGACGAGTTCATGCTCGCGGGCCGCAGCCTGCCCCTCTGGGTCATGATGGGCACGCTGCTCGCCACGTGGGTCGGCTCGGGCACGGTGGTCGGAGGCGCCGCCTTCACGTACCAGCACGGCCCGCTGGCCACGGTGTTCTTCTACGCGGGCGTGCCCATCGGCATCGCGATCCTCTATTTCTTCCTGGCGGAGAAGGTCCGGGACCTCGCCACGTACACGATCCCGGAGGTGCTCGAGCGCCGCTACGGGCCGGCCGCGCGGATCCTCGCGGCGCTCTGCATCCTGTTCGCCTACGTGGGGATCACCTCCTACCAGTTCATCGGCGGCGGCTACGTCCTGCACCTCACCACGGGCATCCCCGTCGACCTCGGAAGCGCCATCACGGCCGTGTTCATCGTCTTCCTGGCGATGACGGGCGGCCTGTTCTCCGTCGCCTACACCGACGCGCTGAGCGCGCTGCTCATCCTGTTCGGCCTCGCGTTCGGGCTCCCCTTCGCCATCGGAGACGCGGGCGGGCTCGGCTTCTTCCACGCGCTACCCCCCGAGCAACGGACCTGGAGGGGTGGCCTCACGACCGTCCAGACGCTCGGCTACTTCCTGCCCCTGCTCATGCTGATCCTCGGCGAGCAGAACATGTATCAGCGCTTCGCGGCGGCCCGGGACAGCGCGACGGCGAAGAAGTCCAACATCGGGTTCTTCGTGGGCGCTCTGGTCGTGCTCACGCTGGCCACGCTGATCGCCTCCGCCGCGGTGGTCATCTATCCCTCGATCACACCCGATACGGCCATCCTCCGCACCGCCCTCGACGCCATGCCCTTCGTGGTGGGCGCACCGCTGCTCGCCGCCGCCGTGGCGTTCATCGTGACGACGGGGGACTCGTATCTGCTCTCGTGCTCCACCAACGTGACCCACGACTTCTGGGTGCGCTTCGTGGATCCGGACGCCTCCCAGACGACGCGGCTCTGGATCACCCGGGGCGTCGTTCTCGTCCTGGGCGTCGTGTCCTGGGTGCTCGGCACGTTCTTCCCGTCCGTCCTCGCGATCCAGATGTACTCGTACACGATGTACGGAGCCGCCATCACGCCGGCCGTGCTCGCCGCCATCCTCTGGAAACGTGTCACGCCCGCGGGCGGCGTCGCTTCGATCGTGCTCGGCGGCGCGGGCACGCTCTTCTGGGAGCTCGTCCTGCACAAACCCGGCGACCTGAACAGCATCCTCTTCTCGCTGCCCTTGTCGGTCATCGCGCTCGTAGCCGTGAGCCTGGTGACCCCACGCCATCAGCCAAAGGAAATCTGAGGTGGATACCAGCCATCGCATCGAGCACTTCCGTCGCTACATGGAGGAGCACGACATCGCCCTCTGTGTGGTCACGGCCCCCGACGACCAGTACTACCTGAGCGGCTTCAAGGCGATCGTCTACTCCCGGCCGATCGACCTGGTGATCTCGCCCGAGCGGCTGACGCTGATCATCCCCGCGCTCGAGGAGGCGCACGCGCGCGACGAGGCCGCGGTCGGGGAGCTCATGGTGTACTACGAGCACCCCGAGCGGGCCGACGGCGGCAAGGCCCACGTCGAGCACCTGGACGCGCTCCTCGGGCGGCTGCCGAAGGGCGCGCGCGTCGGCGTCCAGGCCGACTCCATGTCGCTGGCCCTCGCACACCACATCACGCACGGAGGCTTCGAGCTCGCCGACATCGGCCCGAAGATCGTCGCGATGCGCACGATCAAGGATGCGGCCGAGATCGAGCTCATGCTCGAGGCGGGGCGGCTCGCGAGCCTCGGCGTGGGCGCCTCGCTGGCGGCGCTCAGGCCCGGGATCACCGAGATCGGCATCGACGGCGTGGGCAACGACGCGATCCTCGAGGAGGTCTCGGCGAAGCACCCGGGGGCCACGCTCGACCTGTTCGCCATGAGCCCCACCGGTCCGGTACGCACCGTCATGCCGCACGTGTTCTCGAACACGCGCGCCATGGAGAAGGGCGACATCCTGATCCACAGCCGTCAGGTGGCGCTGAACGGCTACCGGGGCGAGTCGGAGCGCACCTGCTTCCTGGGCAAGCCGAACGCGCGGCAGTCCGAGACCTTCGAGCTCATGCGCGAGGCGCAGCTCGCGGGCCTCGCGGCGCTGAAGCCCGGCGTGCCGATGAAGGACGTGGACAAGGCGTCGCGGCAGGTGTTTCAGAAGGCGGGCCTCGGCGACTACTTCCTGCACCGCACCGGACACGGGCTCGGCCTCTCCGTGCACGAGCCCCCGTTCCTGCGCTTCGACGAGGACATGCTCGTCGAGGAGGGCATGGTCTTCACGGTGGAGCCCGCGGTGTTCATCCCCGGGCTCGGGGGGTTCCGGCACTCGGACACGGCGATCGTGACCAAGACCGGAAACAGGATCACCACCGAGCATCCCAACGACATCGAGAGCATGACCTTCTGAGCGGGCCGGCGGCGCG
>CAZVYM010000026.1:29776-38335 GCA_964630935.1 uncultured Gemmatimonadaceae bacterium | reverse complement strand
CTCGGGCATGAAGTTCGGGATGTTCTTCGTGGGCGAGTACGTGGGGATCATCGTCACGTCGGCCTTCATCGCGACCTTCTTCTTCGGCGGCTGGCTCGGGCCCTGGTTGCCCCCGATCGTCTGGTTCCTCCTCAAGACAGGAGTCTTCGTCGTCTTCTTCGTCCTCCTGCGCGCCTCGATGCCCCGACCCCGCTACGACCAGCTCATGGGCTACGCGTGGAAGATCCTGCTGCCGCTCTCGCTCGTGAACCTCCTCGTCACCGGCGCGGTCGTGCTGTGGAGGGCGTCATGAAGGAGGCGACGCCATGCTGAGCCTGGTCCGCACCATCTGGGAGGTGCTCAAGCACTCGATCCGCAAGCGTGAGACGGTCCAGTATCCCGAGGAGAAGCCGGATCTGCCGCCGCGGTGGCGAGGCCGCATCGTGCTCACGCGGGATCCCGACGGGATGGAGCGCTGTGTCGCGTGCCATCTGTGCGCCGTCGCGTGCCCGGTCGACTGCATCTCGCTCCAGGCCACCGAGGACGAGCACGGCCGACGCTATCCCGAGTTCTTCAGGATCAACTTCTCGCGCTGCATCTTCTGCGGATATTGTGAGGAAGCGTGCCCCACGTACGCCATCCAGCTCATCCCCGACTTCGAGATGGCGGAGTACGACCGCCAGTCGCTGGTCTACGAGAAGGAGCATCTGACGATCTCGGGCGAGGGCAAGCGGCCCGGCTACAACTTCTATCGTGTGGCCGGCCTGGCGATCGGTGGCAAGGACAAGGGCGAGGCCGAGAACGAGACCCCGCCCGCGGATCCGGGAAGCCTCCTCCCGAGCGGACGGAGCTGGGAATGAGAGGCGCGCCGTGTTGATCGCGTTCTACGTCGCCGGGGCCGTGGCGGTCATCGCCACTTCGTTGGCCGTCACGCGCAGGAGCGCCGTGCACGCGCTCCTCTACCTGATCGTCTCGCTGCTCTCGGTGGCCGTGACGTTCTACACGCTGGGCGCCCCGTTCGCCGCGGCGCTCGAGGTCATCGTATATGCCGGCGCGATCATGGTGCTCTTCGTGTTCGTGGTCATGCTCTTGAATCTCGGACCCCGGGCGGAGGAGCAAGAGAAGCGTTGGCTCAGGCCGACCGTCTGGATCGGACCGGCCACGCTCGCGACGATCCTGATCCTGGAGGTTCTGATCCTCCTTGTCGCGTCACCGTCCGGATCGGTGTCCGGGCGGGTCGGTCCGGAGGACGTGGGCGCCGCGCTGTACGGGCCGTACGTGCTCGGCGTCGAGCTCGCCTCGTTCCTGCTGCTGGCCGGCCTGGTGGGTGCCTACCACGTCGGGCGTCTCGGGAAGGATGGCGAGGCCGGCCGGGTAGGCACCGCCTCCGACCGGGAGCACGCAGGCGGAGCCGGAACGAGCGGCGGCTCCGGAGCGCTGGGCGCGGGAGGCTCGGCATGACCGCGAGTGTCCCCGTCAGCCACGCGCTCTTCCTGGCGATCCTGCTCTTCGGGATCGGCACGGTGGGGCTGCTCTCCCGCCGGAACGTGCTGTTCATGCTGCTGTCCATCGAGGTCATGCTCAATGCCGCCGGGCTCGCGTTCGTCGCGGCCGGGGCCAGGTGGGCTCAGCCCGACGGGCAGGTGATGTTCTTCTTCATCCTCGCCATGGCCGCGGCGGAGGTCGCCGTGGGGCTCGCGCTGGTGCTGCGCATGTACCATCAGCACGGGACGCTCGACGCGGACGCGGCCGACGAGCTGAGGGGCTGATATGCTGAGGCTGCTCTGGCTCGTCCCCGCCCTGCCGCTCGCCGGCTTCCTGATCCTGGTGACCCTGGGCCGTCGGATCCCGAAGCGTGCGGCCGGGGTGATCGGCGCGGGCTCCGTGGGGCTCTCGGCGCTCGTGACGTTCGGGGTCGCCGGCTCCTACGTCGCCTCCGCGTCGCTCCCGGACGGGATCTACCTCCAACGGCTCTGGACCTGGTGGGAGGTGGGAGGGCTCCGTCCCGAGATCGCCCTCCGTCTGGACGCCCTGTCGCTGGTGATGATCCTCGTGGTCACGGGGGTGGGCTTCCTGATCCACCTGTACTCGACGGAGTTCATGGCCGACGACGAAGGCTTCGCGCGCTTCTTCGCGTACATGAACCTCTTCGTGGCCTCGATGCTCGTGCTGCTGCTGGCCTCCGATCTGGTCGTGCTTCTGCTCGGATGGGAGGGCGTGGGGCTCTGCTCGTATCTGCTCATCGGATTCTGGTACCGCGATCCGGCCAACGGGCACGCGGCCCGCAAGGCGTTCGTGGTCACGCGGGTGGGCGACGTCGCGCTCACGATCGGGCTCTTCTTCCTCTTCCGTCACCTGGGCACGCTCGACGTGCACGAGCTCATGGCGCGCGCGTCCGCCCAATGGACGGTCGGATCCGGACTCGCCACCACGGCCGCCCTCCTCCTGCTCGGCGGCGCCGTGGGAAAGTCGGCCCAGCTTCCGCTCCAGACATGGCTCCCCGACGCCATGGCCGGTCCGACTCCCGTGTCCGCGCTCATCCATGCGGCCACGATGGTCACGGCCGGCGTCTACCTGATCGCCCGCACGCACGTGCTCTTCGCGCTCTCGCCCACGGCCATGCACGTGGTGGCGATCGTGGGCACGCTCACGCTGCTCATGGCCGGGTTCGCCGCGCTGGGGCAGCGCGACATCAAGCGGGTGCTCGCCTACTCCACCATCAGCCAGATCGGCTACATGTTCCTGGCGCTCGGGGTGGGCGCGTGGTCGGCGGCGATCTTCCACTTCATGACGCACGCCTTCTTCAAGGCGCTCCTCTTCCTCGGTGCGGGCGCGATCATCCACTCGCTCCACCACGAGCACGACATCTACAAGATGGGCGGGCTCCGCAAGCAGCTTCCCACCACCTTCTGGACGTTCGTGGCGGCGAGCGGCGCGCTGGCCGGATTCCCTCTGGTCACGGCCGGGTTCTACTCGAAAGACATGATCCTCGGGAGCGCGTTCACCTCCCCGCTGGGCGGCGTCTGGCTCTGGCTCGGCGGTCTCGTGGGCGCGTTCCTCACCGGGCTCTACATCTTCAGGGTCGTCTTCGTGGCCTTCTACGGCGAGCCGCAGCGCGAGCTCGAGCGCACGCCCGGAGGCCTCATCCGGGGGCCGCTCATCGTGCTCGGTGTCCTGTCGATCGTGGGTGGCTTCATCGAGATGCCGGGCACGCTCGGCGGCGTCCATCTGCTCACGGGGCTGCTCCACCGCACGCTGCCGGCGTTGCCGGAGCATGCGGCCACGGGCACCGAGGCCTGGCTCGAGGTCGCCGCGTCCCTCGCTTCGCTCGCGGGCATCGGACTCGCGTGGGCGCTCTTCTACGGCCGGCGCGCGGTGGTCGACGGGTTCGTGACGAGCCCGGCGGGGGCTGCGCTCCGACGGTTCGCGCGCTCGGGGCTCGGCTTCGACTGGGTCTATGATCGGCTGCTCGTGCGACCCTACGTCTGGATCGCGCGCGTCAACCGCCGGGACGTGGTCGACCGGGTGGTCGACGGGGTCGCGAACGTGGCCGTCGGCTTGAACCGCGGCCTGGCGGCCACCCAGACCGGTCGGGTGCGCTGGTACGCGGCGGGCGTGGTGTTCGGAGCCGTGCTCCTGATCGGACTGGTGGTGTTCTGATGTTGCTGCTCCTCTTCATCCTGCTGCCCCTGGTCGGTGGCCTGCTGTCCTGGTGGATCGGGCGCGTCGATGCCCGTGCCGGCCGGTGGATGGCGCTGGTCGCCACGTCGCTGGGCCTGGTGCTGGCCCTCGCGCTGTGGATGGCCCTGCCTCCCGCGGCGCCCGGCGCGCGCTGGCTGCTGGAGTGGCGAGGGGTCTGGATCTCCCGGTTCGGCATCACCTTCCATCTCGCCCTGGACGGGCTGAGCCTGATCCTGCTCGCGCTGACGTACTTCCTGGGCGTCGTGTCCGTCCTGGTGTCGTGGAACGAGATCACCGAGAGCGTCGGGTTCTTCCACTTCAACCTGCTCTGGGTATTGGCGGGCGTCGCGGGTGTGTTCCTGTCCGTCGACCTCTTCCTCTTCTATCTGTTCTGGGAGCTGATGCTCGTGCCGATGTACTTCCTCATCGGCATCTGGGGACACGAGCGTCGCACCTATGCCGCGATCAAGTTCTTCATCTTCACCCAGCTCGGCGGGCTTCTCATGCTCGTGTCGATCCTGGGCCTCGTGTTCGCGCATCAACGGGCGACGGGCACGCTCACGTTCGACTACCAGGCGCTTCTCGGCACGACGCTCTCGCCGACGCTGGCCGGTTGGCTCCTGGCCGGCTTCCTCGTCGGCTTCCTGATCAAGCTTCCCGCGGTGCCGCTCCACACCTGGCTACCGGATGCCCATACGCAGGCGCCCACGGCGGGCTCGGTGGTGCTGGCCGGGCTGCTGCTGAAGACCGGGGCCTACGGGCTCATTCGCTTCGCCGTGCCGCTCTTCCCCGAGGCGGCCCACCGGTTCGCGCCCGCGCTGATGATCCTCGGCGTCGTGGGCATCCTCTACGGAGCGAGCGTCGCGCTCGCCCAGACGGACATGAAGCGGCTGGTCGCCTACACGAGCGTCTCGCACCTCGGATTCGTGCTGCTCGGCGTGTTCGCGTGGAACGAGCTGGCGCTCCAGGGCACGGTCATGCAGATGGTCGCGCACGGGCTCTCCACGGGCGGGCTGTTCATCGTCGTGGGCTTCCTGTCCGAGCGGATCGGAACGCGCGACATGACGGAGATGGGTGGACTGTGGTCCGCCGCACCGCGGCTCGGCGCCGTGGCGCTCTTCCTGGCGCTCGCTTCGCTCGGCCTTCCCGGGCTCGGCAACTTCGTCGCCGAGTTCCTGGTCCTCGCGGGCGCGTTCGCCGACCACGTGTCGATCACCGTCGCGGCCACGCTCGGACTCGTGGCGGCCACCGTCTACGCGCTCTGGATCGTGCAGCGCGCGTTCCACGGCGAGAACGTGCATGACTGGGCCTTTCCCGACCTGGGCGTGCGCGAGATGGGGGTGATGCTGGCCCTGGTGCTCGGACTGGTCTGGCTCGGGCTCTATCCGGGTCCCGTTCTGGACCTCGCCCGACCCGCGCTGGAGACGCTGAGGGCGGCGACCAGCACGCTGGCGATGGGGGGCTGAGCCGTGAGAGCCTCCGACCTGCTCGCGATCCTTCCCTTGTTGGTGCTCGGCGCGACGGCCGTTCTGGCTCTCCTGGGCATCGCCGTGCGCCGGAGCCACGGGTTCACGGCCGGCCTGGCCGCGGTCGGGTTGGGCATCACGCTCGCGACGCTTCCGTTTGCGCTCGGGGACGGGCCCCACCAGGTGACCGACCTCCTCGTCGTCGACGGCTTCGGGCTCTTCTGGGTCGGCCTCATCGTGGCGGGTTCGCTGGCCAGCGTGCTCCTCTCCGTGTCCTATCTCGACCGCCTGGGCGGGAATCGGGAGGAGCTGTACGTCCTGCTCCTCCTGGCCACGCTCGGCTCCTCCGTCCTGGCGCTGAGCCGTCATCTCGCGTCGTTCTTCCTGGGCCTCGAGACGCTGTCGATCTCGCTCTACGCGATGATCGCTTATGCGCGCACCCGCCCCAGCTCGACGGAGGCCGGTCTGAAGTACCTGATTCTGGCGGCCGCGTCCTCCGCCTTCCTCCTCTTCGGGATGGCGCTCCTGTATGCGGGCGCCGGCACGTTGGACATCCCCGGTCTGCTTCGCACGCTCGCGCCCGGGGGCGTGGCGAGCCCCTTCCTGCTCGTCGGGGTGGCGCTCGTGCTGGTCGGGATGGGCTTCAAGCTGGCCGTCGTGCCCTTCCACCTCTGGACGCCCGACGTCTACCAAGGCGCGCCCGCCCCCGTGACGGGCTTCGTCGCCACGGTCTCGAAGGGAGGGGTCGTGGCGATCCTGCTTCGCGTGCTGATCGCGTTCGGAGCCCCGCGACACGCTCGGCTGGCGCTCATGATCGGTGTGCTGGCCATCGCCTCGATGTTCGTGGGGAACCTGCTGGCGCTGTTGCAGCGGAGCGTCAAGCGGCTCCTCGCGTACTCGTCGATCGCGCACATGGGCTATGTGCTCGTGGCCGTGTTGGCTTCCGGGGCGCTCGCCGCCGAAGCCGCCACGTTCTACATGGTGGCGTACTTCGTGACCACCCTCGGCGCGTTCGGCGTCGTAGCGGTGCTCTCGGACGGAGACGGGGATCGCGACTCGATCGACGAGTACCGCGGACTCTATTGGCGACGCCCCTGGCTCGCGGCCCTGATGTCGGCCTGCCTGTTTTCCCTCTCCGGGATCCCGCTCACCGCCGGATTCATCGGGAAGTACTACGTGGTGGCGGCGGCCGTGGGCTCGTCGCTCTGGTGGCCCGTGCTCATGCTGGTCGTCAACAGCGCGATCTCGGTCTACTACTACCTGAGGGTGATCGTGGCGATGTACACCCGTCCCGAGGAGGCCGAATCGATCCCCGTCGGGCCGGCGGTCACCCTGGTGGGGAGCCTGGCCCTCATCGGTCTCGCCGTGCTGCTCGTCTGGCTGGGTGTCGCGCCCGCTCCCTTCGTGAACCTCCTGCACCCGGCGGTGGTGGGATCGATGTAGGGTACCACCCCGCCCGGCCGTTCACGCCAGGTTCATCTTCGTGAGCAGCGCCCGGAAGCGAGGGTGTGGGTGGAGCGGGGCGAAGAGAAAGGAGCCCTTGATCCCGTAGATCGAAGCAGACCGCTGCTCGAAGGCCTGCTCGAGCAGACCGATGGCCTCGTCGTGCTCGCCGAGCCCCGTGTGCACATAGGCGATGTGGTACGGCGAGACGAAGCTGGACCGTGCACGCGCCTCCAGCTGCCGCAACACCTCACGAGCCTGGTCGACACGGCCCACCAGGGCCAGCGCCTGGCCGAGCTGGCCCAGCCAGAGCGAGTCACCGGCGGACAGCTCGACCGCCCGCTCGAGGGCGGCCAGGCCCTCCTCCTCCCGGCCCTGCTTGAGGTGAGCCCAACCCAGGGTGGCATGGCCTCGGGCATATTCCGGGTCGGACTCGACGGCGCGCCGGGCCTCGCTCGCGGCTTCGGCGTAGCGGCCCGCCCGGATCAGGCTCGTGGCGAGGTCCGTGCGGTGGACGAGCGGATCGAGCTCCTGCGCGCGCCGATGCAGAGCCACCGCTTCGTCGAAGCGTCCCAGGGCGTCACACATCCTCCCGTACAGATCGTAGGCGGTGGCGTTGTTCGGGGAGAGCTCGATCGCCCTCAGGTACCCGGTCTCGGCGGCAGCCCAATCGAAATCCCACATCCCTTTCAGGTAGGCGATCGTGCAGTTCGCGTCACTCAGGTCCGGATCCAGCTGCAGCGCCCGCTCCGCCGGCTTGCGTGCGTTCGCGATCGCGACCTCGGGTGCCATCATGCCGGATTCGGCGAGCTCGCCGTACACCATGCCGATGGCCGCATAAGCCAGCGCGTAGCTCGGATCGACGCCCACCGCCCGCTCGAAGTACTCGATGGCCTTCTGCAGGGAATCGGCCGTGAACTGGCTATACCACTGGCGACCCCGGAGGTAGAGTTGGTACGCCTGGACGCTGTGCGTCGGCTCCTTCAGGATCCGGCCGCGCTCGTCCTGCGAGAGCTCAGCGCTCAGCGCACCGGCGATCCGGAGCGCGACGTCGGTCTGGATGGCGAAGATGTCGGTCAGCTCTCGGTCGTAGGTCTCTGCCCAGAGGTGCTGGTCCGTCTCCGCGTCGATGAGCTGCGCGACGATGCGCACGCGCTCGCCGTCACGACGTACGCTCCCATCCACGATCGTCTTCGTACCCAATCGCCCGGCGATCTCTCGGAGGCTCTGCGTCCGCTCCTTGAACTGCATCACGGATGTCCGCGAGACCACCCTGAGGGCGCGGATCTTCGAGAGCTGGGCGATCACGTCCTCCGTGATCCCGTCCGCGAAATACGCGTTTCCCGGATCGGAGCTCATGTTGAGGAACGGAATGACGGCCAACAACGGAGCCGCGACGTCCTTGGCCGGCGGGGCCGGCGGGGAAGCGGGGACGCTCATGGCCCGATTCCTCTCGGACATCTCCACGCTCGCGCTGCCGGAGCCCGATGTGCCGTCGGGCCGAGGGACGGGCAGGTGAGACGCCTCTCCTCCGGAGTCGAGTCGGATGTCGAAGAACCAGGAGAGGACCAGCGCGATGGGCAGGCCCAGCAGCACGAGAGCCACGACCATCGAGATGCCCCACGCCGGGATCCCGAGCGGCGGGAAGATCGTGGTCGCCACCTGGATCACGACCCACCCTACCACGATGTAGATCACCGCGACGCGGACGACGCGGCGGCGCCGGAACTCGGACCAGAGATGAGCCAAGCGGCCGGGCATGTGGCGAGGGGCAGAACGAGGAGACCAAGACACGTGAAGGCACCCAAGATGAACCGGCGCGGGCGAGGCAGCAAGGATGCGGAGGCGCGCCGAGGCGTACGCGGGGTGACCTCGACTGAGGAGCCGAGCTGCTCGTCGCACCGGCGTTGCACGGCGGGTGTCGGCGGCCGGACGACCCGGCGCCGGTCACCTGCCGGCGGCACCGCCGGACGACCGGTGCCGGCTACCC
>CAZVYM010000026.1:13530-29676 GCA_964630935.1 uncultured Gemmatimonadaceae bacterium | reverse complement strand
CGGTGCCGGGCTGCCCGTCGAACGGTGCGACCTCATGTCGAAGACCCAGATCGTGTGTCCCAGTCGCGCCACGGGGTGAAGATCCTCCAACGGGTCCACGGCCAGATTCGGTGCGAGCTTCGCGCGGTTCAGGAGGTGGACGCTCACGGCGTAGATCCCGGGCGGCGGGTCCGGGTTGGACAACAGGCCGACGGCCGTGTGGGGAGGCAGATACTCGCCGGGCACCCCGTACAGGGCGGGGTCGTAGGCCGCCATGGGCGTGATCCGTGCGTCGGTGATGCCGTGGGCGGCCAGGTAGCCGCGCAAGCGCACGAGATCCTGACCCCAGTCCACGTTCGAATCGTCGAGCCACTCGATACCGTGCGACGGGCCTCCGGCCAGCGTATTGAAGTACGGAAGGTAGTCGGGATAGGCGGCCAGGGACGAGGCGGCCAGCCACACCCCCAGGCCGCCCACGGCGAGTCGGACGTCGCGGCGGCGGAACAGAGGAGACGCCACGATGCCCGAGGCGTAGACGAAGAGGAAGGGGTAGACGGGCAGCACGTAACGAAGCCCGATCTGGAACGCCCTCCAGGAGATGATCACGAACCAGATGGCCACCGGTCCGAACAGCAGCGCGCGGTCGGCCCAACCTTCCTCGCGGTGGATCGCCTGCGATGCCACGCGCAGCACCAGCAGGATGAGGAGGGCCAGGGGAGTCTTGAGCAGAAAGGCGGCAAGGAAGTAGTACCAGAGGTGGTGGTCGTAGAAGTGTCCGTGGAAGTACGTGAGATAGGCGAGGTGGACGTTGACGTTCACCATCAGGAAGTCCCGGAAGTACCGGTCCACGCGACCGGGAGCCAGGTAGCCCAGGGACACCAGCAGCAGCGCCGCCGCCACCACCGCCGCGGTGACGCCTCCCGACCAGACCAGGCGGCGCACGCGGGGACGATCCGCCCACCGCGCCAGCGCTCCTTCGGGAACCTCCACCCCTTTCCGCAGGAACGGCAGCACCAGCGCCCATACCGGATACAGCGCGAGCAGGAGGACCGCCGAGAACTTGGTCAGCAGCGCCAGAGCCAGGAGCCCCGCGGCCAGGGCGGCATGGAGCGCGCTAGGGCTTCGATTGAGGCGGCGGTACGCCCACACCGCCAGGAGGACGAAGCAGGTGAGGCCGAGGTCCGTCGTGGCCAGGCGGCCATGGGCCAGGATGTTCGGGTCGAAGGCGCACAACACCGCGGCCAGGAGTCCGGCCTCCGTCCCATACAGGTCACGAGCGAGCAGGAACACCCCCACGACGAGGAGCATGGTGACGAGGATCACCGGCAGCCGCGCGAACAGAACCAGGCGCTCACGGTCCGGGTTGTCGCGCAGGAACGCCCGGCCGAAGTCCCATTGCGTGTTGCCCACCCCGGCTCCGGCCCGGATCCAGCTCGAATCCTGGAGGGGGAGGCGGGGATGGAGCGGAAGCATCGCCAGGCCCTCCAGCTCCTTCATCAGGGGAGGCTGCTCGGGGTTGAGCCGCAGGTCGCCCGTGGCGACGTACGAATAGCCCGCGGGGATGTACGAGAGCTCGTCGTACGTGAGGGACTTCTGACGCGCGCTCCCCAGTGCCTGCACGAAGACGGCGGCGCACAGGGCCGTCAGGATCGCCGCGGTGGTCGAGCGCTTCATGGCTCTGCGGTCGGAGGGTGGGCTCGGAAGTGGAGCGCTCATCGTCTCGCACGAGAAGGGTTGGGGCCGGAACGGCCAGGCATCATACGGCGGCACGCCCGTCGCGGCATCTCACCCCCTTCGACTTGGACCGGGCTTCTCCCTTACGCTACGGGGGGAACATCGTAGGCGTCGAGGATGTCGCGCTGGGTGATGATGCCCGCGAGCGTTCCATCCTCGTTCACGATCGGCACGTGCTCCTGATCGGTGCTCTCCATGACGTCGATCACGGAGAGGAGGTTCGCGCGGGCACGCGACGTCCGCACATCCCGTAACGCCACGTCGAGGACGGGGCGGGACGTCTCGACCGGCGCGGCATGCTCCGTTCCGCTTCGTGCTCGTCCCGGCCGTGGAAGAATCCGTCCGAGGTCCCGGTGCGTCACCAGACCGACGACCGTTCCGTCGCTTTCTACCACAGGAAGCCCCCGATGCGAGGTCTCGCGGAAGATCTCGAGGGCTTCGGCTACGGTCGCGTCGGCCGAGACGGTATCCACGTCGCGGGTCATGACCGCGCTCGCCGACAGGTCCTCGATGCTCCCGATTCTGCGCTCCTGCACGGTGAAGCCCCGGTCGCGGAGCTTCTGCGTGTAGATGGTGCCGCCCTTGAGAAGCCGCTGGGCCACCTCGCTTCCCAGCACGCACACGAGCAGCACCGGGAGAATGATCGTGTACTGGCCGGTGAGCTCGAAGATGATGAGCGCCGAGGTGAGCGGCGCAGAGGCGGCCGCGGCGAACACCCCGCCCATCCCCACCAGCGCATAGGCGCCCGGGCTCGCGGTGCCGGGAACGAAGCTGTGCACCACCACGCCGAAGGCGCCGCCGAGCATGGCCCCGATGTAGAGCGCCGGGGAGAAGACGCCGCCCGAGCTTCCGGTCCCCACCGACACGGAGAACCCGATCAGCTTCATCACCGCGAGCAGCAGCATCACCACGAGCACCAGCTCGCCTCGCATCGAGCTGCCGATCGTGTCGTAGCCGACCCCGAAGAGCCAGGTCGCCGCCTGGAGCGGTGTCTTGTGCAGCACGAGTCCGGTGAGAAGCGCCGAGAGGCCGAGAATCAGCCCGCCTGCCGCCGGCTTGAGCGCGAAGGGAACGTGGAACCGGTCGGTGACATGCTCGACGCCGTAGAGGAGCTTGACCATGGCCCATCCGCCCACGGCGATCAAGAGTCCGAGCAACACGTAGAGCGGGAGCTCCACGACCGGATTCCTGAGCTCGAAGTGGACGGGCACCAGGAACTGTCGCACGCCGGGCGTGGCGGTGAAATCGAGAAGCGGTCGGGCGACCGCCGTGGCCGTCACCGAGGCCAGAACCACGGCGACGACGTTCCGCAGGTAGAACTCGGCCAGGATGATCTCGAGCGCGAACATGATCCCGGCGAGCGGGGCGTTGAAGGTCGCCGCGATGCCGCCCGCGGAGCCTGCGGCAACCAGCGTGCGCGTAAACGACTTCCTGCGCACGAATCGCCCGAAATAGGACCCTGCCGCGCTCCCGATCTGGACGATGGGTCCCTCCCGGCCGAGAGAGCCTCCGCTCCCGATCGCGATGCTGGAGGCCAGCGTCTTGTAGACGGCGATCTTCGGGCGGATGCGGCCCCCGCGAGCCAGGATCGCCTGGAGCACCTTGGGCACACCGTGCCCACTGACCTCGCGCGTCGTGACCATGATGATGACGCCGACGATGAGCCCACCCAGAGCCGGGACGACGACGAAGCGCCAGGGGCCGAGGGGGCGAAGCCAACCGAAGAGCTCCGGGATGCGCAGGAAGTGGAACGTGACGCTCCCCGGGTTCAGATCCCCGCCGTAGAAGGCGCTCTGGAACACCCAGATCGCCAGCCGGAACACGACGGCGCCCAACCCGGCGATGACCCCCACGACGATCGCGAGGATGTTCATGCGCAGGGCTTGGCTGCCGCGCACCATTCGGGCCATCACCATCTCCGTCGTCGAGTCGCTCCTGTGTCCTTCCACGGTCTCGGGACGCAGTGGAGCAAGCCTCGTTCCGGCGCCCCGCGCGTGCTCGGACCGGGGTCGCTCGGGGAAGCAGCAGGCGTGACGGCACGGGGCCGATCGGGAGATGACCGACCAGGATGGACCGGCCGGAAGCCCCGATCGGCGCGTCCCGTCGGGCGGAGACGGCGTTTCAGGCGACCCGGAACTGAAATGCGGCCGCGGAAGCGACGGCTCGGCCGGCCGCTCGCACGGAAGTGGGTCGTGGGGAATCTATCTCAAGATCCATCCTCCTCATCCACCGTGATCACTGCACGCGGTTTCCGGCTTCCTCGACTTTTGGGATACGCGAAACGCGAAAATGCCGTCCCGCGGCGGGTGGGTCGGTTCCGAGGATTCGCCCCGGGGCTCGCCGGCCGGTCCGGGACGGAGACCCGGAGACCGGGGAAGGAGGCTCTCATGGCCATCGGAACCGAGCGATACACGAACGAGCGATATACCGACGAAGAAGACACGGTGAAGCGCACGAAGCACCGTGGACCCACCCAGCCCATCGAGTCCGTGCACCAGCTGGAGACCGGCTCCTTCGCCGAGTCACTGGCCGGCGCGGGCGGTGTCGTGCTGGCGATCCTGGGGATCATCGGTGTCCTGCCCATGGCCCTGGCGTCGATCGCCGCCATCGCCGTCGGTGTGGGGCTCTTTCTCGGAGGCGGCGTGATCGCGGCCCGCTCCAGGCAGCTCGGTGTCGGCAGGAGCAGCGCCGAGGAGCGCAGGCAGATCCTTGGCGGCCTCGGGATGGAGGCCTTCGCGGGTGCCAGCGGTGCCGTGCTCGGCCTTCTGGCGTTGCTCGGCATCGATCCTCTGACGCTGCTCGGCGTGTCGGCCATCGTCCTGGGTGGCGCGCTTCTCATGGCCAGCGCCGCGACGGCCCGGTTGGAGTCGGCCATCGACAAGACGATGGAGTTCAACCGTGACCACGCCGCGGTGCACGAAGCCGTCTACGTGGCCAGTGGCTCCGACTTCCTGATCGGGGCCGGCGCCGTGGTGCTGGGGATTCTGGCGCTCGCGGGGCACGCTCCGCTCACGCTCGCGCTGGTCGCCATGCTGAGCGTCGGCGCCGCGGGCATGCTCAGCGGATCGACGCTCGCCGCGCGCGTCTTCACGCTATTCGGTGCCTGATTCGATGGGTGCCTGATGTGATAGATCGATGGATTCCCCAGACCGGGCCCGCCGTTCGCCTTGCATCCAGCTGGATGAAGGTGGGCGGCGGGCCACTTCGTGCTCTGGGACTCGGGGCCAGCCCTTCCACACTCGATGAGGAGCGACCGATGGAGCTCGAGAGATTCACGAAGGGGTTCGCCTTCGGCGTCGTGGCGACCGTGCTGATGTCGGCGCTGATGATCCTGGGCACCGTGACCGGTGTCTCCCCGATGCCGAAGCCGATCCCTCCGGACATCGTCGGAAAGTGGGCGGTGTTCCTCTCGCCTGCCTGGGTGATGGTGCTGGCTGTCTTCGCGACCCTCGCCTACGGAGGATTCTGGGCGGGGTTCGTGTCGGTGGCGTGGAGGCGGGTCACGTTCTGGCACGGTCTCGCCCTCGGCCTCGTCCTCTGGCTCGCCATGTCCGTGACCTTCCTGCCCTGGCTGGGCTGGGGAGAGTTCGGGGCGGCCGCGAGCGCGAAGATCCCGGTGGCGACGCTGATCCTCCATCTGGTCTACGGCATCACGTTCGGCGTGCTGATGGACTTCCGCACTACCCCGGCGCGAGTCCGGGAAGACCCCGGTGGAGACGCCCGATTCCGTGAAACCGAGGTTCCTTCGACCCCGTAGGGGAGGCCACGAGGAGCGGCTGGTCGGCCGGTCCGGGAGGGGAAGAGGGGAGCACGTCGAACTTCATGCCAATGAGCCGAATCGTGGTGGCGGCGCTTCTCATGAGCGCGGTCGCCCCGCTCGCCGTGGGCGCGCAGTCTCGCGTTCGGCATTCGACACGGCACAGGGGCGAAGGCCTCAGGTCCAACGCGCAGCGCTACGAAATACGGGCGGAACGCGTGTCGAGTCGCGCCATCGTCCTCGACGGACGGTTGAACGAGCCCGCCTGGGCGACGGCGGACTCCGCCGAGTCCTTCACCCAGCTTCGGCCCGATCCGGGCGAGCCGGCCACGGAGCGCACCGTCGCGCGCGTGCTGTACGACGGCGATGCGATCTATGTCGGTGCGCGGATGTACGACGATCATCCGGATTCGATCGTCTCGCGCCTCATGCGGCGCGACGACAAGGGCTACTCCGATTGGTTCGGTGTCGCGTTCGACAGCTACAACGACGACCGCACGGGATTCACGTTCCTCGTCAACCCACGCGGCGTGCGTTTCGACGAGCTCATCTTCAACGATTCGGACGAGGACCAGAACTGGGACGCGGTCTGGGAGGCTGTGGCGCATATCGATTCCCTGGGCTGGACGGTCGAGATGCGGATCCCGCTCTCCCAGCTCCGCTATGCCAGCTCGGACAGCGCGACGACGTGGGGCGTACAGTTCTATCGTGAGATCGCCAGGAAGGGTGAAGAGGCGTTCTGGGCGCCGCTCGACCCGAATCAGCCTCGGATCATCTCCGCTTCGGGCACCCTCGGGGGACTGGGGCGTCTGCCTTCGCCGCGGCGCATCGAGGTCACGCCGTACGCCGTCGCCCGTCTCGAGCGCGCTCCCCGGGAGGCGGGAGATCCGTTCTACGAGCGCAACGACGCGTCGGGTGACGTAGGCGCCGACCTGAAGTACGGCGTCACGCCCGACATGACGCTCACGGCGACGATCAATCCGGACTTCGGACAGGTCGAGGCCGATCCCTCCGTCGTGAACCTCACGGCGTACGAGACATTCTTCCCCGAGAAGCGGCCGTTCTTCCAGGAGGGCTCCGACATCTTCCGGTTCGGGATCGGCATCGGCGATGGCGACATGGGCAACGAGCAGCTCTTCTATTCACGGCGCATAGGCCGCGCGCCACACGGCGGTCTACCCGATTCGGCGGAGTTCGGTCGCGTGCCGGGCGGTACGACGATCCTCGGGGCCGGCAAGGTCTCCGGAAAGACATCCGGCGGATGGTCGGTCGGCCTGCTCGACGCCGTCACCGCCGAGGAGGGCGCGCCGTGGGTCACGGAGGCCGGCGTCCGTGGACGTAGCGTCGTGGAGCCACGCACCAACTACGCCGTCGGACGGATCATCAAGGACTTCCGGAACGGCGAGTCCGCCGTGGGGGGAATCTTCACCTCGACCAGCCGGAAGCTGCGAGGCACCGGCATGGACGAGCTGCCCACGTCCGCCGTCGCGGGCGGTTTGAACTTCCGCCATCGGTGGAGCGGTGGCGATTGGGAGCTCAGCGGCTTCGCCCTGGGCAGCCGGGTGGCCGGAGGCCGGGATGCCATCGCGAGCGTGCAGGAATCCCCGGTTCACTACTTCCAGCGACCCGATGCCGGGCACCTCACGCTCGACTCCACGAGAACGTCGCTCGCCGGCTACGCCACCCAGGTCCAGCTCGGGAAGGTCGGCGGTGGACATTGGCGTGGCGCGGCTCTCGTGCACGCGATCTCGCCGGGCTTCGAGGTCAACGATCTCGGCTTCCAGACGCAGTCCGACCTCCTGTACACGCTGGGCTATCTCAGCTACCAGGAGAACCAGGCCGGTCGGCATTTCCGCAGCTGGAACGTCAACGTCAACGGTTGGCGCGGCACGACGTTCGGCAACGAGCTCGTCTCGCTCGGAGCCAACGTGAACGGCCACATGCAGCTGCGCAGCTACTGGAGCGGCTACGGGGGAATCGAGTACTCGGGCTCCGCCTACGACCAGGGCGCGCTCCGCGGCGGTCCGGCGCTCCGCCGGCAACCGGGCGTCCACTTCTGGGGTGGGATCGACTCGGATTCCCGCAAGAGCGTCGTGGGCGAGCTCGACGTCTCCGGAAGCTCCGACTTCGGAGCCGCGACGACGCAGCTGGAAGTCTCGCCGAGCGTGCATTGGCGCATCGCTCCTCAGGCCGACCTCGTGTTCGGCCCGAGTGTGAGCTGGAACCACGACGCCGCGCAGTACGTGGCCCAGGAGGATTTCGCGGGGACGACCCACTACTACGTGGGGAGCATCCGACAGACGACGGTCTCACTCATGACCCGGCTGAACTACACGGTTTCGCCGAACCTCTCTTTCCAGCTCTACGCGCAGCCGTTCGTGAGCGCCGGCGCATATTCCGACTTCAAGGAGGCGGTCCAGCCGCATGCCCGCGCGTTCGACGACCGATTCCACACACTCACGCCTGCCCAGATCCACTACGACCCGGTGGACGAGGTCTACAGGGTGGCGGTGGACGGCACGCCCGACGCCGTCTCCTTCGACCGGCCGGACTTCAACTTCAAGCAGTTCCGCTCGACCGCCGTGCTGCGCTGGGAGTACGCGCCCGGCTCCACCCTCTTTCTGGTCTGGAGTCAGAGCCGCACCGGCTCGGAGGGGCCCGGCAGCTTCGACTTCGGCCGGGACTTCGGGCGGCTGCTCGGGCTCCGGCACGGAGGGGTCGTGCCCGCGGACAACGTCTTCCTGATCAAGCTCAGCTACTGGCTGGGGAAGTAGACCGGGCGTCCGTCTCGACGAGGATCGGAGTGCCCGAGCCCGAGGCGGCCGCGAGGTCGCGAGCCACCCGGGAAAGCTTGACACGCAACTGCGTGCAGGCTACGGATGGGGCTTCGTCACGAAGACTCTCCCGCCCCGGAGGCACCGCCATGCGATGGAGCTCCAGAATCCCCGTGACCGTCCTCGCCGTGCTCACCGCCGTCGGATGCCGTAGCGATCGGCCCGCCGCGGAAACCCCGTCCACCACGAACGTCGTAGAGGTCACCGCGGTCGAGCGGACGTTCCAGGCGCCGGACACCATCCCGGCGGGATGGACGACCTTCCGCTTCCGGAACGCCTCCACGATGACCCATTTCGCCGTCGTCGAGCGGATGCCGGAGGGCATCGGCATCGCGGAGCAACAGGAAGAGGCCGCGCCCATCTTCCAGGCGGGCTTGGACCTGATGGCCGCGGGCAAGGCGGACGAGGCCGCGGCCAAGTTCGGTGAGCTGCCCGAGTGGTTCGGCAAGGTGGTGTTCCTCGGGGGGCCCGGGCTCACCGCGCCCGGCCACGTCTCCGAGGCCACAGTCGACCTCGAGCCGGGAACCTACGTCCTGGAGTGTTACGTCAAGACGGACGGCGTCTTCCATTCCTACAATCCGGATCCCGCCGCGTACGGCATGGTTCACGAGCTCACGGTGACCGGTCCCTCGTCACCGACGACCGAGCCGCAGGCGGACCTCGCGCTCACGATCTCCAGCGCCCGTGGAATCGAGATGTCGGGCGAGCCGTCCGCGGGGCGGCAGACGATCGCCGTGCACTTCGCCGATCAGACGGTTCACGAGAATTTCGTGGGCCACGACGTGCATCTGGTTCGGCTCGCGGACGACACGGACCTCGGGAAGCTGGTGGCGTGGATGGACTGGACGCAGCCCGGGGGGCTCGAGATTCCCGCCCCGGCGGAGTTCCTGGGCGGGCTCAACGAGATGCCGTCGGGGGCGACGGGCTACATGACGATCACGCTGGAGCCGGGCAACTACGCGTGGATCGCGGAGGTTCCCCACGCCGATGACAAGGGGATGCTGAAGAAGTTCTCCGTTCCGGCCGCCGGCTGACGACTCGTCCGGTCCCGCGGCGCGTCGCGGGGCCGGACCTGTCCGAGGCCTCCCCGAGTTGCTGGCTCGTTACGCCCGGACCCCTTTCTCTCGGCGGTCGTGGGCGGCACTTTGCGCATCCATCTCGATGCTCCGGATGCCAGCCATGAGACTACCGCCGCTCGCCGTTCTGATTCCGCTCCTCTTCGGGTCCGCTCACGCCTCCGCCCAGCAGAGCCGTCCCGCGGAGCCCGGCCGCCTTCCGACGGGCGTCTCGCTGGCGCCCGTGGGAGCTTCGCTCGGGCTCGGCTCGATGCCCCTCTCCATCACCCTTTCACCCGACGGCCGACGCGCCGTCGTGGTCTTGAGCGGGTGGCGCGGGCAGGGGATCCAGGTCGTCGACGTCCACCGACACGCCGTGGTGCAGACGCTGCTCCAGCCTGCCGCGTTCCTCGGGGCCGCGTTCGCCCCCGACGGTCGGACCCTCTACGTCTCCGGGGGGGACCGGGACGTGGTGTACCGATATGACTGGAGGGAGGGGCTCGCGCGTCTCCGCGACAGCCTGGACCTGACACCGGAGGGCCCCCCTCGTCGCCATGGCGTTCGATATCCGGCGGGCTTGGCACCCTCTCCGGACGGGCGCTTCCTGTATGTGGCGGAGAACCTCGCCGACAGCCTTGCCGTCGTCGATGTCGCGTCCGGCCGGGTCGTCGATCGATTGGCCACGGAGCGGTATCCGTACGATGTCAGGGTGACGCCGCAGGGTGCGGTCTACGTCTCCGCGTGGGGCGGTCACACGGTCTCGGTCTTCCGACCGAACGGGTCGGGGCGCATCGAGGCGGTAGGGACCATCCCGGCCGGACGTCATCCCTCGGCTCTGGCGCTCGACCGGGACGGGACCCGGTTGTTCGTGGCGTCCGGCTCGACGGACCGGATCGCGGTCGTCGATACCCGGCGGAACGAGGTCGTCGCCCAGCTCGCCGACCCCGCTCCCGCGGGGCCATCGGAGGGGAGCACGCCCGACGCGCTGGCCGTCTCGGTCGATGGCCGCCGCCTCTTCGTGGCCGAGGCCGACAACAACGCCGTGTCCGTGTTCGACCTCGAGGGTGACAGCCTCCTCGGTCGGGTCCCGGTCGGATGGTATCCCACGGCGGTCGCCGTCGCGGGAGACACGCTGCTCGTCGTGAACGGGAAGGGCCTCGGCTCGGCTCCCAATCCCGGCCTGCCCCAACCCGGCCAGCGGGGAAACCGGGCCCCGAACTACACTCTGGGGCAGATCCCCGGCACGCTCTCGTGGATCGCCGATACCGAGGCCCGCGGTGCGTCCCTTCGCGGACACTCGGAGACGGTCGCCCGCCTGAACAACTGGGACCGGACCCGCACCGCGCCGAGCTACCCCCCGTTCGAGCACGTGATCTACATCATCAAGGAGAACCGCACGTACGATCAGGTACTCGGCGATCTTCCCGAGGGAGACGGCGACACGAGCCTCGTCTTCTTCCCCCGTCCGATCTCCCCGAATCACCACGCCCTGGCGGAACGCTTCGGCACCTTCGATCGCTTCTTCGTGAACGCGGAGGTGAGCGCCGACGGCCACAACTGGTCGATGGGGGCCTACGCGTCCGACTACGTGGAGAAGACCACGCCCTCCAACTACGGGAGCGGGGGCCGCTCGTACGACTACGAGGGCGAGAACCGGGGGTGGATTCCGGCGGATCAGGGGGCCGAGGACGCGGCCGAGCCGGCGAACGGTTACCTATGGAACCTCGCCCAGCGGGCGGGCATCACCTTCCGCAACTACGGCGAGTTCGTGGCGCCGGGAGGGATGGGCGAGGTCGAGGATCTGCCGCCGGGCTATCGTGGGACCAAGCCGTACCTGGACGCGCACACCAACACGGACTTCCCGGGGTTCGATCTGGGCATCCAGGATCGGACCCGGGTGGAGGTGTGGCTGAAGGAGTTCCACGAGTACGAGGTCCGAGGCAGCCTGCCGGCGCTCGAGGTCATGCATCTGCCGAGCGACCACACGTCCGGAGGCTCGGCCGGCGCCTGGACCCCCCGGGCCTACATGGCCGACAACGACCTCGCGCTCGGCCGCATCGTCGAAGCGGTCTCGAAGAGCGCCTTCTGGTCCTCCACCGTGATCTTCGTGCTCGAGGACGACGCTCAGGACGGACCGGACCACGTAGACTCCCACCGGTCGGTGCTCCTGGTCATCTCGCCCTACACACGCTCCGGTGTCCAGCACCGCTTCACGAACACGACCGACGTGGTCGCCACGATCGGTGAGATCCTCCACCTCGGCACGCTCTCGCAGTACGACTACTTCGGCCGTCCGCTGAGGCACATCTGGAGCGCCGAGCCCGACACGTCCGCGTATGAGGCGCTGACGCCGTCGGTCTCGCTCGACGAGCGCAACCCCAAGCGCGGGCCGGAAGCCGTCGCCTCCCGTGGCCTCGACCTCCGCATCGAGGACGTCGCCGACGAGGATCTCTTCAACCACATCCTCTGGCGGATGATCAAGGGGCCGGACCGTCCGTACCCCGGGACCACACGCATGTCGGCGCTGGAGTGGAAGCGAGGTAGGTGAGGAGGGCCGATGTCTTCGTGGCGGATCGGACGGCGCGTGGCGCTTCTCCTCCTGCTCGCCATCCCGGCTGGCGGGGCCGCTCAGGACGGATGCGCGACGTGGGTGTGCGCTGGCGTCGAGGTGCCGAGCGTCCGCATGGACGCCCGATTGGCGGGTATCAACGCCGCCCTCGGGGCATTCACCGTGGGCGTCACCTCGCTGATCCGTCACGGACACGTTTCCTGGAAGAGCATGGCCCTGGGCGCGGTCGGCGGGGCGACGACCTTCGCGGGAAAGAGAATCGCGGTCGACCCGTTCGACGGGTCCGGCCTGCTCGGACGGCAGGTCGCGGGCCTCGGAAGCGCCATGGTCTACAATCTCGGGCACGAAGACGGACCGTTCGACCGCGTGGGCTTCTCGTTCGGCCCTCTTCGCCTGCAGATCGCCAAGGGAGACGGGACGCGCCTGGTGGTGGACGCGACCTCCACGATCGCGGCTGCGTACTTCGCTCTCGAGGGCACCGGGGCGCAGCTCGACCTGCGTCGTTCGCTGTCGAGTGGTGCGCTGGTGTTCCGGGAGCCGGGATTGGACCGTCCGGGCCGTAGCCTGGGCTCGGTGATTCTTCTGCGGGAGGCGGGGACCTACGACGACCCGATCGCCTTGCACCACGAGACGGTCCATGTCATCCAGACGGACCAGCTCTTCTGGTGTCTCACCGCCGACGCGGATCGGTGGGTGGCCGGTACGCTGCTGCCAGCCGATTGGGAGGACCACGTCGTGCTTGGGCTCCCGGTCTTCATGATCGGGGGAGTGGGACGGATGATCCGGTACGACGACCGCCCGTGGGAGGTCGAGGCCTACCGTATCACCGGACACTGAGCGGTCGGCGAAGACCGTGCGGGTCATTCCCACGGCTGTACGGATTTCCGATATTCCCGATGGTCTCCTGCCCTTCACTCGCGGATGGGCGGCTCGAAGGGCCGCAAAGGAGGTCTCGTGCGAATCCGTCCGCTCTCGCAGTACGTCGCTCTCCTCCTCTTCCCCCCGGCCGTCATCGGCTTCGCCGGTTGCGGAACCAAGGACGATGGCACCGGCATCGACGTGGACTCGGAGGTCGAGTTCGACATGCTCGCCGGTGTCCTCAGGTCCGAGCTCAGCACGGTGGCGGGCGCCTTCATGGTTCCGGGAACCGGGGCTGGTTGCGTGACCCTCACGGCCGATCAGGACGGCGACGGCGACGGGATCCCGGACCAGGCCGACTTCACCTTCTCGGCGTCGGGGTGCAAGTACACGTTCGACGGAGGTTGGGGCACCAGCGCGGGAGCCATGCACCTCGTCGACCCCGGTGATCCGTTCGGCTTCACGGCCACGCTGAGCTCCATGGCGTACACCACCAGCGTCGAAGCCAACGCCGACGACCCGGCCCAGACGAGGATCCTCACGCTCAACGGCGAGCGCACCGTCGGCGGCTCGATGAGCCAGCTCACGTTGACCCAGACCATCGCGCTCACCTATACCGTCACGAGCCGGCCCTCGGCGACGGGCATCGAGACCTGGCAGGCCGTCTTCACGCCCGACCAGGGCTCCACGGTGATGTTCGGGTATGGCCAGCGCGTCCCCGACGGCGACACCGAGGTCAGCGGGCCGTTCGAGTGGACGCAGAACGGAGCGACCGTCAAGCTCACGTTGCAGACCGTGAATCCACTCCGGTTCCCCACGAGTTGCCAGTCGCCCTTCCCGTCGGCCGGGGAGGTGCACGCGCGCGTGGTATCCGGAGGGCCCAGCGGGTACGTGCGCCTGGTCTGGTCGAGCTGCGGTGGCGAGGCGCAGGTGGACTGGGTGGCGGGATGAGCCGTCGGGGTCGGCTGCGCGTGGTCGCGTGAACGCCGAGCGCCGACCGGCAGCCGAGTAAGGAAGTAAGGAAGTAAGGAGGTACGGGCCCCGCCGGCCGGGGTCGGGGGTATACCTCGGCCGAGATCCGGGGTATCGTCCCTGACGCACGGTCGACATCGGCGTGGCCCACGAGGGCTGGCGGCGCCGGAGTCGGACTCCATCCTCGGCGCGGCGGGTGCGAGGGTATGGCCCTGGCGTCGGAGTCGGACTCCATCCTCAGGTAGCCCCGGCTTCTGGAGTCATGACGCGCGACGGTCCGTCCGATCCCCGATCGGCTGGCGACACCGTGTGCCTCGGGAACGAAGCCCGGGGGATTCCCAGGGGGGGCAGATGACCGGAAGGTGCGGATGATACGAGTACGGCGCGTCTACGAGGCTCCGCGGCAGGACGAGGGCGCTCGGATTCTCGTCGACCGTCTATGGCCCCGTGGGGTCAAGAAGGACGACGCCCACCTGACCGAGTGGGCCCGAGAGGCGGCGCCGTCCTCCGAGCTCCGAAAATGGATGCACGAGGATCCCGCCCGCTGGCCGGAGTTCGTGAAACGATACCACGCGGAGTTGGATGAGCATCCCGAGGTCTGGGCCTCCCTGCTCGAGCACGCGTGCCGGGGTGACGTGACGCTCCTCTACGCGGCACGGAACACAGAGCGCAACAACGCGGTGGCCCTGCGGGGTTACCTGGAAGCTCGTTTGGCGGATTCGTGAGCCGCACCGAGGGTGGCCCCACAGAACCCCGGCAGCCGGCGCGTCCCCGTGTTCTGGTCATCCGCAGGCGATATCTCGGCGACACGGTCCTGACCGAGCCTCTCCTGCGGAATCTCAGGCATCACTGGCCCGGCGCGTGGCTGGCTGTCGCCGTCGACACCCCCTACCTGGACGCGCTCGCGACGTGCCCGGAGATCGACGAGATCATCGAGGTGCCGGCGGGACGGATGGGGGCCCGGACCGCGGTGGCGCGGTGGGCCCGATCCCTGCTCTCCGTGGCTCGGCGAGGCCCGTGGGATCTGGTCTTCGACCTGGCGCGGAACGAACGGGCGCTCGCCCTGCTCCTGGCGAGCCGGGCCCGTCGCCGGGTGACGTTGGCGGTGGACGGACGTCTGTCGCGCGAGCGGCTCTATACGGACGTCGTTCGCCGGACCCACCGCGAGATGGATGCCGACCACATCGTGGACACACACAATCGGCTTCTGGAGGCTGTGGGTGTACCTGCGGCGTTCCGGGTGCCCGCCGTGCCGGTTCCCGAGAGGGACGAGCTCGCTGCGGCAGCGGCCCTTCGCCGGGCCTCCGTTCCGGTGGACGATGGAAGGCGCCTCGTCCTGGTCCATCCGGGCTCAGGCTCCGACGCCCGCCGCTGGCCTCCCGCCTACTTCGCCCGTGTGGCCGATCGGCTGGTGGAGCAGGCGCGGGCCTCGGTCGTGGTGCTCAGCGGTCCCGCGGAGCCCGGCCTGGCCCGCGCCGTCGTCGACGAGATGACGAAACCGGCCGTGCTCCTGGCGGACGTGCCGGGCATCGCTCTCCTCTATGGCTTGCTCGCCCGGGCGGATCTACTCCTGTGCAACGACAGCGGGCCGATGCACATGGCCGCGGCGGTCGGCACTCCCGTGTGCGCGCTGTTCGGCTCGCAGAGCGCGACGACCTGGGCCCCGCTCGGTGATGCCGGCCATCTCACCTTCCAGGCCCCGCTTCCGTGCGGCTCGGCGTGCGTGGCCCCCGGGGAGTGCCATCCGGAGGACCCGATGAAGTCCTTCTGCGTGCGCAGAGTCCGGCCGGAGGAGGTGGCCGAAACGCTCCTGAAGCATCTCTCCGGCACCGCTCGCGGTGGCGGCGCGAGCACGGCCGCGTCAGGGTGAGGTGAAACGCTCCGGGAACGGAGCGCTCGCTGCCTCGGACCCGTGGCCACCCACGGGAGCTTCCCCATCGGCGGAACGCGGGAATGGCGGATGAAGCGGCGCTCGACTGCAACGCCCACGCGTTGCAGTCGACTACCCCACGTGCACCACGCACCGCCTCCGGTGGGGTGAGCGGCGGTGCTCCCAGAGGTAGATGCCTTGCCATGTGCCGAGGCAGAGCGCTCGCTCCACGACCGGAATGGACAGCGTGGTCGAGGTGAGCGCCGCTTTGATGTGGGACGGCATGTCGTCCGGGCCCTCGATCGTGTGCGTGAAGTGACGATCCCCCTCGGGCACGAGGCGATTCAGCCAGGCCTCCAGGTCGTGCCGCGCTGAAGGGTCCGCGTTCTCCTGGATGGTCAGGCTGGCCGACGTGTGCTGCACCATCACGGTACAGAGGCCCTCCTCGGTCTCCGACTCGGCGACGACTCGCGCCACGCGGTCGGTGATCTCGTAGAGCCCCTGTCCCGTGGTGTGGA
>CAZVYM010000026.1:0-13430 GCA_964630935.1 uncultured Gemmatimonadaceae bacterium | reverse complement strand
GTCGCGTGATCCGCGAAGGGGGCCTCGGCCCAGATGGCGTCGAGCAGCGTGGTGCCGTCGTCCTTCGACGGGTTGTTCACGCCCGCGTCGATGGAGCCGAACACCACGCGCGGCTCGTGGCGTCTGACGTAGACGTGGTAGGGGTGCGTGTCCCGTCCCTCCTGGGGGTCGGCCACGTAGAACGGCGCGAGATCGTGCCCATTCGTCGTGAAGAAGTTCGGCTCGTCGCCGGGCGTCATGGCCGCGGCCAGGTCCCCGTCGAGCTTCATGGACCCGTAGAAGCTCATCTCGATGAGGCCGGTTTCCAGATCGTCTCCCACGGGCGGGTTCTGCACGGCCAGCAGGATCGGGCCGTGGTAGAGCGCCTGCACCGACTTGTCGTCGATCGTCGGCTCGGTCCGGAAGCTGAAGGGCATCGCGATCTCGATCTTGTCGCCGCGGCTCCAGCGCCGATTGAGCGTGACGTAGGTGCCGGGCTTCGCGTCGAGGTCCTGCACCTCGCCGTTCACGCGGACGGTGTATCCCTTCCGGACCCATGCGGGCACACGCAGCTTGATCGCCAGTGAGCCCGATCCGTCTACGGTCAGGGTGCTCGCGCCCTCCAGTGGATATCCGGTCTCCTGCGTGATCGTGAAGCCCTCCTCCGGCCAATGCAGCGTGGACGGGATGTAGAGGTTCACGTACAGGGTCTGGCCGTCCTCCGAGTGGAAGTAGATGGAGTCCTGGTACTTGGTGTGGTTCTCCATCCCGGTGCCGCCGCAGCACGTGCCGATGTTGCCGTAGCTGCGGTTCCGGCCCGGTTGGACCGGCACGAAGTACGTAACCTCGGGGCTCTCCGCGCTCTCGATGTCCCGCCGTGAGCCCAGGATCTGGTTGAACAGACCGAGCTCGTAGTAGTTCATGTACTTGGGGTCGGGATCGTGGAAGAAGAGGTTCCGGCTCAGCTTGAGCATGTTGTAGAGCGGGCAGGTCTCCGCGTGGTCCCGGTCCTGATAGAGCGACCCGGCGATGACGTCCCGCTTGCGGAACATCTCGTTCACGCCCATGCCGCCGTGGCCGTAGATCCGGTGCGGCACGACCATCTCCCAGAAGTTCTCGGCCGCGGTGTAGTAGTCATCGCCGCCGCCCTCCTCGTTCACCCGCAGGTAGCCCGTGAACTGGGGGATGTGCTGGTTGGCGTGGCGCCCATCGAGGATGTCGTCGTCGGCGATCGTCGGCTTCAGCACGGCGAAGTTGTCGAAGCGACGGGCGGCGTCCAGGTACTTCTGCTCGCCGGTCAGGGTGTGCAGCGTTGCCAGGCTCTCGTTCACGCCGCCGTATTCGCCCGCGATGTAGATGTCCCACATCCGCGTGAGCTGCTCCTGACTCAACGGCGCCAGCCGACCGTGCGCCCAGTCTCCGATGCCGGTGAGGACCTCCATGGCCTGGTCGTTGCCGGTGAGCACGTGGGCGTCGATGAGGCCCGCCATGATCTTGTGGAGCGTGTAGTAGGGCGCCCAGATCCCCTGGGTGCTCCCGTACGTGCAGAACTCCTCGAGCCGGATGAACTGTGTCTCGGGATACGCCGACAGGAACCCGGGATGCCGGCGGCCGTCCGTCGGCGCGATGATGTCGCCGTTGCGGCCCTTGCCCGAAGAGTCCTCGGCCGTCGGGCCGTCGGTCTCTTCGAACCGGTACCAGACCACGTCGCCGCCCTCGTCCGAGCCGCCGTCCGCGCTCGCGAGCGCCGCGATCTCGTCGGCGTCCAGAGCACGGCTGTGGATCTGGAACTCGTCGAGCGCCGCGTTCAAATACGACACGGCCCGCTGTGGGAACTGGCGCCGCCCGAGCCAGTTGTCGCTTGTACCTCCGAGGTCGGACGGACCCAACGTCATGCCGTCGTGCGTGGCGACCGCCTGGCCGTTCACGTAGAGCGTGCCGGTGTTGCCCGAACGCGTGACGGCCAGGTGCGTCCACTCGCCCACGGGAATCGGATCGGTGCCGTCGAGCCCCTGCTCGCCGTCGCGACCGCTCGTGGTGATGGCGAAGCGGGGCACCGGATGATCGTCGGAGACCCTCACGATCAGGTACATGTGCGCGAGCGGGGGCTCCGCATACTCCGGGTTGGGCTTTCCGAAATCGAAGACCGCGGCCTGGTTGTTCAGCGTCGACGGGCCCTGGTTCCGGTTCGACCGGGGAAGCGCGTCGGCGTCGTACTCTCCCAGGTTGACCCACGCGGCGACGGTGAAGTCGTCGAGGTCGTCCACGACGTTGGCCGGCACCCGCACGTGCTCGGCCAGTCCGATGGGTGAGCCCGACAGATGGAGCGCGCTGCCGTGACGGCCTTCGACCCTCGGGGTCGGCTTCTTCGCGGCGGCGGCGAGAGCCGACTGACACTCGGCCAGACCCGAGACGAGGTAGTCCAGCTTCTTCTTGTAGACTTCGTCGCCGGTGCTCGCATACGCCTGCGCGAGCATGCTCATGAAATGGCCCGCATAGTGGCCGCGCAGGTAGCCGGTCCGGCTCTCCCATCCTCCGACCGCTTCGGCGTCCTTCGTGTCGAGCCCGGCGTTCGCGCGGAAGATGCTCAGAAGGCGGTCCGGTCCGGCGTAGATGTCGGTCTCGCTTCCGTAGTTCCGCGCGTAGTTGAGCATCCGGTCACGCTTCTGCGTGAACAGGCTCTCGCCGAGGCTCACGCGCGACAGCGGAAACGGCTGCACGGACCATCCGGTGCCGAGGAGCTCTCCGGCCTCGCCGCCCCGGGGCGCGCACGCCTCCAGATACGGATAGACGGCCGCTCCGGCAGCCACCACGCCGGTAGTCTTCAGGAACGTGCGTCGGTCGAGGGGGAGTCGTCCGAGCGGGAATCGGTCGTTGCGTTCTGAGGACACGGGTTTCGACCTCTCGTGAACGGTGGAAATGCCGGAAGAGCGAGCACGGGCGCCCGCGTCACGCGTCAGGTATTAGATACGGGTGGGAGGACTGTCAATTTACTGGATTTCACCGCCAGCGAAAAACCCGCAGGGCCACGGCGAACGAGATCCCGCCCCAGGCCACGCAAATGGCCACGGGTGCCGCCAGGGCGGCGAGCGACGATCCCTCCAGCATCACGGCACGCAAGGCGTCGTTCAACGCGGTGAGCGGGAGGGCCTTGATGAACGGCTGCATCTCCGCCGGGAAGTTCTCCGAGGAGAAGAACACGCCCGAGAACACCCACATCGGCATCATCACGACGTTCATGAGTCCGGATACGGCCTCGACGGTCTGCACCCTGCTGGCCGTCAGGAGGCCGATTCCCGCGAAGCACATCGCGCCCAGAAGCGAGAGGAACGCGAGGCTCAGGATCGATCCCCGCAAGGGCACGCCGAAGGCGATCGCGCCGAATCCCACCAGCACGGCGACCTCCGGGCCGAGCAGCACGAGGCGAGCCATGATGAACGAGAGGAGATACTGGCTCCGACGGATCGGAGAGGCGAGCAGGCGCTTCATGAGCTTTCGCCGACGGGCGTCGACGACGGAGTAGCCCACCCCCCACATGCCCGTGCCCATGAGGTTGAAGCCCAGCAACCCCGGGATCAGGAAGTCGATGTAGCGCGAACCTCGCTCCGTCACCGTCCGATTCCGGGTGGTGAGCACGTCGTGTCTGCCCGAGGCGCGTTGAAGGGCGTCGTTCGTGGCCAGGCGGGCCAGGCGGCTCTCCGAGCGAGTCGGGTCGAACCGGTAGACGATGGGCGTGCCCGGCTCGACGACGAGCGCGGCGCCTCCACTGCGCAGGCGATCGTTCGCGGCGGGCGTGGACAGGACGGACACGTCGAACCCGCCCGCGGCATCGAGCCGGGCCGCGAGCGAGTCCGCCCCGGGGCCGGCCACGATCGCCACGTGGATCACGTCCGCAGGTCGGTTCCGGAACGCCAGCCCCAGGGCGATGGCCAGGAGCAGCGGGAAGGCGAAGACCCAGAACAGCACTTCGGGCTGGCGGAGCTGCTCACGAAAGCGTGAGACGGTCAGTTGCCAGAGGGGAGCGAGATAACCCATCACTCGTCCCTGAGGTGGCGTCCGGTCAGGCTGAGGAAGAGATCTTCCAGGGTCGCCTGATGCGTGATCAGCTCGGTCATCTCCACGTTGCGCCGCTGAAGCTCGGCCATCAGGGAAGGTAACGCCCGATGAAGCTCGGTGACGGTCAGGCTGTGACGCGGCCCGTCGTGCCGGACGTTCTCCACTCCCGGCAGGCTCGCAAGCGTCTCTTCCGGCGGTGGGTCCGCGCCGTCCCCGATCACGAACTCGATCACGTGGTCGGCCCCGAGCGAAGCGATGAGCTCGCGGGGGGTGCCGAGGGCGATCACGTCACCGTGATCCATGACCGCCACGCGGTCACAAAGGCGCTCGGCCTCCTCCATGTAGTGCGTCGTGAGCACCACGGTGCCGCCCCGGCCCTTGAATGTCGAGATGACATCCCAGAGCTGTCGGCGCGATTGCGGGTCGAGTCCCGTCGTCGGCTCGTCCAGAAAGAGGATGTCGGGATTGCCCACCAACGCACACGCGATGGCCAAGCGCTGACGCTGCCCTCCCGAGAGCTTCTCGACCCAGGCATCCTTCTTCTCCCGCAGCTCCACGACGTCCAGCACCTCCTCCGGAGCGTGTCCGTCCCGATAGAAGCTGCGGAAGAGGCGGATCACTTCGAGAACGGTGAGACGGTCCGCGAGGCGGGTCTCCTGGAGCGCGACCCCCAGACGCTGGCGGATGGCGTACTCGTCCCGGTTCCAGCGGAGGCCCAGGACTTCGATCTCCCCGCCGTCCGGAGGGACGAGTCCCTCGATCATCTCCACCGCCGTCGTCTTGCCCGCGCCGTTCGGGCCCAGGAGGCCGAAGCACTCTCCCGTCTCCACCACGAGGTCGAGCCCGGCAACGGCGAGGACATCCTTGTAGCGCTTGGTCAGCGCCCGGCAGCGGATCGCGGGTGCCATGTGCGAAGACGGTACCGGGTACGCTCCCGCGCCGGTGGCCTGTCAGCCCTTCGTGACGACCATGATGGCCCCGTTCTCGTGCCCGGCGCCCCAACGGATCGTCGCTTGGGATGGGTTGAAACGGTAGATCGCCTGTACGTCCTGCGCGGACACGGTCGAGAGAGCATCCAAACCGCCGAGCAGCTGTGAATTCAGATAGACGGGGATGTCGGCTCCGTTGACGATCTCCGCCCACGTGTGGGCCTGGCGCTGGAGGAGCCATTCGGACCGGAGGTTCTTCACGACGTCGTAGGCCGTCACGGCACCCGAGCCGGCGATCTCCTGTGCGGTGATCCTCAGACGTCCGCTGGGCAGCGCGAGACCCGGACCGCTGCTCGGTGCCAGTTGGGAGGCTCCGAACGCCCCGGCGCGTCCACCGATCGGGAACTCGAACCCCAACGTGAAGCCCAGGGCCCCGCCGACCCCCGCCCACGCGGCCCGGTTGATCCGGCCGTGGCCGTCTTGTTGATCCCAGTCACCGAGCGCGACCTGGGATGCGAAGAAGCCGACGCCCGCGCCGATGAGCGCCGCGCCGACCGCCGTACCGACCTTGGAGAACCAGGAGTGGCCGGATGTGAGCGCGGCGTCGTGCGAGATACCGGCGGAAGGCCCTACGGTCGACGACTGCGCGTGGGAGGGAGGGGCTTGCGCGGTGCAGTCGGTCGCGTGCAGGCCGAGCAGAATCAGCGAGAGACCGAGGACTACGGTGGAATGACGCATCGGTGAAGCCGGACTGGAGCTTGGAAGTGGAGGCGGAGCCTCCTCCCTAACCTACGAGCGGGACGCGGGATGCGCGACGGGTGCCGTGGTCGGGACGGCCGTGGACGTCCGTGCCGAACGAAACGATCCGCCTCCGAGGACCCCGATACCACCCGTTTTGTTGAGTTCGGCCTCGGTGACGCGATGTGCTCCTCAGCGCCTCGTGACGATCAAGATCGCACCCTCCTCGTGACCGGCACCCCACCGGGTCGTCGCCTGGGAGGCGTCGAAGCGGTACATCGCCTGCACGTCCTGCGCGGCGACGGTCGAGAGCGCGTCCAGCCCCCCGAGGAGCCGTGCGTCGAGGTACACGCGGATGTCGGCCTCCTCCTTGGTGTCCCACGCGTGCGGTAGGCGTCGGAGGAGCCACTCGGATCGGAGGTTCTTCACGACGTCGTAGGCCGTGGAAGCGCCGGATCCGGAGATCTCCGCGGCCGTGATCGCCGACCGACCGCCGGGGAGCCCGAGGCCCGGCCCGGCGCCGGGCGTAGGTCTTGACGCCCCCATCGCGCCCGCGCGCCCCCCGATGGGGAAGGAGAACCCCAGCGTGAAGCCCACGGCGCCTCCGATCGCCGCCCACCGGCGCCGATCGATGTGGCCGTTTCCGTCCTGCTCGTCCCAGTCCCCGAGGGCCACCTGGGACGCGAAAAAACCGACCCAGGCCCCCACGACCCCGGCGGCGGCCGCCGTTCCGGCCCGTGCCCACCACGAGGTGTTGGTGGAGCCGACCTCGGCTGTTCGGATCTCGCTCAGCGCGAGGGTCCTGCCGGAGTCCGGCGAAGCCTGCGCTTCGACGGGGTCCGCGTAGGACATCGTGAGGAGTAGGACGGGCAGGGAGACGAAACCGACAAACCGGCGCATGATTCGATCCCGGTGGGGTGGTGAAGCGACCGCCGGGTCCTGATACCCCCGACGCGCGAACACGAGCCGTTGCGGGTAAGACCCGCGACTGTCATCACGGTTCCATGATCCGCTCGAGGCGCCGGAGTCGCGACTCCGGCGCCTCGACTCTTCCCAACAGGCTGTCTCGACGCCGACGGCGAGGGCCCCCCGGCGCCTCGCGGCGAGGCTCACCTCAGCGTCAGCACCACCACAGACTTCGGCGGCAAGTGGACCGTCAGCTCGCTTCCCGACAGCGACGCACCGTCGAACGGCGCGGGCTCGACGGCGTGGGGATTCTCGAAGGTGTTGTGCGCCTGCATCGTGGCCGCCGTGAGGATCCGTCCACTCACGCTCGATACGGCCTCGCCGCGGATGTCGGTCGTCACCGTGCGGGCCTGGTCGGGATCCAGGTTCGACATCGTGATGTGCGTGACGCCCAGCGAATCGCGTGAAGCCGAAGCGCTCACCGCCGGGATGCTCTGCCCCTCGTAGGTATAGTCACCCGCGTCCAACGAGACGGGCAGCAACGTCGCGTCGTGATGCACGGTGTAGAACTGGAACACCCAGTAGGTCGGAGTCTCCACGACGGTGTCGCCCCGGGTCAACAGCATCGATTGGAGCACGTTGATCGTCTGCGCGATGCTCGCCATGCGCACGCGATCCGCGTGGTTGTTGAAGATGTCGAGCGAGGCGGACGCCACCAGGGCGTCGCGCAACGTATTCTGCTGGTAGAGGAAGCCGGGGTTCGTGCCCGGCTCCACGTCGTGCCACATGCCCCACTCGCCCACGAGCAGCGCAACCCGCTTCCGGGGGTCGTAGCGATCCATGATGGTGGAGTGGCGCTCGATGAGCTCCTTGATGTGGATCGCCTTCTGCAGCGCCGTGAACCACTCCCCTTCCGTGAACTCGGTGGCGCTGCCCTTGTGCTGCCACGTTCCGACGACCGTGTAGTAGTGGAAGTCGAGCGCGCGGATCTGGCGGCCCGCCTCACGCATCACCACGTCGGTCCAGTTGTAGTCGTCGACGTTGGGGCCGGTCGCGATGAGGAAGGGCCGGGTGCTTCCGTAGCCGCGCAGGAAGGTGGCGTAGCGCTTGAGCTCGTTGGAGTAATACTCGGGCGTCATGTTCCCGCCGCAGCCCCAGCTCTCGTTGCCCACGCCCCAGAACCGGACGTCGTACGGATCGGGGTGGCCGTTCTTGGCGCGCAGGTCGGCCATCGGGCTCTTCCCCGGGAAGTTCACGTACTCCCACCAGTCGGCCATCTCCTGCACGGTACCGCTGCCCACGTTCCCGACGATGAACGGGGACGCGCCGAGGCGCCTCATGAGCTCGAGGTACTCGTCGGTGCCGAAGCTGTTGTCCTCGGTGACCCCACCCCAGACGGTGTTCACGATCGTCGGCCGGTCCTCTCTCGGGCCGATCCCGTCCCTCCAGTGGTAGTAGTCCGCGAAGCAGCCGCCCGGCCAGCGCACGAACGGGACCTCGAGCTTCTCGAGCGCGCCGATGGCCGCCTCGTTGTACTTCCAGCCGCCCTTGCCATCCTCGATCCAGTAGCCGCCGTAGATGTCGTGGCCCAGATGCTCGGAGAACTGGCCGTAGATGTTGCGGCTGATGGTCGTCGTGCCTTGGTCGGCGTTCACGATCAGACGTGCCGAGCCGGACGGCGTCCGCTGAGCGCTCGCGGTTGCGAGCGGCAGCGATGTTAGCGCTACCATCACTGCCCAGATTCTGCCTCTCATGGCTTGCGCTTTCCGGTTGCGGGGATAGGACCGAATGCGGCGGCGAGGGCTCGCCGTCCGTCAGAGTAGGACGACAAGGAGATCGGCGCCATGCTGTCCGAGAGGACATCCACCCGAGGGGCCTTGTCCGTGGCTCTGGCGGTGGTGCTCTGCGCTCTTCCCGTTCGGGCCCAGACCCCTTCGATCCCCGTCCACGATCCGGTCATGATCCGACAGGACGGCGTCTACTATCTGTTCGCGACGGGTCGGGGAATCTCGGTCTGGTCATCGCCGGACATGGCGCGTTGGAGTCGACTCGCGCCGGTCGTCGATTCGGCACCGGCCTGGGCCCACGAGGTGGTCCCTCGCTTCCGCAACGGCGAGCGGGCCCCGGACATCAGCTTTCACGACGAGGCTCTCGTTCGGCTCCTTCTGGTCCGGGATCAAGCTGGTCAAGCTGCGGCCCGACCTTCTGCGTCCGGCCGAGCCGGAGGAATGGCACGGGGTGGCGGCGCGCCAACGCTACTGGAAGCTGCCCGACCGGGTCGCCGGCGATGAGATGAACGGGGCCATCGAAGCGCCGTTCATCTACCACAAGGGGGGCTTCTACTACCTGTTCGTCTCCTGGGACCGCTGCTGCCGGGGGGTGCGGAGCACGTACAAGGTCGTCGTCGGCCGCTCGAGGAGCGTGACCGGGCCGTACCTGGATCGCCAGGGCGAGGAGATGATCCACGGGGGCGGATCGCTCGTCGTGTACGGCTTCGGCGCCGGCGGCCGGGGGGCACGAGGCGGCCTACACGTTCGACGGCACGGACTACCTGGTCTTCCACGCCTACGACGCGACCGATCAGGGGCGCTCGAAGCTGCTCGTGAAGCCGATCGAGTGGGACGAAGAGGGCTGGCCGACGGTGTCCTTGGGGCGCTGAAGGCGCGGCCGGTAGGAGGTCACCCCCGTCGGCCGGGCGGCCCCTACACCCCGCGCGACCGGCACGGCACGCGGCTTTCTCGCACGCGCTGGCGACGCCCTCGGTGCGCCGCAGTCGTCGCGACACCGGCCCCTACACGCCACGTGGGGAATCTCCCGACTGGACGGATCGACCCTCTCCTTCAACGCTCAAGGATCATCATCGCACAGTATGGAGGAGTCCCCATGCTCGAGACGATCAACTTCCGGCTGAACGGCCGGCCCGTCACCCTCGAGACCGACGGCGACCGTCGATTGCTCTGGGTTCTGCGCACCGACCTCTCGCTCACCGGCCCCAAGTACGGGTGCGGGATCACCATGTGCGGTTCATGCACCGTGCTCGTGAACGGTGAGCCCGTGCGCTCCTGTCAGTATCCCGTCTCGCGCGTCCAGGATGCGGAGGTCACGACGATCGAGGGTCTGGCCGAGGGCGACAAGCTGCACCCCCTCCAGGAGGAGTTCGCCGAGCGTGGCGGCTTCCAGTGCGGCTACTGCACCTCCGGGATGATCCTGGAGGCCTACGGCTTCTTGAAGGACCATCCGCACCCCACGCGCGAGCAGATCGTGAGCGGGATGAACCGTAACCTGTGCCGCTGCGGCGCCCACAAGCGGATCGTGGAAGCGATCGAAGCCGCCGCGGCGCGGATGTGAGGAGGGCGCCATGAACAGGAACGATCTGGGCCCCATGGCAGTCGACCGCCGGGACTTCTTCAAGTTCACGGGGGGCGGCATCGCCGTCTTCCTAGCCCTCAAGGACACCTCGCTCGTCGCTGACACGCTGGAGCAGCAGCGGGGCTATCCGACCGACTTCAACGCCTACGTGCTCGTCGGCGAGGACGGCCGGGTGACCGTCTTCAGTGGGAAGATCGAGATGGGCCAGGGGGTGGAGACCTCGCAGGCGCAGATGGCGGCCGAGGAGCTCTGCGTCTCGCTCGACTCGGTCGACATGGTGCTGGGCGACACCGACCGGGTGCCGTGGGACGCGGGCACCTGGGGCTCGCTCACGACCCGCGTGTTCGGCCCGGCGCTGCGCGCCGGCTGTGCCGCGGCGCGCGAGGTCCTGCTCGATCTGGCCTCGGAGCGACTGAAGGTGCCGGTGAGCCGTCTGCATGTCGAGAACGGTGTCGTGTCGGTCGTCGGCGGGCAGGGGAGCGTCACGTACGCGGAGCTCGCCAAGGGCAAGAAGATCGCCCGGACGCTCGACCGCGAGGCGGTTCTGCACGCCGTGAAGGACTTCACCGTCATGGGTACCTCGCCGGAGCGTCTCGACGCCGTGGCCAAGGTGACCGGTGCGGCGCACTACGCCGGTGACATACGGTTGCCGGGGATGCTGCGCGCGCGACTTCTCCGTCCGCCGTCGCACGGCGCCACGCTGAAGAGCGTCGACACCTCGCCGGCCGAGCAGGTGGAGGGCGTGACGGTCGTGAATCAGGACGGCCTGGTCGCCGTCCTGCACGAGGACCCGGAGACGGCCGAGCGGGCGCTCGGGCTGATCAAGGCGGACTGGGACGTTCCGGAGTACGACGTCGACGACGAGAACATCTGGGATCACCTGGTCGCGGCCGCGCCCCGGGGGCGTACCGCGCAGGAACAGGGCAAGGTCGCCGACGGCGAGCAGGCGTCCACGAAAGTGCACGACCACACCTATCGTGATCCCTATCTGGCCCACGCGCCCATGGAGCCGCACACGGCGATCGCCTCCAGGCAGGGAGATCGCGTCACGATCTGGAGCTCGACCCAGAGCCCCTTCGGCGACCAGGGACGCATCGCGCGCCTGCTCGGCATCGACCAGGCCCAGGTGCGCGTCATCACGCCCTACGTGGGCGGGGGGTTCGGCGGCAAGTCGTCCGGAGGCCAGGCGCTCGAGGCCGCGCGCCTGTCCTGGATTCTGAAGAAGCCGGTCCAGGTGATGTGGACGCGCGCGGAGGAGTTCTTCTACGACACCTTCCACTCGGCGGCCGTCGTAAAGCTCCGGTCCGGGGTCGACCGGGCGGGCAAGATCCAGCTCTGGGACTACCACGTGTGGGGCGCCGGAACCCGCGGTACCGAGGTGTTCTACGACGTGCCCAACTTTTCCGTCGTGTCCCACTCGGCCCGGGACGCGCAGCCGTTCGCGACGGGAGCCTGGCGGGCGCCGGGCGCGAACTCCAACAGCTTCGCACGCGAGTCCCAGATCGACATCATGGCGGCCGAGGCGGGCATCGATCCGCTGGAGTTCCGGCTGCGCAACACGTCGGATCCGCGTATGCGGAGCGTGCTCGAGGCCGTCGCCAAGCTCGCGGACTGGAAGCCGGCTCCGGCGCCCAGCGGACGCGGCCTCGGCGTGGCGTGCGGGATCGACGCGGAGACGTACGTGGCCCACGTGGCCGAGGTCGAGGTGGACCACGCCAGCGGGACCGTGAACGTCAAGAAGATGTACTGCGCCCAGGAGATGGGGATCGTGGTCGATCCCGTAGGTGCCACCATGCAGATGGAAGGCTGCATCACCATGGGTCTGGGCTACGCCCTGATGGAGCAGCTTCGGTTCAAGGGCGGTGACATCCAGGACCACAACTTCACGACGTACCGGATCCCCCACTTCGAGGACCTCCCGGAGATCGAGACCGTGCTCGTGCCCAACGACGATCTCGCCCCTACGGGTGGAGGCGAGCCGGCGATCATCTGCATCGGGGCCGTGATCGCCAACGCGATCTTCGACGAGTGCGGGGCGCGTCTGTTCCAGATGCCGTTCACGCCGCAGTCGGTGAAGGCAGGGCTGTCCACGACCTGACGGCGACGTACGGACACCCATCCTCGGGGTGACCCGCGCCGTCGGACGGCCGCGGGTCACCCCGAGCCGCTCTCTTCCGGGAATCCCCACATGTTGCTCACGCTCGCCCTTGTCGGAACGCTGGCCGCGACGCCGGGCTCCGCTTCGCCGGATACCGTTCCGGCGGTCCGGCTCCTCAGGGTCGGCCCCGAGCACGTATCGACGCTCCTCCGACCCTCGCTGTCGCCCGGCGCCTCCGCTCCGTCCTGGCGCGGCTCAGGATTCGGCCCGACCGGGGCCGAGTCGCAAGGAGGTCCCTCGGCAGCGCCCTCCGCCGCATCCGGGGATGGCCCGCAACTGATCGAATACAGCGACGCCTACTTCACCCGCCTCACGATCCACAAGTGGGCGAGCTTCCTGACGCTCCCGCTCTTCGCGGGGCAGTATGCGGTGGGTCGGAAGCTGCTGAACGGCTCCGGATCCGACCGACTGCGGAACGTGCACGGGGTGCTGGCCGGGAGCATCGCCGGGCTGTTCGCCGTCAACACGGTGACCGGGGGGCTCAACGCCATCGAAGCATGGCACGATCCGGAGGGACGGACCCGCCGAACGCTGCACACCGTCCTGATGTTGGCTGCGGACGTGGGCTTCCTGGTGACGGCGGCGACCGCACAGGAGAACGAGAACGAGGGCGGGGTCGCCAGGACCGCGAACAACACCGCGCACCGGAATGTGGCCCTGGCCTCCATGGGCACGGCGCTCGTGGGCATCGCCGTGATGCTCCCGATCTTCGGGAGGTAACGATGCGCCACTTCGTCATGCTCGCCACCGTGATCGGCGGCCTGCCGCTCTTCGGCGCCTGCGGCGCCCGGCCGGCCTCCACGACCGCCGGCCAGAGCCCGGACTCGGTCTCTCCGGCGAGCGTCGCGCGGTCGGTGGTGCTGTGCGAGACCACCGAGGCGGACCTGCGCCGCCGGCTGGGCACACCGACCCGGGACGGGATTCTCCACGATCGCCACATCCTCAGCTGGACCGTCCAGAGCGAGGCGCCCGGCAAGTACCTCGCGGTCCTGGTCGATACGGCGGGCGTCGTCGTGGACCTCTACTGGGACGTTCCCACGGAGGTCCCCTGGGTACCGACGGACCAGTGTGCGGAGCGATCCCGGGGGGCCTCGTAGGGGGCCTTCTCCTTCGCCTCTCCCTGGGAAGGCCCTACCTTCCGTTCCCATGGAGATCGGACTCTACACCTTCGCCGAGACGCGCTTCGACCCCGAGACGGGCCGTCAGCTCGACGTGAAGGAGCGCATCCGCGACCTGCTCGAGGAGATCGAGCTCGCCGACCAGGTCGGCCTCGACGTGTTCGGCGTGGGCGAGCA
>CAZVYM010000025.1:0-39429 GCA_964630935.1 uncultured Gemmatimonadaceae bacterium | reverse complement strand
CTTGACGTACTCCAGCGCCCGGCGCATCAGGACCGCGTCGGAGACGCACTTGCGTCTCTACGGCCGTTACGCGAGACAGATCCGGTTCGCGGGACTCGTTCCGACGCTGGCTCACGGCGAGCCGTTCGCTCGGGCGCTCCAGGCGATGCCTCCCAACCGTGCGCAGCCTTACGACCTGGTGCTGGCCTGGGACGTCCTCGACCGGCTTCTCGCGGAGGAGCGTCCGCTCCTGATCGACCGGCTGGCCGAGCTGACGGCTCCGGGGGCGCGTCTGTACGCGCTGGTGCGCACCTCCGACGAGATCACCACCCGTCCCATGCGATTCACCCTGCTGGGGATCGATCGGGTGGCCGAGGAGGTCGTCGGGCCGCCCGAGTTGGCGGGACGAGGGCTGCTGCCCGCCGAGGTGGAGCGTGTTCTGGACCCCTTTCGTATCCTGCACGCCTTCACGCTGCGTTCCGGTATGCGGGAGTACCTCGCGGTGAAGAAGCGAGGCGCCTAGCGACCTCGCCGCAGAGAGGGAGGGCACGGAATGGCAGAACGATGAGGGCGGGCCTCGCCAGCGAGGCCCGCCCTCTCCTTTCCCGCCGCCACCTACCCGATCCCGCCACCCGCCCATCCCGATCGTATCGTGAACGTCCGGAGCCGGAGGGTTCGCCGACCCCGGCGTCTCCCTACCAGAGCCGTGGGTTCGTCGACCTGGGCGCCTTCTCGCATTCCGGCCAGGTGGTACCTCCGCCGTAGCGGCTCGGCCGTCCGCCCGCTTGCGCGGCCAGATCGACCCGGTCCAGAGGAATCCGCTCCGGGTCCTCCGAGGCGAGATAGGTCAGCATGGCGGTCAGCGTCGCGTTGTAGCGCAGGTCGTCGAACACGATCTTGTCGAACGTGTCCATCTCCGTGTGCCAGGTGGTGTTGCCGTAGTCCCACGACAGGGACCCCAGGCCGAAAGCCGGGAGCCCACGACACCCGAACGGAAAGTCGTCGCTGCCGCCTCCGGCCGGGCGGCCGGCCACTACCGGTCCCCCACCGTTGATCATCATGCGGAACTCGAGCGGCACTTTGGCCAGCCAGGCGTTCAAATGCTCGGGAGCATGGACGAGCCCGGCTCCACCGATGCGCATGATGCGGCCGGTGCCGTTGTCCTGGTTGAAGAGCGCCTGCATGCCGGAGAGCACGTCGGGGTGATCCTCCGTGAAGGCCTTCGAGCCGACCTCACCCTCCTCCTCTCCCGCCCAGTGGCCGACCAGGATCGTGCGCTTCGGGTGCGGATAGGCCTTCTTCAGGATGCGCATCGCCTCCAGCATCGTGAGCGTTCCGGTCCCGTTGTCCGTGGCACCCGAGCCGCCGTCCCACGAGTCGAAGTGCGCGGACAGCACGACGTACTCGTCCGGCTTCTCCGTGCCCGGAATGCTCGCGATCACGTTGTAGACCGGCTGCTCGCCGAGGAGCTTGCCCTCGAGGTTCAGCCTGATCTTCGGGTGGTCTCCGGCCTCCGTCAGGCGGAAGACGAGCCCGTAGTCCTCACAGGACAACGCGATGGAGGGTGTCTTGGTGTTGTAGGTCTCGAAGACCTCCATCGCGCCCCATCCGGTGTTGAGGTCACGGCTGAATCCGAAGTAGCCGCCCCCCATCGCACGTGCGGGATCGAGCTCGTCGGCGACCACCTGCTCGGGGGTGCGCCCTCCGCCCGGCTGCCAGCGGAGCTTCGGGCGGGACGTGATGATGCCGGCCGCGCCGCCCGCCTCCAGGCGTACCCCCAGCGAGCCGCCGCCGAGCGCGGGCGAATAGCCCGTGCCCCGCAGGCCCGCGCTGGCTCCGTCCACGTCGGGGCCCGGACGCACCGTGGCCCAGTCGCGCTGGATGGCCACCATGACCGAGTCCATGTGGGCCTTCGATTCCGGCGTCGCGTTGACCGCCCAATCGTCCTGAGGACGGCAGGTGGGAAGCCCCGCCGAGATCAGCACGAGCTTGCCCTTGGCTTGTGGAAGCCACCTCACGAACTCCGTGCTGTCACGGAAGCGTGGCAGGATGACGGTCTCCAGGACCACGTCCTTACCGCCGGTGCCCGGGCTGTAGCCGACCATCTGCCCTTCGAGGGTGCGCAGGCGCGGTGACACGAGGTCGATGTGCGAGGGACCCCGCACCCAGCCCCGCCAGGTCCCGAACTGCTCTTCCTTGGCATCGATGCCCATCGACGCGTACATGCGCACGAGCCAGTCCTCGGCCCGCTTCAGGTCGGGCGAGCCCATGAGTCGCGGACCCAGCGAGTCGAAGAGCACGTGCGCCTGCGATTCGAGCTGCGAGCTGTCCATCCCGACGGCGTAGATGTGCCGGATGGTCGCGTCCTGCGTGGGGAACGTCTGCGCTCCCAATGGGAAGGCGAACGAGAAGAGCGCGAGGAGCGCGGGCAGTGCGGCGGGTCGAGCGTTCATGGACTTGTTCCGGCGCGAAGGTGTGCGGCGTGGGAGGGGCCGGGGGGCATCTTAGCCGGGGCCTGCCGACTTGGCGAGAGCGGGCGCCAGCCGCCCACCGCGACTGGCAGCCCGCCCTCGGCTTTCACAGATTCCGGGCCCATCTCCTCGAAGCCCCGAGCGCCTGCCATGGACGTACTCGACGCGATCGCCACCCGCCGCTCCATCAAGGAATTCACGGCCCGGCCGGTCTCCCGCGAGGAGATCGAGCGGCTCCTGGAGGCCGCGGTTCAGGCCCCGAACCACCGGATGACCGAGCCGTGGAGGTTCTACGTGCTGGGTCCGGAGGCCAGACGCGCCTGGGGCGAGGCGCTCGGAGCCCGCAAGGCGAAGCGGGTGGAGGACCCCGAGGCCGCGCGTGCGGTCGCCGAGAAGGTGGCGAGCACTCATGCCGCGCTGCCGGCGATGCTCGCGGTGAGCATGACGCTCGACGACAACCCCGAGATCCTGGAGGAGGACTATGCGGCCACGCTCATGGCCGTCGAGAACCTCTGCCTCGCCGCGCATGGGATGGGCCTGGGCACGCACATCAAGAGCGGCGCGGTGATGGAGGATCCCCGGGCGCGCGAGGCGGTGGGGGTGCCCGAGGGAGAGCGGATCGTCGCGGTGGTCCACCTGGGCGAGCCGGCCGCCGTGCCCGATGCCAAGCCGAGGCGCCCCGCGGCCGAGGTCACGACCTGGGTGGAGTGAAGGGCGTAGTCCGGTCGCTCCTCCGGAGCAGCGCGCAGCCGGCCATGCGTGCGAATGCCTCGCGCTTCCTTTGGGACATGAAGAGCAGGCGCAGCGGTAGGAGGAGCCTCATCAGCCCGTGCACCGGAATCCGGCGCCCGAGGCGCATGGCTTCGGGTGCCAGGTACCGCATCGTCTCCGCCTCCCAGCCGTGCTCGCCGAAGAAGCCCAGCCAGTCGGCCGGGTCGAAGAGGAACGGGGCGTTGCGCATACGTCGGGCGTGTACACTACGCTGCCGAAACCGCATCGCCTGGGCGGAGAGGTAGTCCACGATCCAGCTCCGGTAGGTCGCCTGCGCCGCCAGGTCGTCGGCCAGCGCCGCCACGTCCGTCTCGCTCAGATAGGGGATCACCCCTTCGGTCAGGATCAGGACGCTCCGAGCGCGCTCGCCCACCTGCTCGAAGAGGCGGCGCCGCGCGTCGCCGTCCCTGAGGTCCAGAGGAACACGCTCGAGGGCGTTCCGCGGCGTCTCACCGTAGAGGCGCTCCTCCTTGAGGGTCAGGACGTGAGGCTGGTCCACCTCCACGAAGAGGACCGGGGCCGGGAGCTCCATCCGGTACGGTCGCGTGTCCAGCCCGGCGCCCAGGTTCAGAACCACGTCGGTGCCGCTCGCGACGGCCGCTCTGATGAAGTCGTCGACGATGACGGTCCGCACGGGCACGGTCCATATGAGCGGGAATCGGTCGTCCATCCCGGCCACGATCCGGCGGCCTTCCTCGCCGGCCAGAAGTCCGGCGAGGGGGTCGTGAAAGAGCGCGTCCGGCCGCTCGCTCTCGAGGGCGCGGTACATGGCCACCATGAAGGCGGTGTCGGCGACGTCGCGGATGGGTCCGTTCATCTTCCAGGCCCGCGTTCTCCTTCTCGGGTTCGCTCAGCGTTCCGACGAATGGCGAGCAGCGTACCCGGAGGGGCGAAGTGCGGTCCGAATGCACGCGACGCCGCCGCCGGAGCCGGGGCATCGTTCTCTCCGTGGAGCGCATGTCTGCCCGTCGAGTACCTTGACTATCTAGGCATCATGCTGCACTCTGATCCAAGCAAAGATTATCTAGGCATCGACGAGGACGTGATGGCTTCCAAGGATCGGCAGCGGCTCCTGCACGGCACGCTGGACACGCTCATCCTGCGAACGCTCGAGCACGGACCGCTCCACGGCTACGGGATCGCCCGCTGGATCGAGGAGCGCACGGGGGATGCGGTTCGTGTGGAAGAGGGCTCGCTCTACCCGGCGCTCTACCGGATGGAAAAGAAGGGGTTGCTGTCCTCGGAATGGGGCATGTCCGAGCTGGAGCGCCGCGCCAAGTTCTACCGCCTCACGGAGCGGGGACGGGCTCGCCTGCGAGCGGAGACCGAGGAGTGGCTCCGCTTCAGCGAGGCGGTGACCGCTCTGCTGCGATCGGGCTGACGCCGATGAAGGACCGGATTACCCGTCGCGATATCGATCGGGAAGTCGACGAGGAAGTGGCTTTCCACCTGGAGATGCGCGTCCGGGAGCTGATACGGAAGGGAATGACCCTGGACGAGGCGCGTGCCGAAGCGCTGAGGGGCTTCGGCGACCTGGAGCGGACGAAATCGGATCTTCGACGGTTGGGTGCGGGCCGGGAGGCGGCGATGCGGAGAAGCCAGTGGTGGGACGACCTCGGGCAGGATCTGGTGTTCACGGTGCGGCAGCTCGGGCGAGCTCCGTCGTTCGCCATCGCCGCGGTTCTGACGCTGACGCTGGCGGTCGCGGCGAACACGTCGGTCTTCAGCGTGACGGAGAGCGTCCTTCTCCGGCCGCTGCCGTTCCAGAGGCCGGACCGACTGGTCGCGCTCTGGACGAAGTACCTTCCCGCCTCCGGGTTCGACATCGCCCAGTTCCCGCTCTCCGGACCCGAGCTTCTGGATTACCGCGAAGAGACGAAGGACCTCTCGTCCGTGTCCGCGCTCGAGTCGGCGGGGTCGGTGGCCCTCACCGGGAACGGTCAGGATCCCGAGCAGGTGCCCGTCTGGCGGGCGGACACCTCTCTCTTGTCGACCCTCGGGGTCGAGTGCGCCCTCGGCCGGTGGTTCGACGAGACCGAGGACGTGCCCGACGGGCCGGACGTCACAGTCCTGACCCACGCCCTGTGGGCCTCGCGCTTCGGATCCGACCCGGGGATCGTCGGACGAACGATCATGATGGGCGGCCGGCCCACCGTCGTGGTGGGCGTGCTCCCCGCGGGGTTCTCGCTGGAGAACGGCGCGGACGTGCGCGCCTTTCTGCCGCTCCGCCTGACGCGTGCCAGCGAGGGGAGTCGCGGCGGCCACAGCTACGAGGCCATCGGCCGGCTCGCACCCGGCGCCGGCATGCAGGATCTCGACGCGGAGCTCGCCGCCGTTCGGGAACGATGGGCCCGGGAGTACCAGCACAACGTGGGCCACTTCATCTGGGCCACACCCCTCCGGAACGACCGGCTGGGCGATGCTCCCGGAGCGCTCTATCTGCTGTTGACGGCGGTGGGTCTGGTGCTCCTGGTGGCGTGCGCCAACATCGCGAACCTGCTCTTGGCCAGGGGTGAGCGACGCCTGACCGAGGTCGCCGTCCGGACCGCCCTGGGAGCCGGGCGGGGACGCCTCGTACGCCAACTCGTCACCGAGAGTGTGGTGCTGGCGTTGCTGGCGGCCGTGCTCGCGATGCCGATCGCCGCTTTGGCGACCCGTGCTCTCATCGCACTCGATCCAACGGCGTTACCCCGTCTCGGTGACGCGCACGTCGACGTCGGTGCCCTCCTCTTCACGCTCTCGGTCGCTCTCGGCGCAGTCCTCGTCTTCGGGGTCGTACCGGCGGTGCTCACGGGACGTCGGGGTGCCCGGTCCGTCGCCGGCTCCGAGGGGCACGCGGTAGGAGGACGGCGCCGTACCGCCCTGCGCCGGACGCTCGTCGGCGTCGAGGTGGCCGTGAGCCTGGTGGTGGTGATCCTGGCGGGACTCCTCCTCCGCAGCTTCCGCGCGATGGCCGCAACCGATCCGGGCTTCCGGCCCGAGCGCGTGCTCGCCTTCGACCTCGTGCTTCCTCGGGCCAGGTACCCCGGCGACCGCGACGTTCCCGACGCCTACCAGCGCCTTCTCGAAGGGGTCCGTGCGGTCCCCGGCGTCGTCGCCGTGACCGCGGGCTCGAGCCTTCCGTTCTCGGACCGCCTGGGCCGATGGGACTTCCAGCTCGCGGACCGGCCTCCCAGGAAGGAAGGCGAGCAAGCCTGGAACGCCTCGCTCTCGGTGGTCATGCCCGACTACTTCGAGACCCTGGGGGTCCCCGTCGTGCAGGGGCGGGGCCTGACCCGGGCCGACAACGCCGACGCCCCCCTGGTGGGCGTGGTGAGCGAGAGCATGGCCAGGACCTACTGGCCGGGGCAGAGCGCCCTCGGAAAGAAGTGGGGCTATCCGAGCGACGACGGATCGATCCCCTGGATCACCGTGGTCGGCGTGGTCCCCGACCAGATCCGAGCGCACGTGGGGGAGGAGAGGATTCCCCAGGTCTACCTTCCGGAGCTCCAGGCCGAGCGGGAGATCGGCCAAGTGGGCCGCTCGTTGGGCGTCGCGGTGCGCACGAGTGTCGATCCCCTCTCGACCGTCCGGGCCGTGCGCGCGGCCGTCGGCGAGTTCGATCACGATCTCCCGCTGGCGCATGTCCGTGCCATGAGCCGGGTGGCCGCGGAGTCGATGGCACGGCCCCGCCTGGTCACCACCCTGCTGGGCGTCTCCGCTGTGCTCTCGTTGGTGCTCTCCGTCGTGGGCGTCTACGGTGTCGTGTCCTACTCCGTGGCCGGCCGGACCCGCGAGATCGGCGTCCGGGTGGCGCTCGGAGCCCGACGTGGCGACGTGATTCGCCTCGTGACGGGCGAGGGTGCGGCGCCGGTGGCGTTCGGTGTCCTCGCCGGGCTCGTGGGGGCGTGGCTCGCTTCGCGCCTGGTCCGCGCGATGCTCTACGGGATCGCGCCAACCGACGGGCTGACCTTCGTCACACTTCCCGCCGTGCTCCTGACGGTGGGGGTGATCGCCAGCGTGCTGCCTGCGCTTCGGGCTGCGAAAATCGCTCCGACGGAAGCGCTCCGGGAGGAATGAAGGTCCGGCGAGTGGCCTATTTCTCCGTCCAGGCCCCGTACGCTCGGCGGTAGTAGAGAAGGGGGTCTTCGTCCGGGCCGAGCACCACGCGCTCGACCTCTCCGACGAGCACCCGATGGTCACCGCCCGGGTACTCCTCGCCCAGTCGGCACACGAAGGACACGAGCGCATCGGCGAGCAGCGGATCGCCTTCCACCGCGAACGGCAGGGTGCGCACGAGCACGCGATCGGCCGCGATGTTGGCCGTGCGTCGCTGATCTTCGGACAGCACGCTCACCGTGAAGCGCCGGGTCTCGAGGACGATCGGCAGGACCGCGGCCTGCTCGTGGAGGCACACGCATACCAGGGGGGGCTCGACCGACAGCGGTGTGAACGCCGTCACCGTGATGGCCTCGAGGCTCGACCCGTCTCGGGCCGCGAGGAGGGTGACCCCGCTGGCCCAGTGGGCGTAGGCCTCGCGAAGCTGGTCCGCCGAGATGCCGGCGGTCTTCGCCGCTTCGTCGCCGTCCTTGTCGTCGGCTCCGGTCTGGATTCCGGCCTGGATCGGTCGTCGCCGCGTCATCGGCTCCTCGGTTGGTCCTTGTGGCGCGCTCTCCGAGGGGCCCGGGGCTCGCGCGCCCGGTGATCCCACGCCACCGCGTCCCTCATGGGAGGGGACCCGTTGCGGACTCGGGGTTTGGTATCGGCAGGGGGCTCCGAGCATCGCCCCGCCCGGCTACCGGGACGACCCAGAAGCCTCGCCGCAACCTCGGGCATTCCTCGGCCGCCGGCATAGGATATGTTTAAAGGCTCCCGAAAGATCCCCGCGGACCCTCGCCTGACCCGCGGACGTCGTCTCGGCGACTCCATCGACTCCCAGGGAAGGGTGATGCCCGCACCGACTCGGACTTGTCCCGCCTGCCACACGCCATTGCCTGGTGAGGCGCAATTCTGCCTGCACTGTGGCACGGCGACCTCCCCGGATCCGGGCGTGCCTGCACGGGCGGTGGGGGCCGGCGGGGCGGAGCTGGCGAGAGTGCGGGCCGCGCTGGCCGGCCAATACCGCGTGGAGCGCGTACTCGGCGAGGGGGGGATGGCGACCGTCTATCTCGCGGAGGACGTGAAGCACGGGCGGATGGTGGCGGTGAAGGTGATGCGCCCGGAGTTGGCGGCGACGCTGGGAGCGGACCGGTTCCTCCGCGAGATCGAGATCGCGGCGCAACTCAATCATCCGCACATCCTACCGGTGCACGACTCGGGGGTGGGTGCCGGTCTGCTCTACTACGTGATGCCCTTCATCGAGGGGCAGTCGCTGCGTGAGCGGCTCGACCGCGAAGGGACGCTTCCGGTGGACGAGGCGCTGCGCCTGGCCCGGGAAGTCGCGGACGCGCTGGCGCACGCCCACGCGAGGGGGATCATCCACCGGGACATCAAGCCCGCGAACATCCTGCTGGGTGGCGGCCACGCGCTGGTAGCCGATTTCGGGGTCGCGCGTGCCGTGAGGGCGGGCGCCGAGGCACTCACGCAGACGGGTCTCGCCGTGGGAACGCCGCAATACATGAGCCCGGAGCAGGCCCTCGGTGAGCCCGGCGTGGACCCGCGCGTCGACGTGTACGCCGTAGGAGCCGTACTGTTCGAGATGCTCGCCGGTGAGCCCGCATTCAATGGAGCGACGCCGCAGGCGATCTTCGCGAAGACCTTGACCGAAGCGGCGCCGACGCTCCAGTCGGTACGGCCCGGCGTCCCTGCGGCGGCCGCCGAGGTCGTCGACAAAGCCACAGCGCGGTCTGCCGTGAACCGTTACGGATCGGCGGCCGAGCTGGTGGCGGCGCTGGGCTCGGCCCTCGATGTGTTGAAGACGGGCGCAGTGCCGGTCGCGGCCACCCCGACGTTACAGGGGAAGGTATGGGGGCTGTTCGGCAGCGCGGCGGTGGTCACACTGGCCGCGATCTACGGACTCGTGGCCCGCTGGGGGCTGGCGCCTTGGACGGTGGGACTGGCGATCGCGCTGCTCGCGATCGGCGCCGGCGTGCTGGCCGCGACGGGCCGCGTAGAGGCCCGGCGCCGTTCCGGCCGCCCTGTCGGCCGCTTCGCTCGCTGGCTCACATGGCGGAACACGACATTCGGCGGTGGCCTCGCCGGGGTGCTCTGGGTCGGGGTGGTACTGCTGCTCGTCTTCATGGGTCCTGGGACCGGTGCGGAGGCCAGTGGGGTCAAACACCTCGCCGTGATCCCTTTCGAGAACCTGGGTGGTGCCGACGACGTGTACTTCGCCGACGGTATCGCGGACCAGGTGCGTGGTAAGCTCACCGGACTGACGGGTCTGCAGATCACGGCCCGCGCGAGCTCCGTGCCATACCGGGCGACGACGAAGTCCCCCCAGGACGTCGGTCGCGAGCTTGGCGTGGACTACCTGCTCAATGCCACCGTCCGCTGGGCACAGCGGGCGGATGGCGCGAGGCGCGTCCAGGTGACCCCCGAGCTGATCGACACCCACACGGGCGCAGCCATGTGGCAGCAGACGTTCGACGCCGACCTGACCGACGTCTTCGAGGTCCAGCAGACGATCGCGACTCAGGTGGCCACCGCCTTGGGCGTCGCGCTCGGTTCCGGCGAGCGCCAGGAGCTCGCCGCCCGCCCCACGGAGAACCTCGCGGCGTTCGACGCTTATCTCAGGGGTGAGGCGATTACCCAGGCGTTGGTGGGATCGGATCCCACCGCGCTCCGTCGGGCGGCGACGTTCTACGAGCAGGCCGTGGCGCTCGATTCTGCGTTCGGGGAGGCTTGGGCGCGCCTCGCGGGCGTGCGCTCCGCGCTGTTCTTCGCCAGCGTGCCCACGCCGGCGGATGGGGAGGCTGCAGAGCGGGCCGCCGATCGTGCCGAGGCGCTGGCACCCCGGGCCGCCGAGACGCACCTCGCGCTCAGCTCGGTGGCGCAGTTCGTCCAACGGGACCCCGCTCTGGCCGGTCGGTATGCCGAAGAAGGTCTGGCGGCCCATCCCGAGAACATCGATCTGATGCGCCGGGTGGCGAGCCTCCAGGCTTCGGATCGGCCGGAGGAAGCCCTGGGTCTTCTGAGACGGACGGTGGAGCTCGATCCGCGGTCGGTGGCGTCGTGGGGCTCGCTGGCCTCCGTGCTGGTGAACCTCCGCCGTCCAGGGGAATCCGGGGAGGCGGCCGCCCGTGGCCTCGAGCTGGATCCGGCGAACTTCCGCCTGCGGCAGCTCGAGTTGATCGGTTTGCTGCAACTCGGCGATCTGGCCGGTGCTCGGCGCACACTCGAGACGCTGCCACCCGACATGGACGAGGCGGGCTTCACCGCCTACCTCTCCACCTACAACGACATGTATTGGGTGCTCACCGACCGGCAGCAGATCCTACTGCTGACGCTGCCACCGAGCGCATTCGACAACGACAAGGCCACGTGGGCCGCCGTGCGCATGCAGACCCAATGGCTCCGGGGTGACAAGGCGGAGGCGCGGGCGTACGCCGACACCGCGCGGCTCGCGTACGAGGGCTGGAATGCCCCGGACGACCCTCAGTTCCACCAGCTGTACGGTGTGGCCCTCGCCTACCTCGGTCGGTACGACGACGCGATCCGAGAGGCGCGCCGCGGCGTCGAGTTGGCTGGCGCGAGCACCGGCAACCGGACCTACGGTGTCCATCAGCTCGCCCGGGTGTACATGCTCGCCGGGAAGCCGGATCTCGCGCTCGACCAGCTCGACCAGCTGCTCACGATGCCCTACCACGTGACGCGCCGCTGGCTGACCGTCGATCCGGACTTCGTCGCGCTCCGGACAAATCCCCGGTTCAAGCGACTCATCGCTGGCGGATAGGCCGGGTCCCGGTGTTTCGAGGCGCCGATGCCGTTCAGGGCCACCTCTGCGACCTGGCCGGCGGGATGATGACGTCCAGGCGACGCACTAATGCAGCGTCATGATCCAGATGTCCCCTTCCGTGACACGCCGTGTGTAGTACACCGTGGTCCCGTCGCGTGTGAGCTGCGGTGGGCCGATCACGTCCCGGCCCACGGAGAACACCCGGTGGACTTCCTTGGTCACTCGGTCGACGACGTAGAACGCGTTTCTCCCCGACACGAAGAGGAGACGGCGGCTGTCCGGAAGCCATACGGGCCACTGCCCGAAGTCCGTGAGGCGCTCGTACGTTCGGCGATCGAACGAGTACGTGACGACGCCTCGGTCGAGCGCGGCGATCATTCCGGCCAGCCTCCTCCCGTCCAGGGACCACGAGTGTGGAGAGAAGGGCGTGAGCGAGTCGGGCACGGGAGGAAGGGTGTCCGGTCTCTGTTCATCCCAGGGCCGATCGGGATCGAAGACGAACGTGTGCCCGCGCTCGAGAGTGGGAAGGGTCGCCGCCGCCATCCGCGAGCCGTCGGGTGACCACACCGAGTACGCGGTCGCGGTGGAAGCCCGCGTCAGCTCGGTGAGCCCGCTCCCGTCCGGGTGGATCTTCCAGATCTGGAGCGGCCCGCTCCGGTCCGAGAAGACCGAGATCCAGTCTCCGTCCGGAGACCAGCGAGGAAGCCGGTCCGACGCTTTGTCCCCGGTCACCTGACGGGGCACGCCCACGCCGTCTGAACGCATGACGTAGAGATCGCCTTCCGGCTCCACGAGAGAGTAGAAGACGACCTGCCGACCGTCGGGAGACGGATCGGGGTCGGCCCAGAGGCGCGAGCCACGCGTGACCCACTCAGGCTCGCCCGTCATCACGCCGCGCTCGGGGTCGAACGGCGAGCGTTGCACGTTGGCCGTGACCAGCGTGCTGCTGTAGGCGATGCGCGTTCCGTCGCCCGAGAGGGTCACGTGGGCGAGAGAAGTCCCGGGGGCCGTGAGCGGCTCGGGGTCGGCTCTGGGCCGGCCCGAGTCTTCGTCGATCTCGACACGCCAGAGGTTCATGCTCCCGCCGCGGTCACTCACGTAATAGAGGTAGCGGCCGTCCGGAGACCATGCCGGGCTCCAGTCGCGAGACGTACCATCGGTCACCGGAATGGGCTCCCCGCCGGAGACGGGGACGGTCCAGATGTGGCCGCCGGGGGTCTGGCCGAGGCGGTGGAAGAAGGCGATGCGGCGCCCGTGGGGCGACCAGCTCGGCAACGCCGCGTCGACCTCCGTCACGCGTCGGGTCTCACCGCTGCCGACATCCACCACCCACAGCTCCCCTCGCGTCTCGGAGTTCTGCGGGTAGAGATCGACGTTCTCCGTAGAGAACACGATACGCGTTCCGTCCGGACTCCAACTCGGATGGTAGCCGTTGCGTGTCACGCGACGGACCGCCTCTCCGGTCCGGCCCATGACGAAGATGCCGCCTCCGTCACGCTCCGAGCGGAACGCGATGCGATCGCCATCCGGGGAGAACGCCGGCTGGTCGTCGTCGTCCGGGGAGTCGGCCGTGAGATCGATCGGGTTCTCGCCCCCCACGCTCAAGAGGTAGATGTCGCGGTTGCCCGATGCCTGGCCCGAGTAGACGATCCATTGCCCGTCGGGCGAGAGACTCGGGAACCACTCGACGCCCGGATCCGCGGTGACGCGGCTGAACATGGCGCGCGCGGTCGACGGTCCGGCCTCGCGGCTCCCGGTCAGGGCGAGGGCGACATATCCCGCAGCCGCGACCACGACGATCGCCGATGCGAGGGTGACGAGCCGGCCCCGCGGGAATCCCCTTGCAGGTGCCCGCGGGCCGACCGATTCCCACGCCCCGGACAAGGCCTCTCCGAGCTCGCTCGCGGTGAGGAAGCGATCCGCCGGCACCTTGGCCAGCGCTCGAACGATGATCGTCTCGAGCCCAGGGGGCACGGTCTCGCGGACGACCCGGAGGCTGGGTACGGGCTCGACCGCTTTGCGGGCCAGAACGGCCTGTGGAGTCGGCCCGGTGTACGGGGGCGAGCCGGCCAACATCTCGTAGAGGACGCACCCCAGGCTGTAGATATCGCTACGAGCGTCCGCCGGGCCCGATGCGGTGGCTTGTTCCGGGCTCATGTAGACCGGCGTCCCCACGGCCATACCCGACTGCGTGATCTTCTCACCCCCGGCCTCGCTCACGGCATGGGCGACACCGAAGTCCGCCAGGAGGGCGTGTCCCTCGGTGAGGAGGATGTTCTCCGGCTTGATGTCCCGGTGCACGATGCCGAGACCGTGCGCGTGGGCGAGCGCGTCGGCCGCCTCGCGGGCGATGCGCAAGGCGTCCTCGAGTGGAAGCTGCTGCTCTCGCTCGAGCCGATCGCGCAGCGTCTCTCCCTCGATGTACGGCATCACGTAGTACATGAAGCCGTCGGCGGTGCCGGAGTCGATCAGCGTCAGGATGTTGGGATGGTTGAGCTGTGCCGAGATCCGGATCTCGCGGAGGAACCGGTCGGCGCCGATCGACTGGGCGAGCTCGGGCCGGAGCACCTTGAGGGCGACCTTCCGGCCGTGCTTCAGGTCGTCCGCCAGGAACACCACGCCCATCCCGCCCTGGGCCAGCTCGCGCTCGATGCGGTAGTGGCCCTGGAGCGCTGCGCTCAGACGTTCGATGAAATCCGACATGGGCGTACCCGTTGGGCGCCGACGGTCCTGGCGTCCGCCTCGCGGGACAGAAGGGCCGTGGAGGTCTTCCGGCCACCCAGCGTCCTGGTAGAGGATGGGCTCCCCGGAGCCGTCGCGCCAGGACTCCAGCCTGGAGGCTCCCGTCCACCGCCGATGTAACCACGCCGCAGCCGATTCGTAGCTTCACCGGTGGGAGGGCGGGGAGAGCGTACGGGAGGTACGACTTGGCCATCCATGTCCGACACGTAGGTGCGCGCATCTGCGTCGACGAGCCCGTTTCGGGCCAGTCCCGGCCCCCGGTGCGCGCGAACCTCCGCGCCGTCCGGGCGTTCGAGATCGTGGCGAGCTTGATGGTCGTTTCGGTGGCGTGTGGAGGCACGAGCCCGACGTCGACCGTCCCGACGTTCGACGAGAATGCGGACGTTCGCATCCTCTTCGTCGGAAACTCGCTGACCTACGTGAACGACCTCCCCGGGATGGTGGCGACGATCTCTGCCGTCGTGGGCGCGTCCGTCTCGGTGGCGACCATCGCCTCCCCGAACTACGCGCTGCAGGACCACTGGGCCGACGGCCTCGCCGATCGGATCCGAGCGTCCAGGCCCACCGTCGTCGTCATGCAGCAGGGCCCGTCGTCGCTCCCGGAGAGCCGGGACAATCTGGTGGAGTGGACGGACTCGGTCGCCCGCGTCGCCCGGGAGGTGGGGGCGACGCCGGCGCTGCTCATGGTCTGGCCGGAGCGGGCCCGGTTCTATGCGTTCGATGCGGTTCGGGACTCCTACCATGCCGCGGCCGAGCACGTCGACGGCACCTTCATTCCCGCGGGCGAAGCGTTCCGCGTGCTGCACGAGCGGCATCCCGAGATGGAGCCCTACGGACCCGACGGCTTCCATCCGTCCGAGCTCGGCACGGTCGTGAGCGCGTTGGTGGTGGTGCGTACCCTGCTCGGCGTGCGCGTGACGGGGCTCCCTTCGGTGCTCGACGCGGGCGGTGATACCCCTCGGGTCACGCTGACCGACGAGCAGGCCCGCGTGCTCACCAGCCTCGCCGACTCCGTCGGGGGAGCCTGGGCGTCCACGAACCCGTCGCCTCTACTCGCGGTTCGGTAGCCTTCACCCTCGGTTGCTACCTTCTTATGCGGCGCCTACCGTACGCCGGGCGCCCGCTCGAGCCCCGTCCACCAACCTCCCGGAGCCTAAGACCGTGCTCCTTCCCCTGACCGTCCTGTCGCTCCTGACCGTTCCCGGCCCCGGCTCGGCCCCCGCGGGCCTCGTCCACGCATCGGGACCGGATTCCGTGTCCGCCGCGTACGCCGCCGTGGATCCCTTTCTGGGCACGGGTGGCAACGGCCACACGTTTCCCGGAGCCACCGTGCCCTTCGGGATGGTGCAGCCGAGCCCGGACACTCGGATCGTCGATTTCCACAAGAGCTATCCGTGGGCGGCGGGCTACCGCTACGACGACACGACGATCCGGGGATTCTCGCAGACCCACTTCTCCGGAACGGGCCACTCCGATCTGGGCGACTTTCTCCTCATGCCGATCGCGGGGGAGGTGAAGCTCGATCCCGGCACCGTCGAGCGGCCCGACTCGGGCTATCGCTCCCGTTTCAGCCACGCGACCGAGGAGGCCGAGCCCGGCTACTATGCCGTCACGCTCGACGACTACGGGATCCGCGTCGAGCTCACCGCCACCGCGCGGGTGGCCGTACACCGCTACACGTTCCCGGCGGGGCGTCCGGCGCATGTCCTGCTGGATCTCCGCTCGAGCATCTACGACTACCCGGGCAAGGTGTCGTGGTCGAGCGCGCGCGTCCGAGCCGACGGTACCGTCACCGGCTGCCGGATCACCCGCGGGTGGGCGGCGGGCCGCCATCTCTGCTTCGCGCTCCGCTTCTCCAGTCCGCTCGAGGGCCACGCGCTGTACGACCGCGAGAGCGACGTCGTGTACCACGGGTTCGCGCCGCCGGCGCGCCGTGATCCGGCGGAGCGCGCCGAGGTCCAGGGGCGCGCCCTCGTGGGCGTGTTCGACTTCGGAGCCCTGCGGGCTCCCCTGGTGGCCAAGATCGCCATCTCTCCCGTGAGCGAGGACGCCGCCATCGGCAACCTCGACGCGGAGATGCCGGGCTGGGACTTCGACGCCGTCCGCACCGCGGCGCGGAACGAATGGGAGGACGCGCTCTCTGCGCTGGACGTCTCGGCACCGGACTCGATGCGCACGATGGTCTACACCGCGCTCTATCACACGCTCATCGCTCCGAACCTCGACATGGACGCGGACGGCGGCTACCGGGGCCCCGACAACGCGGCGCACAAGGCCCTCGACTTCACGTTCTACTCGACCCTCTCGCTCTGGGACACCTACAGGGCCGAGCACCCGCTCCTCACGCTCGTCCAGCCCCCCGAGCGCACCGACGACTTCGTGCGCTCCTTCCTCGCGTTCCGGAAGGAGAGCCCTTGGGGGATCCTCCCGATCTGGTCGTTCCAGGGGCTCGAGACCTGGTGCATGATCGGCTACCACGCGGTGCCCGTGATCGCCGACGCGTATCTGAAGGGGATCCGCACCTACGATGCGGACGATGCGCTCGACGCGATGGTCGCGAGCGCGACCTACGGCCCGTGGGGTGGGCTCGACTGGTACATGAAGCTCGGGTGGGTGCCCATCGACAAGGAGCCCGAGGGGGCGTCCAAGACGCTCGAGTACGCGTTCGACGACTGGACGATCGCGCGCATGGCCGAGGCGATGGGCCGCGACAGCCTCGCCGCGCGCTTCTACGAGCGCGCACGGAACTGGAAGAACGTCTTCGACCCGAAGACCGGGTTCGTGCGTGCGCGGCTGGCGAACGGAGGATTCCGCGAGCCGTTCGACCCGGCCGCCGCCGGCTACAATGCCGACTACACGGAAGGCAACGCCTGGCAGTACTCGTGGTACGAGCCGCAGGACATCGGCGGGCTCATCCACGCGCTCGGAGGCGAGGAGAAGCTCGTCGCCAAGCTGGACAGCGTCTTCGATGCGAAAGTCGATCCGAAGGAGTTCGCCAACGTCGAGGACATCTCCGGGCTCATCGGCTACTATGCCCAGGGCAACGAGCCCAGCCACCACATCGCCTACCTGTACGACTACGCCGGCGAGCCGTGGATGACACAGCGCCGTCTGACCCGGATCGTCTCGACGCAGTATCACACCGGTCCGGAGGGGCTCTCCGGCAACGACGACGTCGGCCAGATGTCCGCCTGGCTCGTGTTCACGGCGCTCGGCTTCTACCCTGTGGCACCGGCCAGCAACCAGTACGTGATCGGCCGGCCGTTCGTCTCTCGCGCGGCACTGCACCTGCCGAACGGGAAGACGTTCACGGTCGTCGCCGACGGGCTCGACGCGGCCCACCCGTACGTCGGCTCCGTGACGCTCGACGGCAAGCCGCTCGCGCGCACCTACGTCACGCAGGGCGAGATCGAGCGCGGAGGTGAGCTCCGGTTCACGATGCAGACCCGGCCGAACAGGAAGTGGGCCACCGGAAAGGACGCCCGGCCGTATTCCCTTACGGCGTACTGAGGGTGGATCGAGACCCGGCGGGGGTGCGGCCCCTCCGACCTGGCCGACCTGTGCCGGGTCGGCGCCGTCGGATGGCACGCGGCGCTGAGCGGGCGGCTGCCTACTTCAGCCCATCCAGCCACGCCAGGAACCGCTCGTCGAACAGCTTCTGCTCTTCGAGCGCGGAGTAGTGGCCGCTGTGCTCGAACGTGTAGACGGTGAGGTTCGGGATCTTGGCGCGCTGCGCGTCCGTCCACACCTGCCACGGCACCGAGTAATCCTCCTTGCCGAGCGCCAGGAACACCGGCCTGGTCACGGGCGGGCCGTTGCCCATGTCGTAGGTCTTCATGATGACCTGGAAGAGCTGGTTCCAGGCGGGCACGTTCCAGTACTCGTCCTTCAGGATCCACGCGGGGTCGTAGAGCGGGTCGTTGAAGTACGTCGACGCGTTGTTCACGTACGAGAGGATCATGGCGTCGCTCGGCGGGAGCTTGGCGAGCGAGTCCTGCGGCACGCGCGCGCGCGCCGCGGCCCGCGCGGCCTTCCGCTCCGGCGACGCGTGTTCGTTCCAGTAGTCTCGGTCCGCCTGCCCCAGGCTGTCCCCGTAGTAGGGGGGCGTGCTGTGCATGACCACGAACGTCGTGTTCTCGGGATACTTCCGCGCGTACTCGAGCGCGATGAGCCCCGAGATGGAGTGTCCGATGACGCAGATCTTCCCGAGGTTCAGCGCTTGGCGCGCACCCTCGATGTCGTCGACGAGCGTGTCCATGGTCACGTGGGACACGTCGCCCACGTACCTCTCCGGTGTGCTCACGCGCGAGTTCAGGTTCAGGAAGCGGATCCGACTCTTGAGCGTGTCCGACACCACGCGGTAGAGGGGGAGCCCGTCGCCCACGAGCACGCAGGTAGGGCCGCGCCCCTCGGCGAAGTAGGTGAACGGAATGCCGTGGACGGTGACGGTGTCGGGGTGCTCGACGCTCGTGCCGGCGGCGACCAGACGTGTGGTGTCCTGCCCGGAAGTCCTCGCGCCGGTCCTCTGCTCCACCTTGCATGCCGTCCAGGGCAGAACGGTTCCGAGCACCACGGCGGCGATCCGAGCTCGAGGGAGCTTCATCGTGGAATCCTCCCCGGCGCGTGCCGGGCCGAGGCCTCGCGGTTCCGGGCCCGAGCCGGTGCGGCACGGACCTCCGAAGGCCCTGTCACAGTCGAGCCTCGACGGGCGATCCGTCGAAGCGCACTTCCTTCGTCCCGGTCTCGCCGGCCACCCGGACGGCGAAGGTGCGCGTTCCGTCCAGCATCCGGGACCCCTCGCGCAGCCGCAGACCGAGCCGGCGCTCCGCGTCGTGCCAGGTCGTGTCCATCCGCATGTAGGCCCCGTCCCGGTAGGCGAGCGTATGTCCGTCGTCCTCGTAAAGGCTCGCGGACCCGTCGGCGCCCGGATACACGACCAGCGTCACCGGATCGTCGACCGGCTCTTCTGCCCACTGCCTGAGCGGTCCCATCGGCAGGATCGCGCCGGCCCGCACGTAGAGCGGCATCGTCTCGAGATCGATTTGCCGCTCCACCTCGCGGCCCCCCTCCACCCGCTCCTCCGTCCAGAAGTCGTACCAGCCGCCGCGCGGCAGGTAGACGCGGCGGAAGCGGGCGTGCGGCTCCGCGACCGGTGCGACCAGCATGTCCGGGCCCCACAGGTACTCGTCGCCGCGCGAGACCGCCACCGGGTCGTCGGGCGCGTGCAGCCAGAGCGCACGCATGATGGGCATGCCCGTCTTCTGCGCGTCCCTGGCGGCGGTGTAGAGGTACGGGAGAAGCCGGTAGCGCAGCTCCAGATACTTCCGGCAGATCGGCTCCACCTGGTCGTTGTGGAGCTCCTCGGGATCGGGCTTCCAGCCGCGGGTCTCGTCCGGGCCGCCGTCGCCGCCGTCCCATCCCCACGGCAGACGCAGATGCCAGTTGCGTCCGTGCGAGCGGAAGAGCGGACAGAACGCGCCGAACTGGAACCAGCGCACGTACAGCTCGCCCGTGAGCTCGTCGGTCGGGATGAACCCCCCGATGTCCGTACCCCAGTAGGGCAGGCCGGAGAGCGAGGTGTTGATCGCCACGGCGACATGGGTGGCCAGGGTCTCCCATCGGCTGCGCACGTCACCCGACCAGATGAACCCTCCGTAGCGCTGCACTCCGGGTGAAGCGTTGCGATGCAGGGCGAAGGGGCGCTCGTTCGGGCGAACCATGAGCTCGCCCTCCCAGTACATCCGGTGCCGGTTGAAGCGAGAGGGCCCGTCGAACCCGTCGCCCTGGTCGGGCCAGAAGCCGTCGACGCCCACGTCCATGAGCGGCTTGTGCCACGGCCAGTAGCAGGCGACCTCGCGGTCGGGCGGCCAGTGGCCGTCCGCCGTGCGTCCGCTCGGCAGCGGCGGGTCGGTGGTACATACGTCGTGCACCGTGCCCGTCAGCGTATGGCCCTCGATCACGATGTGGAGCACGACCTTGAAGTGCTCCTCGTGGAGCCGTGAGATCATCTCCTTCGGGTCAGGGAAGTTCTCCTCCTTCCAGATGAACTCCCCATTGTGCGTGTTCCAGCCCGACGGGCAGAAATCCGTACCCAGGTAGATGAGCCCGTCGCACGGCAGCTTCTTCTCCCGGAACGTCCGCGCGACGCCCATGACCTCCTCGGGACCGGCGAGCGTGCGGTGCGACTGCAGGTAGCCGAGCGTCCAGAGCGCGGGCAGCTGGGGCAGCCCCGTGATGCGGGCGTACTCGGCCATGATCGTCTTCGGGTCGTCCGAGCGGACCACGAACACGTCGAGCGGTGTCGCCGTGTCCTCGTGCGGCGTGAACATGCCCTCGAGGCCCGTGAAGTCGAACGAGCCGTAGGGCTGATGGATGAACATTCCCCAGCCGTCCGTTCCCACGAGCCACTGGACCGGGGCGCGCGTCCCGTGCGTGGCGAGCTGGTAGCCGCCCTGGCCGTTCCGCATCCGGTCCGTGGAGTCGCGCCTGTCGAACTGCGGCCCGCCCTCTCCCAGGCCCAGGAGCGGACCGTCGGGGAGCGTGAACCTCATGCCGGGATCCGTGGCGCTCAGCTCGAGCCGCTGCACGGGGGCTCCGCCGGCCGTCTCCACGTGGATGGTGGGAGGGCCGTCCGTGAAGCGGACCAGGAGGTCGCCGGCGCGCACGCGGCCGAAGGCGGTGTCGTCCCGGCCGCTGGCCACGGTCGATCCTTCGTGATCGCTCGCCAGGGCTCCGGTGAAGGGGAGGGAAGCGGGCGCCCCGTTCTCGATGGGTCGGAGGGTCAGCCGGAGGGTCACCGCGCTGAGCGAGGTCACCTCCAGCTCCACGGGCCGACCGGCCACCACGATGTCGGCGGGAAAGCCGCGAAGCCGGGTGCCCGTGAGCGCGAGCCCGGCACCCGCGGCACCGAGCCGCTTCAAGACATCCCGTCGGGAGATCGATTCGGTCATGACTCCGGGAGGCTCCTGTCTACCAGGTGAGCTTCACGAGGGAGACACCCTGTCTGGGCAGGTCGAAGCTCAGCGCGGTCTTCCCTCCGGAGATGGTGACCTGGCTCGGCGCCTCCAACGTCTGAAGACGTCCCCCCTCTTCCAGCGTCCGGATCTGGACGTCCGTCGGATCCTGTGGCGAGCCCATCTTCTTCCAGAGCGCGTACGCGTTGCTGTGGCTCCCGTCGATCCGGTAGTGCGTCATGGTCGCCTCGCCGTCCGGAAGCCCCGTGATCGTCAGCTCGACGTGGGCCGGATCGGCCGGACGGTCGTCGTCGTTGTAGTTCCACACCAGCACGGACGCCGAGTGCGCGTCGCGGCTCGCGAGCGCCGACACGTCGTCCTGGCCGCGGACGCTCTTGTCCATCACGTGCTCGAGCGGGAGCCCGCCACTGCTCCGTGTCGCCACACGGTCACCGCGCATCAGGCCGAGCATGCGGAACGTGTTGAGCACCGGCTTGTCGATCCCGTTCGAGGCGAGCGAGCGGAACCCGTCGAAGTAGCGCTGGCCCTCGAACTCGAACGCCCAGGTCACGGAGCCGGCCAGGTTCACGTGGCGCTGGTCGGCGACCTGATACGTGCGCGCGATCTGCTCGGCCGTGTAGCTCGAGTACATCGTGCCGTTGCGGTAGTCGTTGGCCGGATACTTGGAGACCGGACAGGCCGCGCATCCCTCGGGATCGGACTCGCCGATGACGATCGGCAGGTGCGCCACCTTCGGGATCGACGCGACGATCCTGAAGCCGTTGAAGATCGCGCGGATCTGATTGGCCACGCTCATGCGTACGTGCCCGTCGGGCATGACGCGCGGCGAGCCTTTGGCGTGGAAGCTCACGAAATCGATCGGGGAGCCGGTCTTCCCCGTGGCGTAGTTCGTGCCGCTCGCCACGTGCCTCAGAAAGTCGCGCATGTACTTCTGCGTGCGTGGCCCGAGCGGACCCGTGACTTCGGGACCTCCGATCTGGGCGGTCGGCAAGGCCCGCTTCAATCCTTCCGCCGCGTAGTCGTAGAGCTTCTGATATTCCTCGGGGGTGCCCTGCCAATAGCCGATGTCCGGCTCGTTCCACACCTCCCACCACCAGCCTTCCACCTCTTCCTTCCCGAACGTCTCGACCTCGTGGCTCACCCATTGGTAGACCAGCTCGCTCCACTTGTCGTAGTCGGTCGGCGGGTAGGCCCACCCCGTGTAGATGTCGCCGTAGGGATCACCCGGCTTCCAGTGGTGCCGGTACGGGGTGGGGTGGGAGGAGAGCGCTTCAGGCATGAACCCGATCTCGACGAGCGGCTTGATGCCCTCTTTCACGTAGGTGCCGAGGATGCTGTCGACGAGCGTCCAGTCGTAGACCGGGTTGCCGTTCGCGTCTTCGGTATACGCGTTCGTCGAGCCCCATTTGAGCGCGGCCGATCCGTCGCCCGTGTTCAGCAGGTTGTGGGTGCGCACGTGGACCGGCACGGGACTCAGGTCCGCCAACTCTCCGAGCAGCTTCACCCCGTTGGGCATGTAGGTGTAGTTCGGCTCGTCGTAGCCGAACCACGCCCAGATCGGGTCCATGGGACCGACCCGGGTGTCGGCCCGGACCTGGATGCGGACCGGGCCGGTCTGGGCGGAGAGGGAGCTTGCCCCCGCCACGAAGGCGAAGAGCAAGGCTACCGTGCGTCGTGAGGTGGTGACGTTCATGGGGCAGAGTCGGTTCGCGGAACACCGGGTCCAACGCCCAACGCTTCCTGATCGTGGGTCGCGCGGGGGCGGCCAATATAGGACCGCCCTCGCCCGGGGCGCGAACCCGGCGAGGGTGGTCCTACTCGGTCGCGGATCGCCCTGCCCGGACGATCACGAGCAAGGTTGGCGGCCCCGCGTCTCCCGGGCTCGGCGCGTGGCCCATGCCAGCATCCAGACACTGGCCAGAACCAACGTCGCCGCCGCGACGGTCGCGCCTCCGACGACCTCGCCGTGGAGCGTCCAACCCAGCCCCAGCGCGATCACCGGGTTCACGTAGGCGTGCGTCGAGACCAGCGACGGAGAGCTCACCTGCAGGAGCCAGTGGAACGCGGTGTAGGCGACGACGGACCCGAACACCACGAGATAGGCCATGGCGAGGAGAGACCGGCCGTCCACCGCTCGCGCGACACCCGGTTCTCCCGACACGAGGGCCAGGCTCAGGAGTACCACCGACCCGGTGAGCAGCTCCATCGCCGTGCCCATGAGCGCGGAGCCAGGAACGGGCGCCTTCTTCGCCCGTGCGGCGCCCGCTCCCCAGAGGAGCGCCGAAACCAGGATCGCGAGGCTCCCCCACGGGTCCACCCCGCTTCCGCTCCGCCACGGGGACGCGAGGAGGAGGACGCCCACCAGCCCGACCACCACACCCATCATCACGGTGAGGCGCCCTCGCACCTGCGCGTCCAGAAGAACGACGAACAGCGGAGACGTGGCGGCCAGCACGGCCGATGCGCCCGACGCCACGCGCTGCTCGGCCCATGCGACCAACGCGTACGCCCCGAGCACGAACAGCCCCTGCACGGTGGCGGCGAGCCAGGCGTCTCGCCGGGGCCAGGCCTCCCCGCGGAGGAGCGCCCAGGCCATGAGCACGGATCCGGCGGCCAGGAAACGCACGCCCACCATGAGGAGGGGCGGCAGCGTCTCCACCGCCACCGCGATGGCCAGGTAGGTCGAGCCCCAGATCCCGTAGATCGCCGCGAAGGCGGCGACCAGGAGCGCGCGCGGCGGTGTGGACGCCTGCGTCGCCGCCGCAGCCCTCACCGTTCCGGTTTCCACGGATCCGCTCCTACCAGGGGAGGCCGCACCTCTCCGGTCGCGGCTGCGAACCGGACCCACGCCCGCGCCCACGCCCGAGCCGCACGCACCGTCACGTGCTTCAGCGACTGCAGAGGATGCCACGCCCGCTCCGCCCTCCGTCCGTCCATCCCCGCCTCGATCCACATCCCTCCTCCTTGCCGCAACCAGTAAAACAAACTATGGTGGTTAGGCAATATGACGGCGGGGTACTAACCTGTCAAGTAGATTTTGGAGGTTATGTATGGAGACGACCTGGGAGCCGATCGAGCATTTCGATCCGGTCGGTGGAAACCTGGCCCTGGACCTGGCCAACACCGTCTCCCGACGCGGCCAGGACGACCCAGGGGAGAAGCTGCGCGCCTACCAGGACCTGGTCGTGTGGGGAGAGCGTACGGGGCTGTTCGACGAGGAGCGTGCGGAGGATCTGCGCACGGAGGCCCGGGCCCGTCCCGGGGAGGCCGCCGCCGCGCTCGCCCGCGCGATCGAGTTGCGCGAGGCGATCTACCGCATCTTCTCGTGTGTCGGGGGAGGCCAGGATCCCCAGACCCCCGACTTGGATCTTCTGTCCGGCTATCTCGAGGAAGGCGCGCGGCACCGTCGTCTGGTGCGTTCGGACCAGGGTTGGGGCTGGCGGTGGGAGGCGGGTGCCGAGCCGCTCACACAGATCCTCTGGCCCGCCGCGTACGCGGCCGCGGAGCTCCTCACCGAGGGAGATCTCACCCGGGTCAAGGAGTGCGGGAGCGACGCGTGCACCTGGCTCTTCGTGGACATGAGCAAGAACCGGAGCCGCCGCTGGTGCGACATGAAGGACTGCGGCAACCGCGCCAAGGCACGGCGCCACTACCGGCGTCAGAAGGCGAAGAGGACATGACGCGCCTCAGTCAGGGCTCCTTGGTAGCGTAGCCTCACGAAACGCCCCCGCCGCTCGGCCGAGGGTATCGTGCGGCCGACCCGAACCGCGGTCGGAGTCCCTAGCGCACGATGCGCGCGCCCACCAGCTCCGCTACCCCCGCCAACGTGGTCTGAGCGGCGTTCAGTCCCAGGCGAAAGTCCTTGTCGCTGTACGTCGTGTAGACGTCGGTGGGTTGATGCCAGTTCGGGTCCCACCCGTTGCCGATCTCCGTGCCGCGCTCGTTCTCGCGCAGGCTGATGGCCGGCACGACGTCCTTGAACGCATCCGAGTCGGTGTTGGTCATGTGGCTCGAGACCGTGGCCGGGTAGTCGGTGGCGTAACGCTCGTTGGCGGCCTCGAGCTTCCAGGCCAGTGCCTGGGCCTCGGCGGCGAACTTCGACGTCGACTGGAACTCGATGTTGACGTCCGCCTCGGGTCGCTGCTCGGGTGGGAGCGTGCCGTCCGAGCGGGGCATCCCGTGGTCGAAGAGCATCATGTCGTGCTGGATCATCCCGAGCCACTTCGGCTCCGGATACTTGCCCGACCCGGCGGGAGACTCCCGGCCCTGGAGGGCCTCGCGCTGCTCCACGTAGGCGCGCGCTCCGTTCAGCCCGGTCTCCTCGTTGTTCCACAGGACGAAACGGATCGAGCGGTCTGTCCTCACGTCCGGGCCGCTGAGCACCCGGGCGAGCTCCATGACCAGCGCCGCGCCCGAGCCGTCGTCGTTCGCGGCCTGGCCCCATCCGATTCCGTCCATGTGGCCGCCCACGATGTACATCTCGTCGGGATGCGTCGTGCCGATCTTGGTGCAGTAGACCTCCTGGCGCTCCCCTGGCGTGCTCGGCTGCATGTCGGTCGCGCGGATCTTCGGGTCGGGCTGCGCGAGCGAGTCCGTATTCACGCCGGTCGGGCCGCGGAAGCCTCGGGGCCGTCCACCGCCCGCCGCCCGCCTCGGCTCGTCGCTCGACCGGGCGCCGGTGGGGCGGCGCCCCGTCCGAGGACGCCGGGGCCGCGGCTCGTACGTGTACGTGAGGCGGGACACGTCCTGACACCCGTAGCTCTTCAGCTGTTGCTCGATCCAGTCGACCGCACGCCGATTCCGGTCGGTGCCCTGTCGGCGGTCCCCGAACTGCGTGAGCCCCTTGATCGTCGCCTTGTACCTCTCGAGATCGAGGCGGGCCACGAGCTCGTCGATGGAGTCCGCGGCCATTGCCGGAGCCCGCTTGGCCCGGAGGCGAGTGTCGTGGAGGGTGCCGGACGCCGCAGCAGCATGTTCCGTCGCACGGAGCGCCGGGTGATGGGGGGCCGGATCGGTGGCAGGAACGCGGGTGGCCGTCACCCCGAAGAGCGGGGCGAGCCCGAGGGTCGCGGCCATGAGCAGGGTCGTGCGCATCAGGAGCCTCTTTGACGACGGTGACACAAGGAGGCGGGCATGATAACGCCTCGTGTGGGGCTCGGACACCGCTGCCCGGTCGGGTCCGGACACCGCGGCATCGCCCGGACGCGGAAGGCCCCGCCTCCCCCGAAGGAGAGGCGGGGCCTTCTGGAAGTCCGTCGTGCGGAGCGGCCGAAGCCTCAGTCGGCGTCAGCCGCGATCCGCGCCAGAAGGGCGTCCCGTTGGCTCTCCTCCAGCAGAGGTGACTGGGCGAGCTTCTGTGCCTTGGTCAGCAGGTTCTGGACGACCGTGGCCTGCCCGCGAGCCCGGGCGATCCATGCGGCGTCCAGGAAGACGCGTGCTGCCGTCCCTACGTCTCCGTACGCCATCGCGATCTCTCCGGCGTCCTGCAGGAGCGACTGCGCCTTGCCCTTGTCACCGAGGTAGAACTTCAGACGACTGGCGTTGACCATGTCCTGAACGGCCTGGCAGTCACCTTCGGGCCGCAGGCTCGCCGCTTCCTCCCAGTACTTGGCGGCCTCGTTGAAGAACTCCATCGTCTTCCCCACCCGCTCGGCCGCGGCCTCGTACCGCTGGGCCTTGGCCACGTCCACCTCTTGGCTGGATCCGGATTGCGCCCGCAAGGCGCTGGTACCGAAGGCCATTCCTGCGAATGCGACGATTGCCACCGCACCCTTCATCCTCGTCCCGTTCATCGCTCGTGCTCCGGTCTTGGTGAGCCCTTCGTTCCCGGAGCGACCCGCCTCTCCCCGACATCTCGCCAGAGCGGTGGTGCCGCCCGGTCGGAATCCTCCGCCCCGTGCGGAGCGATCCCGGTTACTTCCTTTGGACGCGTCGACGACCGTGAAGGTTGCGACGCTTTCGAATCTCTCTACGAACGGACCCCGGAACCTGTTTCACGGCGCGACGATGGGTCCCGCCTGCCCGGACCGCCGCCGCCGCTGGGGTGTACGTGACGGCTCGTGCGCTCGCGGGTGCCGCCCACGCTTCGGGAGCCCCCCCGGGTACGTACCCATCGGGAGGTCGGGTGTACTACGGACCCGCGGAGGGGAGATCTCCCGATTGTACGGCGGCTCTCGTGCGGGGAAATTTCCTGCAGCGTGCAACGAAACCGACAGGATGGAGCATCGTGATCACCCGTCTGCGCCGACTGCGTCAGAGTCCCGCCATGAGGGCGCTGGTGAGGGAGCACCAGGTCCTTCCCCGGCACCTCGTCCTCCCCCTGTTCGTCACCGAGGTGGAGGACGAGCCGACCGAGGTCCCCTCGATGCCGGGCGTGTATCGTTGGCCGGTCGATCGCTTGCCGGAGATCGCGACCCGGGCGGAGGAAGCGGGAGTGGGTGCCGTCCTGCTCTTCGGCATCCCGGGCCACAAGGACAGCCGCGGCTCCCAGGCTTCGGCGGAGGATGGCATCATCCAGCGGGCCGTGCGGGCGCTCCGCGAGCAGGATTTCGACGGCCTCGTCATCACCGACGTCTGTCTCTGCGAGTACACGGATCACGGCCACTGCGGCCTCCTCGACGACGGCGGCACGGTCCTCAACGACCCGACGCTCGTGCGCCTTGCCGACACCGCGGTGTCGCACGCCCAGGCCGGGGCGGACATCGTCGCCCCTTCGGCGATGATGGACGGGCAGGTCGAGGCCATCCGTGAGGCGTTGGACGAAGACGGGCTCACGAACGTTCCCATCCTCTCCTACTCCGCGAAGTACGCGTCGTCCTACTACGGTCCGTTCCGCGATGCGGCCGACGGAGCACCGCGCTTCGGCGACCGGCGCAGCCATCAAATGGATCCCGGTAATGGGCGGGAGGCGATGCTCGAGCACGCCGTCGATCTGGACGAGGGTGCGGATATTCTGATGGTCAAGCCGGGTCTGGCGTATCTGGACATCGTACGCCGGACCAGGGAGTCGTATCCGGACTATCCGTTGGCCGTCTACAACGTGAGCGGCGAGTACAGCATGGTGAAGGCCGCCGCGGAGCGGGGCTGGATCGACGAGCGCGCGGTCGTGCTGGAGACGCTGACGGCGTTCCGTCGAGCGGGCGCCGACATCATCCTCACCTATCACGCGCTCGACGCAGCAGGTTGGTTGGCCGATGAGCTCTGAAGTACCCGCCGTCACGCTCGGACACTTCTCGACCTACCGCTTCACGCCGCGGTTCTGGGAGCTGGAGGCGGATGCACGCCGCAAGCGCGCCCGCGCCTGGTTCAAGGAGCTGCGCGAGAAGGCCGAGGCGGCGCACCTCTACCTGGTGCGCGGGCTCGAGTCGGAGGCCGACGTGCTTCTGTGGAGCACCGTCCGGCTCCCGGAGCCGAACGATGCGGGGGGCTACTTCACGGAGCGCTCGCACGCGGAGAACCGGCACAGGGACATCCTCGAGCCGGTCCACGCGCTCTGGGGGCTCACCCGCCCCTCCGAGTACAGTCGGAGCCAGCGCTCCGCTCAGGAGATCGATCCGCTGGCGCCGGAACGTTCGCCCTATCTGGTGATGTACCCCTTCACGAAGACGGCGGACTGGTACCTGCTCGGGCGGGATACCCGCCAGGGCATGATGAACGAGCACATCCGGATCGGGAAGCAGTTCCAGGAGATCACGCAGCTGCTGCTCTACTCGTTCGGTCTGCAGGACCAGGAGTTCCTGGTGGTCTACGAGACCGACGACCTGGCGCTGTTCTCCCGTCTGGTCTACGACCTGAGAGATACCGAGGCCCGGCGCTACACCAAGGCCGACACTCCGCTGCACACCGGGATCCTGCTGGACCTCGACCGGTGGCTGGAGACATTGGGATGAGCGAGGCACCCATGGAGCTCTTCGTCCTCGGCAGCAGCCAGTCCGTGGCTTCCCAGCACGAGCGGGAGCTGCTGCACGTCGACGTCGACGAGATGTACCACGCCCTTGGAGAGCTGGTCACGCGGGGGCTGTTGGACGAGGCCGTACCGCTCGGCACGTGCGGCCGCGTGGAGGTCTACGGAACGAGCCGTCAGCCCGAGCGTGCGCTGCGGGCGATCCGCAAGCTGCTGGCCCGTCGCACGGGGATTCGCTCCGAGCAGATCGCGGCCCACTCCTACGTTCATCGTGGAAGGGATGCGGTCGAGCACCTCTTCCGGGTCGCCGCGGGGTTGGACTCGGTCGTCTACGGCGAGGCTCAGATCATCGGACAGGTGCGGGACGCGCTCGAGGACCCGCGCACCCGCGACACGGCAGGGCCGATTCTCCTGAGGCTCTTCCAGAACGCCCTGGCGGCGGGGAAGCGTGTCCGAACCGAGACCCGCATCGGTCGCGGAGCCGTCTCGCTGGCCGGTGCCGCGCTCCAGCTTCTGCAGCGCCGTGTCGGCTCGCTCGAGCCGCTCAAGGGCGTGGTGCTGGGCGCCGGCGATACCGGCGTGCTCATGGCCCGCTTGCTTCGCAAGGAGGGACTGCGCCGGCTGACCGTGGCCAACCGCACGCTGCCCAAGGCGGAGCGTGTCGCGCGGGAGCTCGGAGGCGAGGCCGTCCTGCTCGAGGATCTCGATCGCCTGATCCTCGATGCGGATATCATCGTCGGAGCCGTCGGGGAGCGCCTCGACCTGGTAAAGCCCGAGCCGTTGAGGGGGCCGTTTTCGAACGGCTCCATGAAGACTCGCTACTTCATCGACCTGGCTCATCCGCGGAATTTCCACCCCGACCTCGCCGAGTTGCCGGGGGTGCATCTCGTCGACCTGGAGAAGGTCTTCGGGGACGTGGAGGCCGCGCGTGACGCCCGGGCGGCCGAGACGCCGAAAGCCGAACGAATGGTCGACGAGGAGGCGGACGGGTTCATGAAGTGGCTCCGCACCCGCGAGTCGGCGGCCGTGGTCAAGGCCGTCAGGCAGCAGGTGCTCGCGACCGCAAGGGCGGAGGCCGAGCGCTATGCGCGCGGCCGGAGCGCGGAGGAGAGGGAAGATCTGCTCCGACTCGCCCGCTCGCTCGCCCGCTCGCTCCTGCACACGCCCACGGTGGCGCTGCGGGAGGCGGATCCGAGCGACGCCGAAGGCCGCAAGCTGCTCGAGAGCGCGACATCGCTCTTCGGCGTGGAGCCCACGAGCGACGGAGCGGCGGAGAGCTCGTGACCCGACTCAGGCTCGGCACCCGCGGCTCGCTGCTGGCGATGGCGCAGTCCCGCGGGGTGGCCGCGGCGCTCGAAGCCGCCGTTCCCGGACTGTCCGTGGAGCTCGTGGAGATCCGCACCTCGGGCGACCGCATCCAGGATGTCCCGCTCGGACCCCACCTGGGGCAGTCCTTCTTCACCAAGGAGATCGAGGACGCGCTCCTCGACGGGCGTGTGGACGTGGCGGTCCACTCGTGCAAGGACCTCTCCAGCCAACTTCCCGGGGGCCTGGTGCTCGGCGCCGTGCCGAAGCGAGAGGATCCCCGGGACGCCCTCGTGAGCGGGGGGGCCGGCCTGCTCGAGTTGCCGGCGGGCGCGCGGGTGGGAACGTCGAGCCCGCGGCGCAGGAGCTTCCTGCGCGAGGCGCGCCCCGACGTCGTCATCCAGGAGCAGCGCGGGAACGTCCCGACGCGGGTACGCGCCGTGGACGAGGGCAAGGCCGACGCGGTCGTCCTCGCGGTCGCGGGCCTCCGCCGCCTCGACCTGCAGGACCGCATCGTGGAGATCCTCGAGCCCGACGTCATGCTGCCGGCGGCCGCCCAGGGTGCGCTCGCCCTGCAGATTCGTGAGGACGACGGGGATGCGACGCGCGCGGTCTCGATGCTGGAAGACGGGGATGCGCGCGCCGAGGTGACGGTGGAGCGGGCCTGCCTCCGCCGACTCGAAGCCGGATGCCAGGCGCCGCTGGGCGTCCTCGCCCGGACGTCGGGGGAGCGGGTGCGCGCCCGCGCGGCGATCGCGTCGCCCGACGGCATCCTGCGGGTGAGCGAGGAAGGTCCGCGAGGCGCTGCCGGGGGCGTGGGTGTGGCGCTGGCCGAGAAGCTCCTCGAAGAGCTCGGGCTCGAATCCCTGAACCAGGTCGCCTGGGCCGGAGTGCCGGCCCGGGGCGGGGGCGCTCGCTGATGGGCCGTCTCGACGGCAGCGTGATCGCCACGACCCGTGAAAGCGGGTCGCAGGACGCCCTCGTCCAGCGGCTACGGGATGAAGGTGCCCGGGTCCTGGTATGGCCGACGTTGGTGACCGAGGGTCCTCGCGATCCCGAGCCGCTTCGGGCGGCCGCCGACGAGCTCGCCCGCTATGACTGGGTGATCTTCACGAGCGCCCGGGCTGTCCCCGGGCTGTCCGAGCTGGTGCCGAACCCACCGCGCTCCGTCTGTGTCGCAGTCGTGGGCGAGGCGACGGCGGCGGCCGTCCGGGAGCACGGCTGGAAGGTGACGGTGACGGGTGGGGGAACGGGAGCCCGGGGCCTCGCCGAGACGGTGTCGGAGTTCGCCTCGCTGGACGGGGCCCGTGTGCTGTTCCCCGCGGGATCGCTCGCGCGGCCCGTCCTGGAGGAGGAGCTGCGGGCTTTGGGCGCCCGCGTCGATCGCGTCGAGGCCTACCATACCCGGGAGACGCCTCCCGACGGAAGGCTCGTCCGTGAGGATCTCGCCGCGGGGGTCGACGTGGTCACGTTCGCCAGCCCGTCCGCCGTTCGCTCGCTGTCCCAGGCTCTCGACGACGATCTCGCGGGGGCGCTGTCCGGCGTCGGCGTGGCCGCCATAGGCCGGACGACGGCCGATGCGCTGGAAGAGCTCGGCGTCGCCGACGTGGAGGTCGGCGGACGAGCCGGGATGGCCGGCCTCGTGGACGCCTGCGTCACGCTCGTGCAACGCTCCGTGGGAGATTCCAGCCATGTCTGAGTCGAGAGCCGGCGCCGGCACGCTGTTCGAGCGGACCTGCCGCGGCATTCGCGGTCCGCGTCCGCCCGTGTGGATCATGCGCCAGGCCGGTCGCTATCTGCCCGAGTACAGGAAGATCCGTGAGCGGGTGGATTTTCTCACGGCCACCAAGACGCCGGAGATCGCCGCGCGCATCACGCTTCAGCCCGTCGAGCGCTTCCCGCTGGACGCGGCCATCCTGTTCAGCGACATCATGACGCCGCTCGAGGGGATGGGCGTGGAGCTCGACTTCGCGCCCGGACCCATCCTCCAGGAGCCCGTCCGCTCGCTCGAGACGATCCGTGGGCTTCGACCGCTCGACCCGGACGAAGGCGTGCCCTTCGTGCTCGAGACGCTCGGCATCGTTCGCGCGGAGCTTCGGCGCGACGTGTCCCTCATCGGATTCGCGGGGGCCCCGTTCACGCTTTTCTGCTATCTGGTGCAGGGCGGAGGCTCGAAGGATTTCGCCGACGCGCGGGCCTTCCTCCGGCAGGAGCCCGATACGGCGGCCGAGCTGCTCCAGCTACTCGGAACGTCCATGGGACGGTACCTCGTGGCGCAGGCGCGGGCAGGTGCCGACGCCCTGATGCTCTTCGACTCGTGGGCGGGGCTGCTGGGACCCGAGACCTACCGGAGCTTCGTGCTTCCGGTTGTGGAGGATATCGTACGCGCCATCCGCGCGGAGGTCGATCGGCCGCTGATCTATTTCGCCCACGGCGGAGCGACGCTCCTGCCCGACATCCGGGGGCTGGACGTGGACGTGGTGGGCATCGACTGGACGCTGCCCCTCTCCCGCGCCGTGCGCGATCTGGGGGAGAACGCGGTCGTTCAAGGCAACCTCGATCCGGCCGCCCTGTTCGCGCCGAGACGCGCGCTGGCCGCCTCGGTGGACGAGGTCCTCGAGGAAGGGGCGGCGGCCGCGGCCCATGTCTTCAACCTGGGCCATGGGATCCACCGCACGACGGATCCCGATCAGGTCGCGTTCATGTTGGATCACATCCGCGAACGTTCTCTTCAGAGCGTGACACGCTGACGTTCCGACCGTCTTCACGAAGGAGGGAGCGCCGTGCCCCTCGGAGTCCTTGTAATGAACTTCGGCGAGCCCGCCGAGGCCACGCTCGATCATGCACGACCCTATCTCGAGCGGATCTTCCTCCAGAATGCCGATCTGGAGGGTCATGCCGACGAGGCCGCGGTGGCGCGGGCGCGTCAGCTTGCCGCGGATCGGGCGCCGAGTCTGGTGGAGGACTACGAGGCGATCGGAGGCTCCCCCTTGAACGGACAGGCGGACGCGCAGGCCGCTGCCCTGGAGCGTGAGCTCTCCTCCGCGGGTGTGGAGGTGCACGTGTACTCGGCGTTCCAGTTCACCGACCCCTCCATTCGGGAGATGCTGGAGCGGGCCAGGGACGACGGAGTGCACACGCTGGTCGGGCTTCCGGTCTATCCGATGTGTGGGTATTCGACGACGGTGGCGGCGCTGAGCGAAGTGCGTCGCACGCTGGACGAGCTCGGGTGGGCGCCCCGCTTCGTGGGCCTCTCCGGATGGCACCACCATCCGGACTACGTCGCCATGCGGGTGAGCCACATACGCGCCTTCGTGGAGGAGCGAGGGCTCGATCTCGATGCTCCCGACACCCTGCTCTACTTCTCGGTGCACGGCACGCCGGTCCGGTACCTGGGCGAGAAGGGCCGCTACGATCGTTACGTGGAGGAGCATTGCCGGGCCGTCGCGGAAGGGCTCGGCGCCGAGCGGTACGGGGTGGGCTTCCAGAACCACGCGAATCGGCGCATCGTCTGGACCCGGCCGGACAACGAGGATGCGATCCGCGGACTGGAGGAGCGACGTCTGGTCGTCGTCCCGATCTCTTTCATGCACGAGCAATCCGAGACGCTCGCCGAGCTCGATCACGAGCTGCGCGAGTTCGTGGAGGGGGAGGGGAAGGAGCTCCACCGGGTGCCCGTGCCCCATGACGATCCCCGCTTTCCGGCGCTCCTCGCGGGTCTGGTGACCGAGGCCATCGCCGAGGATCCTCAGGGATCGGGCCTCCTTTCCGGCTGCCGATGCTGTCCCTTGGAGGACACCTGGTGCACGAACGGGAGCCGCGAGCTTCCCCCGAGCCCCTACGTTCCGGCCGACGCGGTCTGAGCGTCCGACGATGACGGACGGCAACCGGGCATGATCGCGGTCGTCGGGGGTGGAATCACCGGCCTGGTCCTGGGCTACGAGCTCGAGCGTCTGGGCGTCGAGTTCGTCGTGCTCGAGGCCGCCTCACGGCCCGGAGGCGTGATCCGGAGCGCGCGTGTCGACGGCCGCATCCTGGAGTGGGGGCCCCAGCGCACGCGTCTCACGGCCGCGATGCGCGATCTGGTGGGAAGGCTCGGGCTCGACGACCAGGTGATCACCGCCCCGGCCGACCTCGACCTCTTCGTCTACCGCAAGGGACGGCTGCGTCGCGTTCCGTTCTCGGCGGTGGACTTCTTTCTCTCCGACATCGTGAGTCCGCTGGCCAAGCTGCGCCTGATCCTCGAGCCGTTCACGGCGGGCGCCGACCCGGGAGAGCGCGTCGCGACCTACTTCACGCGCAAGGTCGGGCGAGAGGTCTACGAGACACTCATCGCGCCGCTGTACGGAGGGCTCTACGGGTCGGATCCGGCGGACATGGTGGTCGGGCTCTCGCTGGGGCACGTGCTCCGCGAGTTCGGGATCCGCAGGAGCCTCACCCTTCCGCTCCTGAGGCGGGGGGGGCGCATCCAGCCGCCCGCGCCCCTCTCCTTCAAGGAGGGAATGCAGACCCTTCCGCTGGCGCTCGCGCGTGCGTTGGGCGAGCGGCTCCGGTTGGAGAGCCCCGTCCGGCGGCTGAGCCGCGCCGGTGCGGGCTGGGTGCTCGAGACGGCCTCGGGGGTCGTGGAGGCCGAGCAAGTCGTGTTGACCGTGCCCGCCCCCACGGGCGCCGAGCTCCTCTCCGAGGTCGCTCCGAGCGCGGCGTCCGCGCTCCGCACGCTCCACTACAACCCCTTGGCCGTGGTGCACCTCGATGCCGACACACCGCTGCGCGGGCTCGGCTTCCAGGTGGCTTTCACGGAGGATGATCTGGCGCTCAGGGGGGTGACCTTCAACGACTCGCTCTTCGGACGGCGGAACGTCTACACCGCCTATCTCGGCGGTGCACGCCGTCCCGAGGTGGCCGACATGGGCGAAGACGCTCTGGCGAGCCTCGCGGTCGAGGAGTTCCGGCGCTGCACGGGCTACGACGCGGCGGCCCTCGCCGTCGAGCACGAGACGATGCCCGCGTGGGACGTGTCGTGGAGCGCGCTGAAGGGCCTCACCCTACCCGACGGGATCCGGGTGGCGGCCAACTGGTCGAGCCGGCCCGGGATCCCCGGCCGGCTCGTGGATGCGCGCCGGACGGCTGGCGTGCTGGCGGCAGCGCCGTAAGCGCCTGCACCCACGGCGACTCGGCGTCGAAACCGTACCAGGGCCGCTGGAGCTCGGAGAGCGCACGAGTCGGGGACGTCCACCGCGACCGTGGCCTCGAGGGTGTCCGGCGTCATGTGGACACCGTCCCATCGGCTTCCGACGACGCGCACCGTCCATTCGCCCGCTCCGACGAGCTCCGTGGACAGCGTGTGGCCGAAGGCCAGAAGCGCCCCTCTCGCAGGGGCACCGAGCGTGACCCGCCGTCCGCCCGGTGACTCGTCCTGATGGGTCGTGGAAGCCTCAGCGGCTCGTCATAGGACCGGGAGGGGAATCCCGTGCGAGAGGGCGCGTTTCGCGAAATACTCGTCCACCGGCTCGGCCTCGCCGGCGTCCATCATGCGCTGGTAGCGCACCGGGATGTGCGCGCAGAACGGCTCGGCCTCGAGCGGATCCCCCGTCACGGCGTAGGCGCGGGCGCGGCTGCCCCCGCACACGGGCAGGTACTCGCAGACCGAGCATTTGCCCTTGAGGAGCGAGCGGTCGCGGAGCTGCTTGAAAAGCGGCGCGTTCCGGTACGTATCGACGAGGTCGTGCGTACGAAGGTTGCCCGCCGACTTGGGCAGGAAGCCGGACGGGAAGATGTCGCCCACGTGGCTCACGAAGAGGAATCCGTCGCCGTCGTTGACCCCCCGGGCCCGCCCGATGCCGTCGCTCAGCGAGTGCGCGACGCCGTCTGTCAGGATGTCCGAGGACTCCGCCCTCATTCCTTCGCGCCGCTCCGCGACCTTGCGCTGGAGCACCACGCGGCCGTAGTGCGGCGCCGCGGTGGCCTTGATGTCGAAGGGGACCGTCTTGGCCAGGTCGTACAGCTCGTTGAAGACACGCTCGAACGCATCCGCGCCGGCGACGTCTTCAGGGCGGGCGCGTCCCATCGGGATCAGGAAGAACACCTCCCAGAAGACGATGCCCAGCTCGGAAAGGAGCTCGGCCATGACCGGGAAGTCGTTCACGTTGTGGCGGGCCACGACCGTGTTGACCTGGGTGGACATGCCGATCTCACGCGCCGTCCGCAGGATGCGCAGGCCGTGATCGAACGAGCCCTGCACCTGGCGGAACTCGTCGTGCACGGCGGCCGTGGATCCGTCCAGGCTCACCGCGAGGCGAGCCATGCCGGCGTCGTACAGCTGGCGCAGGCGCTCCTCGGAGCAGAGCGGAGTGGTCGCCGGCGTGATGGCCATCCGCAAGCCGAGGTCGGCACCGTAGCGCGTCAGCTCGACGATGTCGGGGCGCTTGAGCGCGTCGCCGCCGGAGAACACGAAGATGATGGGCCCGAAGCGGCGCACGTCGTCGAGAAGCTTCTTCGCCTCGTCGGTGGTCAGCTCGTCCGGGTTCCGCAATGGCTGCGCCTCGGCCCGGCAGTGCTTGCACGCCAGATCGCAGGCCTGGGTCGTTTCCCAGATGACCAGGAAGGGAGCCTGGTTGAAGTCCTTCGGCATGCCGGGATGTCCCGATCCGCCGTGGCCATGTCCCCGGGGGTGGCCCCCGCTCCCGTTTCCATGTCGATGGGCGATCATGTCTTCTCCATGTGGCGCAGTCGTTCCCTTCGGGTCCATTCACCTTGAAATGTGTGTCCGGCATTCATTCCGGGCTGTGGGGGGGTGAGCGCCCCGTGTCGTGGGGAAGCTTCCTACACGAGGTCCGTATTCCTCGGGATGGGCGGGTGGCGTGGTTTGCGGACCAACCGCCGGACGCGTTGGAGGGTCTTCCGAGGGTCTGGGGAGCCCACGACCGGGCCGGCTCTCGGGGCTGTGGAGCCCGTGGTTGCCGGGCCCGGGCCGGACCCCCAGGTTCAAGGACTTCAAAGCAGAATACCGATGGCACAACCCTCGTCGGAGAATCTCCCATGCTACGGCGCATGAATCGTCTCCCTGTCTCGCCGATCGGGCGGCTGGCCCTGGCCGTCTTTCTGCTCGGCCTCGCCCTTCCCGCGACGGCCCAGCAGACCCGTCGACTCACGGCGGCCGACTACGACCAGGCCGTGAAGTTCCTGGCTCCGAACCTCGCCGGCACGGTGGTGGGCGGCAGCGTGGATGCCCACTGGCTCGCGAACGACCGCTTCTGGTATCGCAGCCAGACCATGGACGGCTACCGCTTCGTCGTGGTCGACCCGCGCAGGCGATCCAGCCGGCCGGCGTTCGACCACGCGGCTCTGGCCAGGACCCTGTCCGCGAAGACCGGCGAGACGTACGACGCGAACGACCTTCCCTTCCGGGAGATCGAGTTCTCCTCCAACGAGCGCAGCATCTCGCTCAACGCCGGCGGACGTCGTTGGTCCTGCAACGTGGCCGGGACCCAATGCGCTGACATGGGTGCGGCGATCCCGACGCGCGAGCCCATGCCCCGATTCGGCTTCGGCCGCGGTCCCACGTCCTCGGACGGAAAGCCGTTGACGGTGTCACCGAACGGGAAGCTCGGCGCCTTCGTGCGCGACTGGAACCTCTGGGTGCGCGACATGGAGACGGGTGAAGAGCACGCCCTGACGACCGACGGCGTCGAGAACTACGGGTACGCGACGGACAATGCGGGTTGGCGGCACAGCGACCGCGCGATTCTCAAGTGGTCGCCGGACTCGAAGATGATCGCCACGCAGCAGCAGGACGACCGACCACTCGGGGACATGTACCTCGTCAGGAGCAAGGTCGGCCATCCGGAGCTCGAGGCGTGGAAGTACCCGCTGCCCGGAGACAGCGTGGTGTCGATGGTCCATCGGGTGGTCATCGACGTGGCGTCCGGCACCGTCGTCCGGCTGAAGATGCCGCCGGACTTCCACCGCGCCATGCTCGGCGACGACATCAACATGGACGACTACCAGTGGAATCCGGACGATTCCCAGCTCGCCCTCGTGTCGACGTCCCGTTACCACAAGTCCGCCACGCTCAAGGTGGCGGACACGAAGACCGGCGAGGTGCGTACGGTCATGGAAGAGACCGTACCGACCCAGTTCGAGTCGGTGACGGGGTATCGGGTCCTGTGGGACACCCACGAGCTCGTCTGGTTCTCCGAAAGGGACAACTGGGGCCAGCTCTACCTCTACGACCTGAACACCGGCAAGCTGAAGCGGAAGATCACGGACGGTGAAGGTCCCGTGATCTCCATCGAGCGCCTCGACCCCGAGAGCCGCACGGTCTGGTACGGCGCCAACGCGCGCGAGCCCGACCAGGATCCCTACTTCACGCACTTCTACCGGATCGGCCTCGACGGTGGCAAGCAGGTCTCCCTGACGCCCGCCGTGGGCACACACTCGATCCAGCTGGCGCCCGACGGACGCTATCTGGTGGACACGTACTCGCAGCCCGACGTGCCTCCGGTGGTCGATGTTCGCGATCGCGACGGCAAGAAGGTGATGGAGGTCGAGAAGGCGGACATCTCGAAGCTGCTGGCGACGGGTTGGAAGCCGCCGATCCCGATCGAGGTGAAGGCGCGCGACGGCAAGACCGACCTGTACGGGCTGATGTTCCGACCCACCAACTTCGACCCCAACAAGAAATACCCGATCATCAACAACGCCTATCCGGGCCCGCAGAGCGGGAGCGTGCGCGGACGCACGTTCTCGGTGGCACGTGGGGACAAGCAGGCACTCGCCGAGCTCGGGTTCATCGTGGTCTCGATCGACGGCATGGGCACACCCGGCCGCTCGAAGTCCTTCCACGACAAGTGGTACGGCGCGATGGGCCGCGACAACACGCTGCCCGACCAGGTGGCCGGCATGAAGGAGCTGGCCGAGAAGTATCCCTGGATCGACATCGACCGCGCGGCCATGTGGGGTCACTCGGGCGGTGGGTTCATCACCGCCGACGCCATGTTCCGCTACCCCGACTTCTTCAAGGTCGGGATCTCGGAGTCGGGCAACCACGACCAGAGGGAGTACGAGGACGACTGGGGCGAGCGCTACCAGGGCGAGCTCATTCGCACCGACGGCACCGACAACTACGCGCCCGAGGCCAACGAGAATCTGGCCGCGAACCTGAAGGGCCACCTGCTCATCGCCCACGGCTCGATGGACGACAACGTGCCCCCGTACAACACGCTCCTGGTCGTCGATGCGCTGATCAAGGCGAACAAGGACTTCGACATGCTCATCCTGCCGAACCAGCGGCACGGCTACGGCGAGGACTCGAACTACATGATGCGCAAGCGCTGGGACTACTTCGTGAGGTATCTCCTGGGCGCCGAGCCGCCGAAGGAGTACGAGATCAAGACGCCGGAGTTCAGG